>JARROF010000135.1:0-13536 GCA_037384205.1 Novosphingobium sp. | reverse complement strand
GCAGTTCCTTGGACGATTACGTAGCGGCGGGAAACTGCGGGTTTTGTCCTGCATGAGTAAACCGATCCAACCAATAGGGAGGATGCCGGAAGAGCTCATGAAAAAGCTAACTATACTATTGTCCGTCTCGTCGCTTGCCATTGCTGTGCCGGCCTGGGCGGAGGATACCGCTGTCGCCAGTCAGGGTGAGGGGAGTGAAGGAAGCGCCGTTCAGTCAGGTCCGGCCAAGCAGAGGACCTTTACCACGGGTGTGGCCAAGGGCCGCGACATGCTGGATACCGCAATTTCCGCAAGTACGTTCGATCAGGAAGACATCCAGAAGATTTCGGCCACGTCAGTGGTTGAGATTGTCGGCAATTTGCCGGGAATCCGCGCCGAATCCTCGGGGAGCGACGGTTTCTCGGCGATTTCAATCCGGGGGCTGCCTCTGGCAGCAGACGGGTCCAAGTTCCTGCAAATTCAGGAAGACGGGTTGCCGGTCCTCGAATTCGGCGACATTCACTTTGCCTCGGTCGATCAATTTATCCGTCCCGATCTCAGTGTCGCACAGATTCAGTCGATCCGCGGCGGCTCGGCCTCGACTTTCGCGTCGAATTCGCCGGGCGGTGTCGTCAACTTCATTTCCCGGACCGGGGAGCAGGAAGGTGGTATCGCTGAACTGTCGGTAGGTCTCGGTTACGAACGGTACCGGCTCGACTTCGATTATGGCGGCCGACTTTCGGACAGCATGCGCTTCAACGTCGGGGGGTTCTACCGCCAGGGCGAGGGGCCCCGCGATACGGGGTTTGATGCTTTCAAGGGCGGACAGTTCAAGGCCAACGTCACCAAGGAACTGCCAGGCGGCGGTTATGTGCGGCTCTATGCGAAGTATCTTGATGATCGGGAGCCGGCCTATGGGCTCTATCCGGTCGGAATAAGCGGGACCAATTCCTCGCCCAGGTTCGAGAATCTGCCGGGGCTCGATATTCGCAGTGATGCGCTGATCAACAAGAATACTTCGGCGACTCCGGGGCTGGATCAGAACAATCAGCCGGTAACGCAGGATTTGCGCAACGGCCTTCGCGCCAAGATCAAGTCCGTGGGGTTTGAAACACGGTTCGACGTTGCGAAATGGACCATTACCGACAGGTTCCGCTTTGCCGGTATTTCCGGCGAATATAATGAATTGATCTCATTCGTCACGGCTCCGGCCGGCGTGGTCGGGCTGATACTTGGCGCGCCGGGAGGAAGCTTCGGTTATGCCTCCGGGCCCAATGCCGGACAGATGATAGCTGATCCATCGGCGATCAACGGCAACGGCTTGCTCAGCTATGGGCTGCACATCAATGCCAAGCTGAACAGTCTCGATAACCTTACCAACGACTTGCGCGCAAGTCGGGTATGGAACGTGGGCGGCGGCAAGTTCACCACGACCGCAGGCCTTTATTTCTCGCAGCAGAAAATGAACATGTACTGGGATTTCCTCACGTATGTTCAGGATCTGGCCGGTGGCGGCAACTCGGCACTCGTCGATGTCTATACGGCCGGCGGGGCTCCGGTGACGCAGGGTGGCATCACCAGCTATGCGCTTGGGGCCGCCCCGACCTATCATCGGCGCTATGATACGAAGTACCGGATTTTGGCGCCATACGGCTCGGTCAACTTCCATATCGGCAAAATCGCTCTGGGTGCCAGCCTGCGCTACGATACCGGCCGGGTCAGAGGGCAACTCTTCAGTGTCGATCTTGGCGAAGGGCGCGTGGGCTCTGCCGCTATCGATATGAACGGCGATGGCGTAATCGTGCCGATCGAAACTGATGTTACGATTCTGCCGCTCGGCGAGCCGGGGCCGGTCCATTACAACTACCACTATCTCTCCTACTCTGTGAGTGCGAACTACCGCGTTGCAGACCAGTTTTCGGTATTCGGCCGTTACAGCCGCGGCGCACGTGCCGGCGCGGACCGTTTGCTCTTCCCACCTTCGCAAGATGCGGCAACCGGCAGGCTGACCGATCCTTCGACGGCTTTTGGCTACGTCAAGCAGGCGGAAGTTGGCGCGAAGTATCGTACGGACCATCTTTCCGTGTTCGTGACCGGCTTCTGGGCCTCGACCAGCGACAAGAACTATCAGATCGCGGCGGACGAAACCGGGCAGACGGTGGTTATTCCCATCAACCGGTCCTACAGCGCCAAGGGTATCGAGCTTGAAGCCGAAGCGCGGACGGGGCCGTTCAGCCTTTCGCTGGGAGCGACTTACACCAAGGCGAAAATCGGCCGGGATGAGGCTGATCCGGCTATCGAAGGCAACCGGCCGCGTCACCAGCCCGACTTGTTCTTCTATGCGCGTCCGCAGTTCGAGACCGAACGCTTCACGGTCGGCACCAGCATCAATGGCACGACCAGCAGCTTTGCGCAGGATTCCAACCTGCTCAAGCAGCCGGGTTACGTGATTTTCAGTCCCTTCGTGCAGATCCGGCCGAATGGCCGCATGCAGATTGCGCTGAATGCGTTCAATGTGTTCGACAAGATGGCTTTCGTCCAGGTCGGGGGTGCGTGTGAGCTTCTGACAAGGTATGGAGCGCGCGCGGACAGCCGCGCGCGCTCCTGTCGTCAAGCGGCCTGTCCTGACCGGCTCTTCATCAGCGGCTGGATGCGGGTGCCGAAATTTTCGACACCCTCGATGAAGTCATCGAAAGTCAGCAACACGCCGCCGGTGTTGGGCACTTCGGCCATTTCGTCGAGCATTTTCGCCACGGTTTCATAGCTGCCGACAAGCGTGCCCATGTTGATGTTTACCGCGCCTTCGGGAGCGGCCAACTGGCGCACGTTGGTATCGGTATTGACGGTGTCCTTGGCGCCCTGATCGGCCAGCCAGGCGATGGCATCGAGATCGGCACCGTCGTTGTAGAGTTTCCACTTGGCCATGGCTTTCTCATCGGTTTCGGCGGCGATGATCATGATGAGGACGAAGACTTTCACGTCGCGACCGGTCTCGGCGGTGAACTTCGCGAGGCGTTCGTTGTTGGATGCGAAGGCCGTAGGCGTGTTGACGCCTTTGCCCAGGCAGAAGGCATAGTCCGCCCACTTGGCCGAAAAACCGAGCCCGGCGTCGGACGATCCCGCGCAGATGATCTTCATGTCGCCCTGCGGCTGGGGCCGTACCAGGCAATCGTCCATCCGGTAGTAGTCGCCCTTGAAGTCGCTGCGGCCGGTCTCCCACAGCTCGCGCAGGATCCGGGCGTATTCGTCGAGCATCTGGTAGCGGTTACGGAAATGCTCCTCGCCCGGCCAGAGGCCCATCTGGGTATATTCGGGGGGCTGCCATCCGGTGATCAGATTGAGTCCGAAACGGCCGTGGCTGATCGAATCGATCGTGTTGCACATGCGGGCGGCGAAGGCGGGCGGAATGATCAGCGTGGGACAGGTGGCGAAGATCTTGATCTTCTCCGTCACGGCGGCAAGGCCCGACATCAGGGTGAAGCTTTCCAGCCCGTATTCCCAGAATTCGCTCTTGCCGCCGAACCCGCGCAGCTTGATCATCGAAAGCAGGAAATCGAGCCCGTGCTTTTCAGCGCGCAGGGCGATCTCCTTGTTGAGATCGAACGTGGGCATGTACTGCGGCGATGTGGTGCTGATCAGCCAGCCGTTGTTGTTGATGGGAACGAAGACGCCGACTTGCATGGCCTAGCTCC
Organism: Novosphingobium sp.; assembly: GCA_037384205.1. Taxonomy (GTDB): domain Bacteria; phylum Pseudomonadota; class Alphaproteobacteria; order Sphingomonadales; family Sphingomonadaceae; genus Novosphingobium. The sequence continues at coordinate 9,865 of JARROF010000135.1, read as the reverse complement.
TGAGAAATGCGAGCGCGATGGAATTGAAGCGGTCCGGATCGGTCACATTGCAGGCATGGCCGCCCCATTTGAAAGTCTCGATCCGGGCGCCCGGGAATGAGGCCGCGAGTTCGCGTGCGGATGCGAAGGGCACCAGAAAATCGTCGCGTGTGGCGATGGCCAGCAGGGGCGGCAGCGAGGCGATGGCGGCCGGATGCGGTGCATAGGCCTGCACGGCGGCAATACGTTTTTCCATCGTTTCCGCCCCGGGAAAGGCGGCAAGGTGATGCGGCAGTTCGGCAGCAAGCCGGGCGTCATGGCCGGCGATCCAGTCGGGCGGAAACAGAAACAGCGGTTGTGCCTGCAGGAAGGCCTCTGCCCCGGCCGAACGCAGCAGCGCGAGCCGCGCTTCGAAGCAGCGGCGGGTGTGCGCGGACAGCGTGCGCCAGGCATTGATGGCTACAAGCCGTTCGATTCGCCCTGACGAGAGTGCAGCCTCAATCCCGATCATGCCGCCCAGCGCATGGCCGACAAGACTGGCGCGTTCCATCTCCAGTGCGTCCATCAACGCGAGCAGATCTTCCGCCATGTCGGCTACGGATGTGCTTGAGGGCAAGGCGCGGTCGCTTCGGCCGGTTCCGCGATGGTCATAGGCGATGACACGGTGCTGCCTGGCCAGAGCCGGAATATTCGGCGCCCAGTATCCGGCCGAACCGCCCAGTCCGCTCGAAAGGATCACCGGCGGAGCATTTGCCGGGCCGTGAACCTCGTAATAAAGCCCTGCGGCCTCAGGCAAGGTGGGCGACCGAGGCGACTTCAACGAGGCAGCCCGGCTTCACCAGATCGCACCGGATGCAATAGCGCGCGGGTTTGTCGCCCGGGAAGTATTCGGCATAGACCGCGTTGAAAGCGGGATAGTCGGCCAGGTCTTTCAGGAAGATATGGTTCATCGCCACATCCGCCATGGTTCCCCCGGCGGCTTCGACCGTGGTCTTGATCGCTTCCAGCACATAGCGGGTCTGGGCGGCGGCATCACCCGGATAGAGCACTGTACCGCCTTCGCCCAGCGCCAGCATGCCCGAGACATAGATGGTGTTTCCGGCTTTCGTCCCGGCCGAATACGGGGCGATCGGAGTGGGGAATCGGGGCGGGTTGATCGGTTCGAAAGGCATCGCACTATTCCTTTGGCGGAAGCTGGCGGACGGCCGTGCGGAAATCCGCTACCGTACTCACCCAGCCGAAAAACTTCTCGACGTTGTAGACCGTGGCCTGTTGCATGAAGTCGGGTCCCAGGTGGTGGGTCGCGTCTTCGAGAAGAACGCCAAAGTATTCGAGATGGAAACCGTCGCGCAACGTGGATTCGACGCAGACATTGGTGGCAATGCCGGTGAATACCAGCGTCCGGATGCCGCGGGCGCGGAGCACGCTATCGAGTTGCGAATTGAAGAAGGCCGAGTAGCGCGGCTTGTGCACGCGCAAGTCGCCATCCTTTGGGGTGAGGGCATCGACCAGTTCATAGTCCCATCCGCCGCGCGCCAGGAACCGGCCCGCCAGCTCCGGGCGTTTGCGCATGGTCTTGAGCGCGTTGGACTTGTGCCAATTGGGCGAGAGCGGCGTGCCGGCTTCGGTATAATCCGGGTCCCATCCGTTCTGCAGGAATATCACCGGCATCCCGGCGGACAGGCGGATCGGTTCAGGACGCGCGGGCAGCACGGCCGAGGGGCCGTTGTTCGCCGGAGTAGGATCGACAATGGGCTCGTTCACCCAGGCACTATTGGGCACGGGCGGAGATTGATCAAGCTGTCAAAAATTTGCGCACGAAGTGTTTCATTTGATGAGGTTTGCACCGGTTTCCGCCAAATAGGCAGCGATCGTTTCCATAAGTTAACTGCGCCGGGATTTGCGTCTATGGAAAGCAGGCGCGGAAATTCTTCGCAGCGGGCATCAGGAAAGGAACAGCGTGAGCAAGAAACTGGCCATCGTGTTGAGCGGGGGCGGAGCGAAGGGTGCGTTCCAGGTGGGGGCGCTCGATGCGCTCATGACCAGGTATGGTGTGAAGCCGCACGTCGTGGTCGGCACGTCCACCGGTGCAATTCAGGCGTTGGGGGCCGCGCAAGGCGATATCGAGCGGCTCAAGGCGTTCTGGCTCGGCCTGAGGAAGGACAGCGACATCTACAAGAAGCGCTTCCTGCCGTTCGCCGTGCTGTTTGGTTCCAAGGCGATCTACGACGCGCGGCCGCTGCGCAAGCTGCTGGCAGGGCTCTATGATCCGGCGCGGCTGGCCGCTTCGGGGATCGGGTTGCGGCTGGGGGTGGTGAATCTGCAGTCGGGCGATTTCCGGACGATTGATCAAAGCGTGCCCGGGACCGATAATTGGGTCTACGCCAGTTGCGCCATGCCGGTCTATTTCGATCCGTTGGAAACCAGCGACGGCCGGCAATGGGTCGATGGCGGTGTGCGAGATGTTACGCCTTTGGGCGCGGCCATGAAGGAAAATCCCAGTGGCATTCTGGTTATTCGTGCATCGCCACCCGCCGGTGGTGCGGATGACAAGACCTTTGGAGGCCTCGTGTCGATCGGCTTGCGTTCAGTCGGGCTTCTGCAGGCTGAAGTCTCGCGCAATGATCTGGCAAACACGGGGCTTATTAACGATACCTTGCAGGCACGGGACAGGATGTGGACCGAACTGACGCAGGCGGGAAACTCTCCGGAGGAAGTGCTCCGGCTGCTCGCGCCGCTGGACGAGACAGTGGCCCGCTATCGCTTTGTGCCGGTCCGCACGATCGAACCACTTGAGGATTATTCAGATACGCTGGAGTTCGATCCCGCCAAGATCCGCCGGGCCATGGCCGCGGGTGCCGCGGCGATCGAGGCGCACTGGGACCAGATCAGAGATATGGTGACCTGATCCGTTCTGCTGCTCAGCAACAGCGCAGGCGAGTGTGGAAGGGCTGCGCGACCGGGGTTTGCAGCCGTTCGTTGATCAGCCAGTGAATGACGTCGCCTGCGCTGCGGGCGTGGCGGCGCTGATTGGTCAATCCGAGCCGCCGCAGGTCGAGTTCCTCGAAGAGTTCTGCACCGAATTCCTCGCCTTTTACCCAGCAGACCCGGGCCTGGACTTCGATGTCCCCGGGCAGGATGATGCCCAGTGTTTCACCGACATGCGCAGTGATCCCGCGTGAGGCGACGCGCATGCCGCGTTCCGATACATCGCGGACAATCACTTCGTGCCCGGGCAGGCCGGGGGCGTGCATGACGGCGCGGATCAGGGTTCGTTGGCGTGGCGCGCGTGGGCGGTGCTCGTTTTCGGAATGGCTGCCGACGGTTGTGAAAGCCGCAAATCCGGCGTGGGGAGCAGTTTCCGCGAGTTTGAGACCTGCCGTTCCAGCCATTTCCAAGCGCCTCTTCACTGTGTCGTTGTGTGTGTGTGGACGTTTCGCTTTCTGGCGGGGTGTCGCCCATTGGCTCCTGTTCCACAGGATTGAGGACGGCATGATAACCCCTCTGTTAAGGTTTTCTCTTCACCTACGCAGTAGCCCTAGGTTCTGGCGTTGGAGCATCTGCCACCGTTGCAAAATGTGCAATTTATCGGCTTGCCTCTTGCCGCGTTGCAAAAAATCCTGACATGTCAGGATAGCATGCTCCGCCAGTACGAACTTGTAGAACGCGTCAAGGAATACGCACCGGAGGCTGATGAGGCCCTGCTCAACCGTGCCTATGTCTATACCGTGCAGAAGCACGGCACGCAGAAGCGCGCGAGCGGGGACCCTTATTTCAGCCATCCCGTGGAAGTCGCCGGGCTGATGACCGAGCTGAAGCTCGATCAGCAGACCATCATCACCGCCTTGCTCCACGATACGGTGGAGGACACGCTCGCCACGATCGGCGAGATCGAGAAGCTGTTCGGGCCCGATGTCGCGCGACTGGTCGACGGCGTTACCAAGCTCTCGAAGATCGAGGTCATGACCGAGAGCGAGCGCGCTGCGGAAAACCTGCGCAAGTTCCTGCTGGCGATGAGCGCGGACTTGCGGGTTCTGCTGGTGAAGCTGGCGGACCGTCTGCACAACATGCGCACGCTGCACTTCATCAAGCGGCCGGAAAAGCGCCAGCGTATCGCGCGTGAGACCATGGATATCTATGCCCCGCTGGCCGAGCGCGTGGGCATGTACGAATATATGCGCGAAATGCAGCTGCTGGCGTTCGAGCAGCTTGAGCCGGAAGCCTATGCCACGATCACCGGCCGCCTGGCGCAGATCCGCAATCAGGAAGGCGGGCAGGTCGACGATATCGCGCTCGCCATCAAACAGGCGCTGGCTGAAGCGGACGTTCAGGTGGAAGTGACGGGGCGCGAAAAGCATCCCTATTCGATCTGGAAGAAGATGGCCGAACGCCATGTGACGTTCGAGCAGATCACCGATATCATGGCGTTCCGCGTCCTCACCGAAACGCCGGACGACTGCTATCGCGCGCTGGGCGTGCTGCACCGGACCTGGCAGATGATCCCGGGGCGTTTCAAGGACTATATCTCCACGCCCAAGTCCAACGGTTACCGCTCGCTGCACACTGCGCTGATCTATGAGAACTCGATGCGCATGGAAGCGCAGATCCGCACCAGAGAAATGCACCGCACCAACGAATTCGGCCTCGCCGCGCATTGGGCCTACAAGCAGGGGGGCACCCGGCCGGACGGGCAGGTGGGATGGCTGCGCGACCTGATCGAGATCGTCGATGCCAGCCACGACGCCGAGGAACTGCTCGAACATACCAAGCTGGCCATCTATCAAGACCGCATCTTCGCCTTCACGCCCAAGGGCGCGCTGCACCAGCTGCCCAAGGGATCGACCGCTGTCGATTTCGCCTATGGCGTGCACACCGATCTCGGCAATGCGGCGGTGGGGGCCAAGATCAACGGACGCCACGTGCCGCTGCGCACGCAGCTTGCCAATGGCGATGTCGTGGAGATCATCAAGAGCCCCAATTCGGAGCCGCAGTTATCGTGGCTGGGCTTCGTCGTCACCGGCAAGGCCCGCGCCGCGATCCGTCGCGCGGTTCGCGCCAAGGAGCGGGCGGAGATATCCGAGATCGGCACCAAGCTGTTCGACGACATCGCGGACCGCCTGCCGCAGCGAATCGGCAAGAAGGCGATTTCCAGCGCGATCAAGCGGCTGGAACTGCGCGACGAGGAAGACCTGATGTTCGCCATCGGCTCGGCCCGCCTGAGTGATCGCGACGTGATGGAAGCGCTGGTGCCCGGCAGCACGGCCGAACTGCCTGAAGATCCCGAATGGACTCATGCCGAAAAGGCGATCTCGATCCGGGGGCTCACCCCCAGTATGGGCTTTGAGCTGGCCGAATGCTGCCACCCGGTGCCGGGAGACCGCATCGTCGGCCTGCGTCGTCCAGACAAGAAAGTGGAAGTCCATACGATCGACTGTCTCACACTGGCCAATGGTGTCGATGCCGACTGGCTCGACCTGTCCTGGGGGGAACGGACCACCGGGGCGGTGGGGCGGTTGCGGCTGGTGCTGTACAATCGCCCCGGTACGCTCGCCGAAGTAACGCAGGTTTTCGCGTCCAACCGCGCCAATGTCGCCAGCCTGAACATGGTTCAGCGCGACGATCCTTTCGGGACTTACGAGGTGGATCTCGAAGTTGCCGATCTGGCGCACCTCACGCGCATCATCGGCGCCTTGCGGGCCAGCGAGGCTGTGACGGAAGCCGTGCGTATCTGATCCGGGCCCAAGAGGCAGGTCAGATTTCCAGAAAGACTTCCAGGTCATCCCCGTCGGCGAGGTCCTCCGTCTTGCGGACGGCGGCCTTGACGGGCAGCAGCCAGCTGCCGTCGCTCTTGCTGGGAAACAGAGATGTCGCGAAGGCCGTATCGCCGATACGTGCCTTGACCTTGAGCGAACCGAAACCGCGCGCTGTGCCTTCGAGCTTGCGCATCAGAGCCGTGGCGGAAAGCGCTTCGCCCGCTTCCCCGTCGATGGTGACAAAATGCCATGTCCCGCTGCCGGACGCCCCGGTCCAGCGCCAGAGACGCCCCTTGTGAGAGAGGCGTTCGGAGGGGGTGGGTATCATTGCTGCCGCGCCCTCAAGGCTGCCCCGGCACGGCGCGGACGGGCACCGGCACGTTGCAGAGGCTCACTCCGCCCGCGGGCTGGATATAGAAATCGTCCTGCCGGTTAGCGCGCCTGTCCACGTAGGCGGCAAAGCTTTTGCTCGCGGTGGAGAGGTATTCGTAGGCGGGCAGGTCCGGTACTTCGTTGCCCATGCGCGCGGAAAGAATGACGGTGCGCTCTTCGGCCGTCCTGTAGAAACCCAGCTCGCCCGTCCCGCGCGGAAGCGAGGAGAGGTTTTCCATCCCCGCGATGACGCGGCCGACCACGGCGATATTGCGGTCCAGCTGGCGCGGCGCCTGACCGATAACGACATAGAGTTCCGCGCCCGTCCCGGTATCGGGCGAGATATTGCGGCCGACGCCGACCGTGCCGTAGCAATGGGTGGGCCAAGCATACCCGCTGATCGAGGAGATGTCGGCTCCGTTCGAGACACTATGGGCGAAAGGCCAGCCCTTCATGAAGCCGCTCATACTCGCATATGCGTCGCGGCCTGCAGAGAGAAACGTGACGGGCCATTTTGCCGTTTCCGTCAGGAGGGTTCCGGACGCGTTCATGCTATTTGCGCCTGGCCGAACGATAGGTTCCACGTTGAGAACAGCGATCGCATATTCGCTTTCCGGTACTGCGCGCAGTCCGTCAGGCAGTGGCATGGCCTTGCCTGGTATTTCGCCATCGGGATCGCCCCATTGCACAACGTAGTTGTCCTGCACCCGCACGACTGCGATCCCGTCATACCACCGTACGGCCACGAGTTTGCGGATATTGTCGACCCATCCTTGTGAGAATGGTGCGGACATGAGTTGGATGATCACGCGGCGCGGCCGTCCTGTAGCATTGGGTGCCAGATCCATCACCAGCAAGTCGGACGGTGCGATAGGCACCCAGTCTGCTGCCGGGGCGGTGTTCACAATTTGATCTGGCGTTTGCGGTGCGGCTTGCTTCGTTGCTGCGGCGGGGCCGGACAGGGCCGAGGCCGCGAGTACTACAGGAACAAGGCTTGGAAGAAATTTGCGCATACGGAGGTAGATGCCATGCGCAGACCGCTTGCGAAACCCCGCAACCCACGCTAGGGCGCCGGCTCACCAGCGATGCGGAGCGGTGGCCGAGTGGTCGAAGGCGCACGCCTGGAAAGTGTGTATACGGTAACCCCGTATCGAGGGTTCGAATCCCTCCCGCTCCGCCACTTTCTAATCTCTTCCGATCTCATGGCGCCCCGAGGGGCGCATAAATGCTATATTTCTTGCGCATTTACAGTCTCCGTGTATTTCATATGTTCTCATGCAAGCGCAGGTAGCTTGGGGGCATTATGGGGGCATCAATTTTCGGGATTGGGGGCACTGGGTGCTGACCGATCTGCAGTGCAGGAAGGCGAAGGCGGGCGAGAAGGATTACAAGCTTGCCGATGCGCATGGCCTCTATCTCTTCGTTACGAAGACCGGATTTCGTTCCTGGCGCTGGAAATACCGCTTTGCCGGCAAGGAAAAGCGCCTTGTGCTCGGCAGTTATCCGGAGATGAATCTCGGCTCCGCCCGCGAAGCCCGCGAGAATGCGGCGCGCCTGCTCAGGAGCGGCGTAGATCCTTCGCTGCAGGCGAAGCAGCTTGCTGCCGTTCGCCTCGACGAAGCCGCTGCGACCTTCGAGACCGTGGCGCGCGAATGGCATGGCCAGCAGATGAGCGGCTGGGTGCCGCGCCATGCCGCCGATGTGCTCAAGAGCCTCGAACAGGATGTGTTTCCGAAGATCGGCGGCTTGCCGGTCAAGGGAATCACTTCGCCCATGGTGCTGGAAGTGGTGCGTGCGATCGAGGATCGTCCCTCGATCGAAACGGCGCGGCGTGTGCGCCAGCGAATCTCGGCGGTGTATTCCTACGCCATTGCCTCAGGCCTTGCCGAGGCCGATCCGGCAGCACCGATACGCGCTGCGCTCAAGCCCCTCATCAAGGGACGCCAGCCAGCGCTGGCGACGCTGGAGGAAGCGCGTGCCCTGCTGCGAACGGTAGAAGAGGCCCCAGCCCATCCGATGACCAAGCTGGCCTCGCGCATGCTGGCGCTTACCGCCCTGCGGCAGGGCGTGCTGCGAACGACAATGTGGTCGGAACTGGAGGGGTTGGACCGGGAAGAGCCGGTCTGGCGGATCCCTGCCGCACGCATGAAGCTCAAGCTCGAGCGCAAGATCGATGCGCGCTTCGACTTCATGCTGCCGCTCTCGAGGCAGGCTGTGGAAGTGCTGGATGCCGCGCGGGCCTTTGCTCCTTACAGCCGATTGGTTTTCCCCAGCCAGCGCCACGCCCACAAGCCGATCAGCGAGAATGCGGTCGGCTATCTCTACAATCGCCTTGTCGCACATGGGCGGCATGTGCCGCATGGCTGGCGCTCGACCTTCTCGACAATCATGAACGAACGGGCGCAGGCCCAAGGCCTGGCCGGGGACCGGGCGATCATAGATCTGATGCTGGCGCACATTCCGGAAGGTGTGGAGGCAAGCTACAACCGGGCCGCCTACATGCCGCGTCGGCGCGAGATAGCGCAGGAATGGGCAGACCTGCTGTTGGTGGACATGCCGCCGGCGATGACGCTGCTCGAGGGACCGCGCCGCTAGCGGTTCACGAGATGGGAGGCCGGCCATGAACGGCCGGCGTAGTCCCGACGCCGCCTGGCGGCGCAGCTATGACATCGACAATCCGCGCGCACAGGTCTCGACCATCTACTGGCAGGTGAGCGAGCGCAACGAGAACGCCTTCCGGTTCTTCGATGTCATCCGCAAGGCGATCTGGCAGTATGCGGATCACATCAGGAAGCCGGGCAAGCCCTTGCCAATCTGCGCCAATGCCATGCGGGTCTTCGAGGCGTTGGTCAGCCACATGGACTTCAGGACCGGCCGCTGCGATCCCTCGCTCGACACGATCACCGCGACGTGCAAGCTCTCGCGCCGCACCGTCGTGCGCCAGCTGGATGTCTTGCGGCGGGAGCGGATGATCGACTGGACGCGCCGCACGGTGAAGACAGGCCATGCGCCCGGCGAGGGTCCACAGCGCAAGCAGACCAGCAACGCCTACTTCATCGATCTCGCCAGGCTTCCGATCGAAATCGTGCGCACGCTGCGTCAGAAGCTGGGCGACAAGCTGCGCGAGACCACGAGAAAGTTGGAGGGTTCCGGCCCGGTGCCCACGCGTTTGGGCGGCAAGGCGGCCAAGCTGGTGGCGAGCCTTACCGGCGCGCTGGGGACCGCCCTGGGGCGTGACGCGGCAGAGCGCAGAGCCCTTGCCGGTGCCTCATCGCAAGATCGGCTCGCGCACATGTATCACGGCGATCCGGAAGGCCTGCGCCTGCATCTCGAAATGCTTGGTCACGCCTCCTATCCGAGTGCGAGTGCCACATTGGCATTGTACCCCTCCATAAGAACAAAAGGATAAGAGGACTGAGGCCGCTGGCGCGCCCTCAGGCGTCAATTTGTTCTGATCATTATGCCCCAATGCCCCATCCCGCCGCTGACGGAGCGCCGGACGCACCGGCGTGAGGGGCGGCTTGCGCCGCCTGGGGCTTGGCAGGGGCGCCAAGCGCAAGGGCCGTGCCAGGCGCGGCCGCCGCGTGTGCGGAAAACACGTGCCTCGACGCGGGTGCGGGAACCATGCTGGGGTCTCTGTCCAGCACTAAGGGGGCAGCCCACAGCTGCATCTAAACGCATCAACGCAAAAGGTGTGCGATCACGCAGCCAGCCTAGAACCTGCGCTGGTTTGCGCGAACTTCACCACTGCATCAAAACCC
>JARROF010000134.1:0-15567 GCA_037384205.1 Novosphingobium sp. | reverse complement strand
CGCCGCCATGTTGGTGGAACTGTTCCCGAGCAACATCCGTTATACCTCGATGTCGCTGCCCTATCATCTGGGTAACGGCTGGTTCGGCGGCTTCCTGCCGACCACGGCCTTTGCTATGGTCGCGGCCACTGGCGATATATACTATGGCCTGTGGTATCCGGTCGTGGTGGCCGTAGCGACAGTGGTCATCGGCCTGCTTTTCCTGCCCGAGACATTCAGGAGAAATATCGACGCCTGATTGTCTCACGGCGCCGCGCCTCGATGGAGGGAATTGCCTCAGGTCAAGGCGCGGCGCTCCCTTTTGGTTCAGCCGATGGAGTCATCATGACCAAGACACCCCAACTCACCACCCGCACCGGCATCAACCTGACCGTCCGCCCGGCCTCAAAAAGCGACGAACCCGCGCTGGGGGCGTTCTTCGATGCCGTCAGCGACGATGACCGGCGCTTTCGTTTTCTCTCGGCGAGCGAGCACGTCAGCCACGAACAGATGGCCCCGCTGCTGAAGGCGGACCATTTCCAGTCGGAAAGCTTCCTTGCCTTCGACGACGGCGAACTGGTAGCCTCCGCCCTGCTGGCCTGCGATGCCGGGCTCGATACCGGAGAAATCGCGGTTTCTGTCCGCAGCGATTACAAAGGCAAGGGTGTCGGCTGGGCGCTGCTCGATTTCCTCGCTGGGGAAGCGCAGGAGCGCGGGGTGCGGCGGGTGATCTCCATCGAAAGCCGTGACAACCACGCCGCGATCGAACTGGAGCGCGAAAAGGGCTTTGTCCCCGAACCCTTTGACCACGACCCCACGCTGGTGCTGCTTGCAAAGACCCTGCGCTGAGACGGAGACCCGAATGAGTGACGCCTACAAAGCCGCCTGGCAGGCCAGCATCGACCACCCGCAGGGGTTCTGGCTCGAAGCCGCCAAAGCCCTGGACTGGGTACAGGCGCCTGCCTCCGGCTGGAACGAGGCGGACGGCTGGTTCCCCGGCGGGCGGATCAACACCTGCCACAACGCCGTGGACCGCCATGTCGCCGCCGGGCGGGGCGATACCAGAGCGCTGATCTACGACAGCCCGGTCACCGGCACGATCCAGACCTACACTTATGCCGAATTGCTGGAAGAAGTGGGCCGCGTCGCCGCCATGCTTGCATCACTGGGCGTCACCAGGGGCGAACGCGTGGTGATCTACATGCCGATGATCCCGCAGACGGCCTTCGCCATGCTCGCCTGCGCGCGGCTGGGGGCGATCCATTCGGTGGTGTTCGGCGGCTTCGCCCCGCTGGAACTTGCCAAGCGCATCGACGATGCCACGCCCAAAGTGCTGATGACCGCGTCCTGCGGCATCGAAGGCCAGCGCACCATCCCCTACAAGCCAATGGTCGACGAGGCGTTGAAGCTGGCGAGGCATACGGTCGATCACGTCGTGCTCTTCCAGCGTGAGCAAGTGACGGCGGCGCTTTCCGCCCCGCGTGATCTCGATTGGATGGACCTCCGCGAAAGGACCGCGCAGGCGCCGGTTCCCGCCTGCGTGCCGGTGGCGGCCAGCGATCCGCTCTATATCCTCTACACTTCGGGCACGACCGGCACGCCCAAGGGTGTCGTGCGCGACAATGGCGGCCATGCCACGGCGCTGACATGGTCGATGGCCAATATCTACGGCATCGGCGCGGGCGACGTGTTCTGGGCGGCCTCGGACGTGGGCTGGGTCGTGGGCCACAGCTATATCGTTTACGCCTCGCTTCTGGCAGGCGCGACGACTGTACTGTTCGAGGGCAAGCCGGTGGGCACGCCCGATCCCGGCACGTTCTGGCGCACGATCGACCGCCACGGCGTGAAAGCGTTCTTCACCGCCCCCACCGCCATCCGCGCGGTGCGCAAGGAGGACCCGGAGGCCAGGTTCCTCACCGAAATCGGCACCGGGCCATGCCAGACGATCTTCCTGGCTGGCGAACGCGCCGATCCCGACACCATCGCCTGGCTTGAGGAGAAATCCGGCCTGCCGGTGATCGACCACTGGTGGCAGACCGAACTCGGCTGGCCCGCCATCGCCACCTGCGTCGCGATGGGGGATCTGCGCCGCAAGCGCGGCAGCGCGGGCTTTCCGGTGCCGGGCTATGCCTTCACGATCCTGGGAGACGACGGCAAGCCGGTTCCCGATGGCGAGAGCGGCTCGGTCGCGATCAAGGTCCCGCTGCCGCCCGGCGCCTTCCGCGCGCTGTGGAACAACCCGAAAGGCTATGCCAAGAACTTCGAGGGGTTCCCCGGCTACTACGAAACGGGCGATGCCGGGCACTTCGATGCGGACGGTTTCCTCAACATCATGGGCCGCACCGACGACATCATCAATGTCGCCGGGCACCGCCTCTCGACCGGCCAGATGGAACAGATCGTCGCGCAGGAAGACGGCGTGGCGGAATGCGCCGTGATCGGCGCCGACGACGCGATCAAAGGCATGATCCCGGTCGCTTTCGTAGTCGCCCGCGCGGGCGCGGAAGCGGATGAAACGCTGGTCAAGCGCGTGGTGGGCGCCGTGCGCGAGGAACTGGGACCGGTCGCGGCGCTCAAGACGGTCTATGCCGTGCCGCAATTGCCCAAGACACGCTCGGGCAAGATCCTGCGCAACCTGCTGCGCAAAATCGTCAACGGCGATGCCTACGATACGCCCGCAACGATCGAGGACCCTTCGGTGCCCGCTACGCTGCACGGGATCGTGCACGGCTGAGACAAGCCGTGCACGAGCGGGAAACTACGTCATTACAAAGCCCGAAGGGCCATGGCGATCCAGAAAAAAATCCTCGCATTCGTCGCTCCCGCAAAGGCGCGTTCCCCGCTGCCTTCTCTTACGCAACGTAACGAAAAGCAGTATCCCTGCCTGCGCGGGGATGTGAAGTTGGAGTCATTCGCCCCGCCTTACCCCAGATCCAGCGCCCCGGTCAGATCGCCGGGCGCGACGCCGCCTGCCGCCATCATCGCCTCTTCGCGCATGGCAAGCCCCTGCAGCTTCTCCAGCCCGAACCGGCGGGTGATGAAGCGCGCGATCGAGCCGGTATCGTACACCGTGTGATCGACTGTGCCCTTGCCCGCGTGCGGAGAGACGATCATCGCGGGAATGCGCGTGCCCGGCCCCCAGCGGTCGCCCTTGGGCGGCGCGACGTGGTCCCACCAGCCGCCGTTCTCGTCAAAGGCGATGACCACCAGCATCCGCTCCCACTGCGGGCTGGCGCGCAAGGCATCGACCACGGCCGAGATGTGCCGGTCGCCCGCGTCCACGTCCGAATAGCCCGCGTGCATGTTGAGGTTGCCCTGCGGCTTGTAGAACGTGACCGGCGGCAGCTTGCCCGCCTCGGCATCGGCCAGAAAGCGGTTGGTCCGCGCCGTGCTGCCCTTGCCCGCATCGCGCAAGTGTTCGGCCCGGTCCGCCGTGCCGGGGGCAAAGCGGCTATAGTAATTGAACGGCTGGTGATGCGGCTGGAAGTTCGGGCGCGAGGGATAGGAGCCGTCGTTGGCGTGCCCTTCCAGCGCGGCTGCCCAACCGCCCGCATACCAGGCCCAGTCCACGCCCTTGGCGGAGAGCACGTCGCCGATGGTCTTGTGCTGCTGCGGCACCAGCGTGTGCCCGCTCGACCAGTCGGAATAGCCCGGCCTGGCGGGATCGAGCTGATAGGTCGGCGCATAGGGCGGCAGCATCGTGTTGACCGCCCGGAAGTCGGGCGTGAGCGTGCTCGTCACGAAACGCGCCGGGCCGTCCATGGCGCTGGCCGGAGACTTCGGATCGAGCTTGAGGCGAATGCCCTTGGGATCGCCTTCGATCTGCGCGATGCGATTGGCGGGCGGCCCCTTGTCCGCATCGGGATAGACCGGCGGCTGCGCGGCGATCAGGTACTGGTGGTTGAGGAAAGACCCGCCGAACGCACCCATGAAGAAGTTGTCGCACAGCGTGAACTCGCGCGCGATCTGCCACAGGCGCAGCTGCGAGCGGTTGTCGCCATAGTACCCCATGACCAGCCCGCCTGCGTCGCCCCAGGCCGCGAACCCGTCGTTGCGGCCGCCGTTGATCTGCCACTGGTTGTGGTAGAAGGCGTGGATCAGATCGCGCGTCACCAGCCCGTGCGGCAGCGGATCACCCTCAGGTGTCTTGAGCGCGAAAGGCGCATTGGGCATCAGCGGCAGGTCGTCCGGACCGATCTGGTATTCGGTGTGTTCGACCACCTGCTTGTGCGGGACCAGCCCCTCCCAGATCTTCGGCAGCTTCTCCAGCGGCGTGCCGTCGCGGTCGCGCTGGATGAAGCGCTCGGGCGGCACTTGCGACAGCGGCTGCTCCAACCCCGGAAAATCCGCGAAGAGATTGTTGAAGCTGCGGTTTTCCGCATAGATCACCACCACCGTATCGATCGCTTCACGCAACCGGGCGTCACTGACCGGCTTCGGGCCGCCCGGCTTGGGCGCGCGCGCCTCCGCCTCGCTGCCGGGCACGACCGCGGCGGTGCCCAGCGCGGCGGCCAGACCGCCCAGAAACTCACGGCGATCAGGATGGAGGGAATCGGACATGGAAGGCTCCTTCGGGGGTAAGGCAGTGGACGCGGTTTGTGACGTCGGGATGACCCGCGTCAATCATCATGTTCCCGGATTTTCCATGACTTGGAGCATGCCTAGGGAGAGCCTGGAGCTGAAAGGGACGGGCATTCGAAACCCGTACCGCACTCGGCACGCCGAATGCGACCGACACGGCTTTGTTGCAATGCGACATGGAAACGTCATCGTCTCCGCTTAACCGGCACACTTTCAAAACGTCGCATCCAAAGGAAACAGAATTGAAACTAGGCGCTTTGTTCGGCGGGCTGATGGCGGGCTCATGCCTTGCCGGCATTCACACGGCCGCATTCGCAGCAGAAGCGGACGCGCCCGCCGATGCGGTTCAGCTCGACGCAAATTCGATCGTGGTCACCGCGCAAAAGGTCAAGCAGCGCGCCGTCGATGTGCCGATCACGATGTCGGTCGAATCGCAGGAACGCATCCGCGAGCTGGGCGTGACCAACCTTGGCGACTTGTCGAATTACGTGCCCGGTCTCAATGTGCAGGTGCAGAGCGCCAACAACCCCGGTTTCGTGATCCGCGGCATCACATCCGACAGCGGCTCGGCACAGGAGTCGCCGCGCGTCACGCTCTATTACAACGGCGTCGATATCTCGCGTTCACGCGGGGCCTATCAGGGCCTCTACGATATGGAGCGCGTCGAGGTCGTCAAGGGCCCGCAGGCGACCCTGTTCGGCACCGCCGCCACGATCGGCGCGATCAGCCTGATTTCCGCCAGGCCCCAACCCGGCGTCTCGGCCGAACTGACCGGCAGCTATGGCAATTACGATGCCTACAAGCTGGAAGGCCACGTCAACGCAGGCAATGACGTGCTGGCAGGGCGCATCGCCGGACAGTGGATCAAGCGCGACGGTTATGTTCCCAATCTGGCGCCGAACCAGAACGATCTCTACGCGCAGAACCAGCTCGGCCTGCGCGGATCGCTGCGCTACACGCCGACCAGCGATTTCACCGCCGATCTGATCTTCACTTATGACCGGGAACGCAATTCCGGCACGCCCTTCCTCAGCAAGTCGCTGGGATCAACCTCCGTCAACGGCGTGTACGGGCCTGCCTATCTCGGCGGCTCGCCGGTTTCAGGTGCCGTGCTCGGCGCGGACAAGCTGGGCCTCACCCGCGACGTCTATGACGTGAACTTCACCGCGAGCTGGGATTTCGCGGACGGCTGGAACTTCACCACCGTCAACGGCTACCGCGATTTCGACTCGCTCGAAGTGTTCGATGCCGATGGCTCGGCCGCCTGGTATCTCGAATTCGCCGAACACGCCAAGGGTTGGGAAGCCAGCCACGAAGGCCGCTTCACGTATAGCGACGATCAGTGGCGCGCCTCGTTCGGCTGGAACTACTTCATCGAGGACAGCTATCAGAACGTGCCCTTCTCCACCGAGGAAGGCACATATATCCAGTGTACGCTGCACAAAATCCCGGGCCTGCCCTGCGTCGCTCCCGACAATACAGTACCCTCATCGCAAGCCACGGCCCTGCTGTTAAAAGGCCTCGCCACGACCATTCCCTATGCGAGCTGGTTCGAGAACAAGGGCCGCAACCAGACCTGGTCCGTGTTCGGCGATACGACGTGGAAACCGACGCCGGAACTGGAACTGACGGCAGGCCTGCGCGTGCTGATCGAAAAGCGCCGTTCGGGCTACGGTTCCTTCCAGCCGAATGCCGTGCTGGCGGGCGTGCCGCTGCTGCCTATCATCGATACCGGGGGAGATTTCTTCCGGGCGGAGCGTTCGTTCGATGCGGTGCTGCCGCGTTTCAACGTGCTCTATCACCTCACGCCCAGCCTGAATCTCTATGCCACGATTTCCGAAGGCCGCCGCTCGCCGGTCGTCCAGCTTTCGGCCGCTCCCGGTCCGGTTCCCGCGCTCAGCACGATCCCGGCGGAAAAGGTCTGGAACTACGAAGCGGGTATCAAGGGCAGCGTGGGCATCTTCTCCGGATCGCTGGGCGTCTATTAGGACGACTACAGCAACTTCCAGGTGAAGAGGTCCACTCCTAGCGGCAGGACCGTCACGGAAAGCGCCGGTGCCGCCGCCAACCTGGGCGTAGAGGGCGAACTGGAAGCACGCTTTACCGACTGGCTGCGCGTGTTCGGCAACTTCGGCTTCATCAGCGGCGGCGTGGACGATAAGGCGTCCAACCTCGACTATCGCGGCAACCAGTTCCGCCTTCAGCCGAAGTGGCAGTGGGCGGCGGGCTTTATGCTGAATGCCCCGGTGACCGAAAGTACCCGCGTGTTCCTGACACCGAGCGTGACCTACCGCAGCAAGATCTACTTCGAGCTGCCCAACAAGGAAAATATCAGTCAAACTCCCGTGACGCTGGTGAACCTGCGCGGCGGCGTGTCCTTCGCCAGCGACCGCTTCGAAATCGCAGGCTATGCGCGTAACCTGACCGACAAGCGCTACCTGCTCGATGCGGGCAATACCGGCGGCGGCTTCGGCTACCCGACGTTCATTCCCGCCGAGCCGCGCACCTACGGCATCGAACTCACCGCCCGTTACTGATCCTGTTGCAGGAGAAACCCATGACACTCGCCATCGACCGCCGCCTGCTCATCAAGGCCGGAGCCTTCGGGCTGGCTGCCCTGTCCACGCCGGGCATGGCCCAGATCCTGACCGCGCGCGGCTTCACCCATGGTATCGCCAGCGGTGAGCCTTCGGCCCATTCGGTACTGCTGTGGACCCGCTATGTGGGTTCGGGAGAAACCAGGCTGCATTGCGAAGTCTCGCTCTCCGAAGACTTCAGGCAGATCGCGGGCGGCGGCGATGTCATGGCTTCTCCTGAACACGACCATTGCGCCAAGCTGGTCGTGTCCGGGCTCGAACCCGACAAGTGGTATTTCTACCGCTTCGTCGCGCCCGACGGCACGAAAAGCGAAGTGGGCCGCACCCGCACACTGCCGGTGGGTGATATCTCGCGCTTCGGCATCGGGCTGTTCTCCTGCTCGAACATGCCGTTCGGCTGGTTCAACGCCTATGCCCATGCTGCCAGGCGCGGCGATCTGGACCTGATGGTCCATGTCGGCGACTATTTCTATGAATACCGGCCGGGCTATTACCCAGACACGGTGATGCCGGGACGCGACATCGAACCGGCGCATGACACGGTGACGCTGGCCGATTACCGCCTCCGCTTCGCCTGCTATCGCCTCGATTCCGATCTGCGCCGCCTGCACCAGCAATTCCCGATGATCGCGCAGTGGGACGATCACGAATTCGCCAACGACGACTGGCAGAATGGCGCCGAAAACCACCATCCGAAAACCGAAGGCCCCTGGGCTGCGCGCAAGGCGGCGGCAATGCGCGCCTACCGCGAATGGATGCCGGTTTCGGACGATCTCTACAACAGCTTCCAGATCGGCACGCTGGCCACGATCTTCCGCCCCGAAACCCGCGTCTCCGCGCGCAGCAAGCAGCTTAGCCTTGCCGATGCACTCAAGGGGCAGACGGATATCGCCAAGGCTCTGGCCGCGTTCCGCGATGGTCCGTGGATGGCGCCCGAGCGGACGCTGATGGGCGCCACGCAGGAAGCCTGGCTCTACAAGGGTTTCAAGGATTCGGTGAAGGCCGGAACCCGCTGGCAGGTGCTGGCGCAGGAAATCGTGATGGGCAATCTGCGCGCGCCCCCGGGGCTGGCGGACCTCACCCCGGCCGCCGCCGATCCCAAGAGCCGGATGCGGGCGATGGTCTCCGCTGCAGCCTCCAGGATGGGCCTGCCCTTCAACATGGATTCGTGGGACGGCTATCCCGCCGCGCGCGAACGCCTGCTGCGTGCCGCGGTGCTTTCGGGCGACAGCCACAATGCCTGGGGTAACGAACTCAGCCTCGGCAGCGAAGCGGCGGGCGTCGAATTCGCCGGGCACTCTGTCACCTCGTCGGGCTTCGAAAGCTTCCTTCCCACCATCGCCCCGCGCAACCTTGCCGCGATGGTGCGCGAAACCAACCCGGCCCTCACCTTCACCGACACCAGCCGCCGCGGCTACGTCTCGCTGCAACTCACCCCGGAAACCGTACAAGGCACCTGGCATTTCATGAGCACCGTTGCCGCCCGCACGACGGCGGGTGTGCAGGATCACACCCTGGGCGTGAAGTGGGGCGAACACCGCTTCACCAAGGCTTGAATACAAGCCGGGAAAGGCCGCTGATGGCGGCCTTTCCCGGGCCTCCTACTTCGCGGCAAGATCCCGGTCGAGGCTCAGGTAACAGGTGGTAGCAGGGCAAATATTGAACAGCGGTTCATGCTCGTCCAGGCCGTGGGCAAACTCATCCGCTTCTTTGATCATCGTCGTGCTTACCCCATAGCTGGGTACACCCGGCACGCGATCGGGAATCCCCGGCGTGAGCCAGCCTCTGCGCGCCTTGGTATGAGGCCTGGGGCCAGCCCGCGTGGGTTGAGGAGCGGGCCAGTCGATTTCCGGCCGGACGGTCCATGTGGACGGAGGCTGGGTCTTGCGCCCCTGAGAGTTTCGTCCGTCCGCGCGGCAAATCCCGACGCCTGACGCATCCCGTGAATTTTCCGGGTTCCGTCCCGCCAGCAAAGCGGCCAGACCGTCAGGCGATGATTGCAGCACAGGGCAAGAACACCGTTTCACAACAAGGGCTTGCCCTGCGCCGATCCGACGTGCCGCTACTGGGCGTCTATGCGCTGGCCTTCGGCCTGCTGCACTGGGCGGCACAGCCCTGGGGCGGCGCGGGGTTCTTCTCCTTATGGTATCCGGCCGCCGGCCTGCGTTTCGCCGTACTCTGGCAGCGCGGCGCCAGGCTGACGCCGTGGCTCATGGCGAGCGAACTCTGCGTTCACTGGATCATCGGCGCGGCACCGCTGACAGGCCCCGACGTACTGCCCGAAGCCATCGGAGCTTTGCGCCCCGCTCTTGCCTACGGACTGGCGGTTGCGGGGGTACGCTGGCTTACAAGCCGGGGAGCGGGCGCCTTGACCATGCTCCCCATGCCTCTCGGCATTGCCGCGCTGGCCGGCCCGGTCATCGCGGCGCTGTTCATCATTCCGCTCGCATTGCTGCGTCCGGATTTACCGGGCACCGGCATTCATCTCAGCCTCGTCATTTCCCTCACCGGTTTCGCAGTGGGTGACATGCTGGGGGTGCTGGTGGTCGCACCGCCGCTACTCTGGTTTTCGGGATCGAGCAGGCTTCCCCGTGACGGCATCCTCCCACGCCCGGGCGCGCTCATCTCTGATGGCGCCATCCTTGTTGCCTGCCTTCTCCTGACGATGGCGCTGTGGCGGGCCGGGCTGGGACTGCAACCGATCCCTTCGGTACTGGCCGGAGCCTGGATCGGCCTGCGTCACGGGCGCATTGCCGCATGGTTCGCGATCCTCGCCGAAGTGGCTCTCTTCCTGCCCTACACGGCCGGACCAGTGGGCGATGCCACGCGGCTGGAGCTGCATCTGGGCATCGCCGCCGTCGTCATTGCCACCTGGCTTGCCGGAAGTTTCACCGATGCCCAGACGGCCGCCCGCGCCGCGCTGGACAAGCGAAACCGCCTGCTTTTTCAAGCCGAACGTCTCAAGACACTGCGCGCCATGTCGGTGGCCGTGATCCACGAGATCAGCCAGCCCTTGTCGACTCTGGCGATCGAGGCGAGCCACCTCAAGGAACGCACCGGAGACCTCCCCGCCGACATCGCAGAGAGCGCTGCACTGGTCGATCGCAAAGCGCGCACTTTATCCGAACTGGTTCGTCGGTTGCGCCGCTTCGGCAGCCGCGATGCGGACGAGCCTTCACCGCTGCCTGTAGCCATGCTGTTGCAAACGGTGCGCCAGATGCTGACGGCGGAGCTGCACGAACAGAATTGCCGACTGCAAATCACTCCGGTCACTCCCGACCTGACCGTCATGGCACAGGAAATCGAACTGACGCAGGCGCTGGTAAACCTTGCCCGCAACGCGATCACGGCCAGCGCCGACCGCGAAGTGCGGATCAGCGCGGCTGGCGCGGGGGGAGAAGTGCATATCGCCGTCGCCAACCGCGTCGCCCCCGAAGCCCCCCTGGACGGTTCGGGCATGGGCGTGGGGCTGATTATAGCCCGGACCATCGTCGAGGCCCATGGCGGCGTTCTGACACGCAAGGACGAGCCGGGGCTGGTCCGTTTCATTCTGACATTGCCACTGTCCGGAGCCGAAGCATGAACGCCGCGAATATCGCCGTGCTCGACGATGACGAGGATCTGGGGTTGACCGTGGCGCGGCTGTTGGTCCGCAACGGACTTGCCGCATGTGCTTTCACGGCCCCCGAGCAAGTGCTCGAAGCCTTGCCGGCCTGCTCCATCGCCTGCGTCGTCAGCGACATCCAGATGGGTGAGATGGACGGGTTCGCCTTCGCCGATGCCTTGCGCGCCCGCGATCCGGCGGTGGCGCTGGTGTTCATGACGGCCTGGCCGACGACGGCCCATGCCGTGGATGCCGTGCGCCGCCACGGCGGGCTCGACTACCTTGAAAAGCCAATCGACGAAGCCCGCTTGCTGGCCGCCGTTACCGAAGGCCTCGGCTGGTCCGCCCGGCAGCGCCGCATCGCCGAGACGACCCGGGCCTTCACGCGGCGCGAACGAGAGGTGTTCGATCTGCTGGTTCTTGGCCACAGCAACAAGGAAATCGCCGAGCGCCTGTCGATATCCCCCCGCACCGTAGAGGACCACCGCGCAGCCATCGTCGCCAAGACCCGTGCGAACGGTCTGGCCCAGCTTGTTGCGCTCAGTCGGGGTGAAACGAACTGAAGTAGTCGCTCTTGTCCGACAAGATCGAAATTAACATTTTGAAATCCAGTGATTTTCACGGATCGACAGCGATTTCGGTTTTCAGCACATATCTGCAAGTGAAAAGAACCCGATTCATGGGATCATGATCCAAGGCACAGTTCCGGTGATCTCATGTTCAGTTGCTATGCGGTTCCAGAGGCGACCCGAAGGCTCATCCGCTCCCCGCGGATGTCCTTTATCCACTAGCCGGCGAAACGGGCATGTCCCGTTTCGCCGGCCTTTTCGGTCCGCCTCCGAAGACACCCTCAACGATGGTGCAGCGACACGTTGAGCAGGGCGACAAAACGACGGTACGGCCCTGTCCGCCCCTCCAGCAGCCGGTAGGCCAGAACCTTGGCGGCATCCGTCACCAGCGAAAAGCCGATCGCATAGGCCCAGACAATGGCCACGTCCTTCCAGCTGATCGGTGCCATCAGTCCCATCGGATAGACCACCAGCAAAGTCGCCAGAATCTTGGTGACGACGGCTGACCAGAACAGCGGCCGCGATGGCCAGGGCCGCTTCACCATCCAGCCACGCGCGCGGGCGACGAACAGCGACATGTGCCCTGCCACCGCCAGTTTGAGAAAAACGTATGTCTGGATCTGCGGGATCGAGAGATGCAGCACCTTGTCCGCCACATAGAGCATCCCGAAACTGCCGATCGTGCCCACCACGCCCATCGTGCTCGCCACCGAGAGCACGCGGCGCATGTCCCAGCGTACCGGCCGCGGCTCGACGCGGGTATTGTCGTAGGCGATCGCCATGATCGGCACGTCATTGAAGAAGGCCAGCAGGATGATCATGATCGCGGTGATCGGATAGAAACCAAAGATCACCATCGCCAGAACCACGAAGATCATCGTGCGGATCGTCTCGTTAATGCGATAGATCGCATAGGAGTTCATCCGCTCGAAGATGCGCCGCGCTTCCTCGATGGCATTGATGATAGTGGACAGGCCCGGCCTGGTCAGCACGAGGTCGGCCGCCGCGCGCGCCGCATCGGTGGCGCCGCTTACGGCGATGCCGACGTCCGCCTGCTTGATCGCGGGGGCATCGTTCACCCCGTCGCCGGTCATGCCGACAATGTGGCCCTTGGCCTGCAGGGCCTTCACGATCTCGTACTTGTGTTCGGGAAAGACGCGGGCGAAGCCGTCGGCCAGTTCCACCTGCTCGGCCACGTCGGCGGGAATATCGCCGCCATCCTCCCCGAACAGCGCGGCGGCCGGGCGGATGTTGCGGCCGAGCCCGAGGTCGCCGGAAATCTCGCGTCCGATGGCCACGTCATCGCCGGTGACCATCTTGACCTTGACCCCGTGCGCCTCGGCCCTGCGGATGGTTTCGGCGCTGTCCTCGCGCGGGGGATCGTAGAGGG
The DNA here is from genome assembly GCA_037384205.1 of Novosphingobium sp. GTDB lineage: Bacteria > Pseudomonadota > Alphaproteobacteria > Sphingomonadales > Sphingomonadaceae > Novosphingobium. Next base: position 2,847 of record JARROF010000134.1, on the reverse strand, counting down.
TGAGCAGGCCCAGGAAAGTCCAGCGTTCATCCCTGTCCGCCTTGCGCGCCACGCCCAGCGCGCGGTAACCCTTGGCGGCGAAGTCTTCCACCGCCTGCTGCGCGCGGGCCAGATCCTCGCCCGTCATCCCGGCCATCGAAAGGATCACCTGCGGCGCGCCCTTGGTGACCTGGAGCACGGCGCCATCGGCGCCGTCCAGCGTAGCTTCGGTCCGTTTTCTCACTGGATCGAACGGCGTGAAAGAGCGCAGCGTCCAGCCCTTCACGGCACCCGGATCGGCCAGCCCGGCGATCACCGCCAGATCGATGGCATCGCCGTCTTCCTCCTTGGACGCCAGCGCGCCTGCCAGCGTCAGTTCCCCGGTATCCTTCGCCGCGAACAGGACCGGTTCCCCCAGCGTCAGACGGTTCTGGGTGAGCGTGCCGGTCTTGTCCGAACACAGGATGTCGATCCCTGCCATTTCCTCGATCGACTGCAGGCGCGAGACGATGGCCTTTTCCTTCGCCAGCACCATCGCCCCCACTGCCATCGTCATCGAGAGGACGGCGGGCATGGCCACGGGAATGGCCGCCACGGTGAGGATCAGCGCGAACTGGGCCAGTTCCAGAACCGGCGCGCCGCGATAGAGCTGCACCAGCACCAGCACGGCGGCCAGCACGATGCTGAGGAAGATCAGGTAGTCTCCGATCGTCATCACCGCCTTCTGGAAATGCGAAGGCGCGGCGGCCCCGGCCACCAGCGCGGCCGTCTTGCCGAAGAACGTGCGCGTACCGGTCGCGATGACGCAGGCAGCCATCTCGCCCTGCTTCACCACCGATCCCGAATAGGCGGTATCGCCCGGTTTGCGCGTCACCGGCAGCGATTCCCCAGTAAGCGCTGCCTGATCGACCGAGAGATAGTCTCCATCGGCCAGCGTCACGTCGGCTGGCAGCACATCGCCCAGCCGCACGCGGATGACATCGCCGGGAACCAGTTCGGCGGCATCGATCTGCCTCCACTGGCCATCGCGCAGCACCCGCGCGTGCAGGGCAAGGCTCTGGCGCAAGGCATCGAGCGCATTGGACGCCTTGAATTCCTGCCAGAACCCGATCCCGGCATTGAACACCAGAAGGGCCAGAATAATCACGAAATCGGGCCAGTGCCGCACCACGGCGGAAAGCACCGCGGCGACTTCGATCATCCAAGGGATCGGGCCCCAGAAATAGCCCAGGAACTTTACGAGAGGACTGGTGCGCTTTTCCTCGATCGCATTGCGGCCATAGCGTTCCAGCCGGGCGGCGGCCTCGGCGGTCGACAGGCCCGTGGCAAGATCGGTGCTCTGTTCCGAGACAGTCATGAGGCGCAGTTCCCGTTTTCCGCGATCCACGCCGCAATACCCGGCCAGGTATCCTTGAGCGTCCGGCTGCCCATGAACAGGCCGATGTGCCCGCCCGGAACCATGGCCTTCACGATCCGGCCCGGCGGTGTGGAGACCAGCCCTTCCGCCGCAAAAACCTGTTCGTGGGTGGTGATATCGTCGCCCTCTCCCGCCAGCAAATAGAGCGGACAGGTGATGGCCTTGAGCGACAGCTTGCGCCCGAGCGCCACGAACTCGCCCTTGGCGAACAGATTGCGCTGGAACAACTGATCTATGGCCTGAAGGTAGAACCGGCCGGGCAGGTCTATGGGGTTTTCGTACCAGCTTTCGAACGCCTCGGTCCGTTCAAGATAGCGCTTGTCCTCCACATGGGCATAGAGATCGAGATACTTTCCGAGATACTGCTCGCCCGGATGCATGTTCTTCCATCCGGCCAGCATGAACTTGCCCAGCATCCGCCCCTCGCCCAGTTCCACCATGCGTTCGTAGAAACGCAGCGGCAAGCTGTGCGCCATGCGCTTGATCGGGCCGTCCCCCGCATCAGTGTCCATCGGCGATCCCGCCAGCACCAGCGAACAAACCTTGCCCGGAAAGCGCGCCGCGAACATGGCGGACATCCAACCGCCCTGGCACAGCCCGACAAGGTTCACCCGCCCGCCCAGATCATCAACCGCCACGTTGAGTTCGGCCAGATAGCGCTCGATATCGAAATCGCGCATTTCGGGCGTGGCGCTTTTCCAGTCTGTCGCCAGAACGCGGGGAAGCCCGCTGTCCAGCAGCACTTCGACAAGGCTCTGCCCCGGCTGGTAATCCGCGATGGTGGAGGCATGGCCGGCATAAGGCGCGTCAACCACCACCGGCACTCCATCCGCATCGCCGCTGCGCGAGAAATCCCGCAAGCGCATGGTCGGCAGATCGAGCGCGATCTCGTTCGGGCTCGCCCAGACCGGTTGCGGCGGCTCGCCGATTTCCACCGCCGCGCTCATCGCATCGAGATTGCGCTCGAACAGCTCCAGCCCCTCTTCTTCCATCTCGATCGCCGCGGCCATCGGCCAGAACCACGGCACGGCGTGTTCGATCTTCGGCGTGGCCACCGGAGGGCTTGGGGGCGTAAGGGGCTTGTCCATGGTCTTACCTTGCAGGCTGTTTGCGTTTCTGGGGACCCGGCGCGCTATGCCCCCTTGCCGAGCAAGGTGAGGCAATGGCGGGCGATCATGCGATCTTCATCGGTAGGAACGGCCAGGACGGTCACGAGGCTCCCGTCCGTGGAAATTTTCGTGCCTTGCGCGGCATTGGCCTCCTCGTCGAGCGCGAGGCCCAGCCAGGCGGCCTGACGGCACACGGCTGCGCGCACTGGCGCAGCGTGTTCGCCGATCCCGCCGGTAAAGACGAGCGCATCGAGGCCGCCCAGCGCCGCCGCCAGCGATCCCAGCTCGCGCACGACGCGATAGACGAACAAGTCCACCGCCTCGCCCGCGGCCGGTTCGGGG
>JARROF010000133.1:0-9222 GCA_037384205.1 Novosphingobium sp. | reverse complement strand
CTGGCGCCAGCTTCGCCGCAACCACGTTCTATGCCGATATCGAAGGTGCGCCGGGCGATCCGCGCGTCGATACGGCACTCAAGGAACTGGCCTTCCATTGCAAATATGTCCGGCCGCTCGGCACGTACCGTCAGGCGCGCCCGCGCGGCTGAGGTCAGATACGCACCATGACCGCAGGGTTACAATAGATTCATGATGTTAGCCGCTTGCACCCGGCAGCGCTGCATGCGAAGCAGGTCGGCGTGACGGTTGCCGGGGGTCAGATCGAAAGCGCGGCTGTGGCCGGGAGTGCCGCGAGCGATCAGGCCGCGCGGGACTGGGCAGCCGTGCGCCATACCGCGGATATCCAGTTTACGCCCTTGCCGCCATCGAAGGGCCCCCTTGTCCCTCACGCTCCCGAGTGGCTCAAGGCGCTGGGGCGGCTGCTGGAAGCGATCTTCGGACCCGTCGGGCGGTTTCTGGGCATGTCCTGGCCGGTGTTTCAATGGGTGCTGATCGGCCTGGCGATTCTGCTTGCGGTATTCCTGCTCTGGCGGCTGCTGGGGCCGGTTCTCGCGCAATGGCTGCGCCGCCGGGAAAAGGATCAGGAGGCCGTGCAATGGACGCCGACTCGCGCCGAGGCGGCCGCCTTGCTGGAGGATGCCGACCGGCTCGCGAATGAGGGGCGGTTCGGCGAAGCGGTGCATCTCCTGCTTCAGCGTTCCGTAAGGCAGATTAGCGACGCTCAGCCCGACTGGCTGCTCCCCGCATCCACGGCGCGGGAGATTGCGGTGCTGCCGCTGCTTCCAGAGGCCGGGCGCAAGGCTTTTGCGACCATTGCCGGGCGCGTTGAGCGCAGTGTTTTCGCCTTGCGCGATCTCGATGCGCAGGACTGGACGACGGCACGGGAGGCCTATGCCGATTTCGCGCGGATCGCGCTGGCGGCATGAACAGCGGGGCGATCATGGCGAATCCGGTTCCGGTCGGCGCAAATCCCTTCTCGCGCCGCGCGGTGCTGGGAATCGTGCTGATCGGCAGCGCGCTGTTTCTGGCGTTGCTTTGGATGATCGGCACCGGCACGGGTTTCGGGTCCGCCAACAACGGACAAGCGCACGCCGCCAGCAAGGGGCTGACCGGCTATGCTGCCATGGCGGACTATCTGGAGCGGCGCGGCTATGCCGTGCGCAAGGTTCGCAATGAAGGGGCGCTCGCCGGCCCCGGCCTGCTGGTTCTGACGCCTCCCGCCTTCGCCAGCGGCAAGGACATCGAAAAGATCGTCGCAGCCCGCCGCTACAAGGGACCGACGCTGGTGATCACACCCAAGTGGGTGGAACTGCCGCCCGCCCAGGACCAGCAGAAAGATGCGAAAAAGGGCTGGGTGAGGCTCGGCGGAACCCGGGGGGCGAACTGGCAAGGCTTCCTTGACGACGTGACGGTGGAGGTGGGCAAGGTCGATGCCAATGGCCAACCCGCGCGGTGGAGCGGATTCGGTCTGTCCGGAACACTGCCTGACCGCAATGCCCTGCTCTGGGGCAAGGGGGAGCGGCTGGTGCCGCTGGTTATCGAACAGGACGGGCGTATCCTTGCCGCGCTGATCGACGACGGCGGGAGCTATCCGAGGCTGACCTATGGGCGAAGGCACAGCGAAGTGGAGGACCAGGATCTCTACCCGCTCGTGGTGGTCTTCGAGCCGGACTTGCTCGACAATTACGGCATGGCGCGCCGCAGCAGCGCGCAATTGCTGGACCGGCTGATCCCGGAGATGGAAGTGGAGAAGGGCGCGCCGGTCCTGTTCGATCTCACGCTCAATGGCCTTGGCCGATCGGACAACCTGCTGACGCTGGCCTTCACTCCACCGTTTCTGGCGGCGACGCTGTGCCTGTTGATGGCGGCACTGATCATCGGCTGGCGCGCGTTCCTGCGTTTTGGGCCGCCGTTCGCGCCCGACCGGGCCATTGCTTTTGGTAAACTCGCGCTTGTGGCCAATTCGGCAGGGTTCGTGCGCCGTTCGGGCCGCCTGCACCTGCTGGCGGGCCCCTATGCCGAGCGCGCACGGGAGCGGCTGGCACAGGCATTGGCCCTGCCGCATACGCTCAGCCCTGACCAGACCGCCGAAGCCATCGACAGGGCTCTGGCCTCACGCCATCCCGATTCCGAACCCTTTACCGCGATTGTTGCCCGCTTGAAGGCGGCGCGGCGGCCGCATGACCTCCTGAAAGCCGCGCGCGATCTTCATGCGCTCGAAAGGATGCTGATCCGATGACCGAGTCCGAAACTCCCAATCTTGCCGAGGCGGGCCTCTCCGATGTGGCGAGCCTGGCCGATGCGATCCGCATGCAGATCGGCAAGGCCGTGGTCGGGCAGGCCGAGATTGTCGATCACCTGCTGATCGCGCTGATGGCGCGCGGGCACGTGCTGCTGGAAGGCCCGCCGGGCACGGCAAAGACATTCCTCGCGCAATGCTTTGCCGCGACGCTGGGGCTCGATTTCGGCCGCATCCAGTTCACCCCGGATCTGATGCCGGGCGATATCCTGGGCTCCAACCTGTTCAATTTCCAGACCAGCCAGTTCACGCTGACCCACGGGCCGATCTTCTGCGACCTTCTGCTGGCGGACGAGATCAACCGCACGCCGCCCAAGACGCAGGCCGCGCTGCTCGAAGCCATGCAGGAACGCCGCGTCACGCTGGACGGTGCCGCGCATCCGCTGCCGGCGCATTTCACGGTGGTGGCGACGCAGAACCCGATCGAGAGCCAGGGCGTCTATCCCCTGCCCGAGGCCCAGCTCGACCGGTTCCTGTTCAAGCTGCTGGTCGGCTATCCCAGCCTTGAAGAGGAATGCCGCATCGTCGCCCGTTATGGCGAGAACCGCGGTGCGCCGCGCCCGGCGGACCTCGGGATCGAGGCGGTGACGAGCCCGGTGCAGCTTGAAGCCGTGACCCGCGCGGTGGCGGGCGTGACGCTGGCCGACAGTGTGACGGACTATATCGTCCGGCTGGTGCGCGCCACGCGCGAAAGCCCGGACCTGTCGAACGGCGCCAGCCCGCGCGCCGCCGTGCTGCTGGCCGGTGCCGCCCGGGCCCGCGCCGCGCTGGACGGGCGCGACTATGTCGTGCCCGACGATGTGAAGGCGCTGGCGGGCAGCGTGCTGCGCCACCGCCTGCTGCTCAGCCCGGCCGCCGAGATCGAGGGCAAGCAGGTCGAGCAGCTTGTCGAGCAACTGGTCGAACAGACCGAGGCGCCCCGGTAAGTTGTGACGGCCGTGACCCGCCTCCCCCTCCGTTCGTGTCGAGCCTGGTCTTGATCTCATGAGTGTCCGCTTCGTCCCGATCGTTCCCACTGCCCGCGCGGCCGCGCTGCTGGCGTTGGCGGCACCGGTGGCGCTGGTGATCGGCGCGACGCGGCCTGATGCCTGGCTGATCGCGCCAGTGGCGGGAATCGCGGTGTTTGCGCTCATTCTGATCGACGCGCTCCTGGCGGGGCGGCTGAAGGATTTGCAGGTCCTTGTTCCAGACGATGTCGAGGTCGGCGCGCCGCATGTTATCGGCGCGCGGGTGCGGCTTGGCGGCGGGCGTCCGTCCGCCATGCAGGCCGCGCTCGAATGCGATCCGCGGCTGGTGCCGGGCGGGCGGATGCTGTTCGATCTGGCCGTGCGGGACGACGCCTGGCACGGGGAAGGCGCCTTCAGTGCCTCGCGCCGGGGCACGGGACGGGTCAGCCGCACCTGGCTGCGCTGGACCGGGCCGCTCGGGCTCGGCGCGCGCCAGTTGCAGGGCAATCTGGAAGAGGACGTGCGCGTCTGGCCGAACATTGCCGCCGCCCGCTCTCCTGCATTGCAGACGTTCCTCAAGGATGCGCAGTTCGGCCTGATTGCCCGGCGCATCCGGGGCGAAGGCACGCAGTTCGAATCGCTCGCCGAATACCAGCCGGGCATGGACCGGCGCCGAATCGACTGGAAGGCCTCGGCCCGCCACGTCCACCTCTTTGCGAAGGAATACGAGACCGAGCGTAACAACCAGATCGTCTTCGCCTTCGATTGCGGCCGCGCGATGTGCGAACCGATCGAGGGCATGCCGCGTATGGACCGTGCAGTCTCGGCGGCACTGGCGACTGGTTATGTGGCGCTCAAGGGCGGGGACCGGGTCTCGCTGTTCGGCTTTGCCGCACGGCCCGAAGTCTCGACCCCGTTCGTGACCGCCTCTAACGAATTCCACCGCTTGCAGCGCGCCGCCGCCGATCTCGAATACCGCGCCGAAGAGCCCAACTTCACGCTGGCGCTGGCAACGCTGGCAGGCCGCTTGCAGCGCCGCTCGCTGATCGTGGTATTTTCGGACTTCACGGACCTGACCAGCGCCGACCTGATGATCGAGAACATGGCCCGGCTGGTGAAGCGCCACGTCGTGCTGTTCGTGACCATGGCGGACAACGAGCTGGAAACGCTCTCCGCCGCCGCGCCGGAGGATATGGAGATGCTGTCGGAAGCCGTTTCCGCCGATCTGCTGCTGCGCCAGCGCGCGCTCGTGACCGGGCGGCTGCGCCAGCTCGGCGTCGATGTGATCGAGGCGCCGTTTGACAGGATCGGCACCCGCCTGCTGGACGCCTATCTGGAAATCAAGCGCTCGGGAGCGATCGGATGAACGCCGCTGTTGCCACGCCTTCGGCCATCGAAACCGCCGCCCTGCGCTCAGACCGGTTCCGGCTGGAGCGCGAGGCGGACTGGAAGCGGCTGGAGGCGATTGTCACCCGCATGGAGAAAGGCCGCTTGCGCGGCATTTCCGACGAGGACCTGCTCGCCCTGCCGGGGCTGTACCGCACCGTGGCCTCAAGCCTTTCGATCGCGCGCGAGACCTCGCTTGACGCGGCGACGCTGGGCTATCTGGAAGCGCTGGTGCAGCGCGCGTGGTTCGTCGTCTACGGGCCGCGTTCGTCGCTGTGGGAATGGCTGCGCGGCTTTCTGGGCGGCGGCTGGGGCGCGGCGGTGCGGGCGATCTGGTTCGATCTCCTGATCGCTTTCGCCGTGATGGTGGCGGGCGCGGTGGTCGGCTGGCTGCTGGTGAGCCACGATCCGGAATGGTATTTCGCGCTGGTGGGCAAGGACATGGCGGGAACCCGCGTGCCGGGCGCCGGCGCCAAGGTGCTGCACGATACACTGTTCGCGCCGCAGCAGAAGGACGGCCTCAGCATTTTTGCGGCCCAACTGTTCAGCAACAACGCGCAAGTCTCGATCCTGGCCTTTGCACTGGGCTTTGCCTTCGGCGTCCCCTCGCTGCTGCTGCTGGTGCACAACCTGGCGTCGCTGGGCGCGATGGCGTGGGTCTATCATCAGGTGGGGCTGACGGTGGACTTCGCGGCCTGGATCGCGGTGCATGGCACGACGGAGCTGTTCGCGATCCTGCTGGCGGGGGCGGCAGGCCTGCACATCGGCCGGTCGATCGCCTTTCCGGGCAACCGCCCGATCCTGCAGGCCACCGCCGAGGCGGGGCGGCGCGCGGCGCTGGTGATGACCGGGGTGGTGCTGATGCTGGTAGTGGCGGCGCTGCTGGAAGGCTTCGCGCGCCAGCTTGTGAACGAAACCCCGGGCCGGTTCGCCATCGGCGGCTTCATGCTCATGCTGTGGAGCGCTTACTTCTTCGCCTTTCGCGGCAATGCCGCGCCGCGCCGGAGCAGGCACGGGGGTGCACGGGCATGAGCGCGGTCCCCACCCGACTGCGCCGCTCGCACAAGGACCGCATGCTGGTGACGCCCGAAGGGATCGCATTACCCGTCGCCGTCGCCAGCCGGGGTGCGCGGCTGGGGGCATTGCTGCTCGATCTGTTGATTATCGTGGTGCTGATCGTGGGCAGCACTCTCGCGCTCTTCTCGATCGCGGGCGGGCTGGTCTCGATGCAGGAGACGATACGCGGCAATTCGGCCCTTGGGCATGCGCTGCAATTCCTGCTGATCGTGTGGATCGTGATCATATTCCTGTTCCGCAACGCCTACTTCCTGTTTTTCGAACTGGGCCCGCGCGGCGCGACGCCGGGCAAGCGCCTGCTGGGCATCCGCATCGCCGCGCGCGACGGCGGGCGGCTGACGGCGGAAATGGTAATCGCGCGCAATCTGCTGCGCGATATCGAGCTGTTCCTGCCGATCGTGTTCCTGATGTCCGCCGGCGTCGACAGCGGCTGGGCCTGGCTGGCGGCGACTGGCTGGTTCCTGATCTTCATGCTCTTCCCGCTGTTCAACCGCGACGGGTTGCGCGCAGGCGACGTGATCGCAGGATCATGGGTGCTCGAACGCCCGCGCCAGAAGCTGGAAGCGGCGATGTCTGCCGGTTCCGCACCGAAAGCAGGAGCCGGGCGCCGAACCTACCGGTTCGAGGAGGACGAACTGGCGGTCTACGGTGAATTCGAGCTTCAGGCGCTCGAGCGGGTACTGCGTGAGAACCGCCTCCAGTCGATCGAGACGGTGTACCAGACCATTGCCGCCAAGATCGGCCGGAACGACGGCTGGAACGATGAGACAGCGTTCCTGGAAGCCTATTACACGCAGTTGCGGGCACGGCTGGAAAGCGGCATGCGGATGGGCCGCCGCAAGGCCGACAAGTTTGCCGAGTAAGGACGATGATCGAAAATCTTACCATTATGCCCGACGATCTCACCGGGAAGCAGGTATTGGCCCTGCTGCAGCTTCATCTGGACGAGATGCACAAGTGGTCGCCCGCGTGCAAAGTTCACGCGATGCCGGCCGAGCGCCTGCGCCAGCCCGACGTCCTGTTCTTTTCCGCGTGGGATGGCGAAACACTGGCCGGATGCGGGGCGATCAAGCATCTTGGTGACAGCCATGGCGAGTTGAAGTCCATGCGCGTAGCGCCGGACTATCGCGGCAAGGGCGTGGGCAAGGCTATCCTTCTGCGCTTGCTGGAGGAGGCCCGTACGCGCGGCTACACACGGGTGAGCCTGGAAACGGGCCGTCCCGAACCGTTCCAGGCGGCGCACAATCTCTACCGCAGCCATGGCTTTGCCGAATGCCCGCCGTTCGGCGACTATGTTTCCGATGAATTCTCGCTGTGCATGACCAGGGAGCTGTAATGGAATTGCGCCGGGCTGTTCCCGCCGATGCGGCCGCGCTCGCCGAACTGGGCGCGCGCAGTTTCATAGTGAAGTTCGGCCATCTCTACCGATCGGAGGATCTGGAAAACTTCCTGTCCGAATCGCACACCGAAGCGAAGGCCGCGAAGGAAATTGCCGATCCGGGGATGCGGGTGATGCTGGCCGAAGACGATGGCAAGCTGCTGGGATACTGCAAGCTGGTGATGGTCTGCGGCTGGCCCCAGCATGCCGGGGGCCAAAAGGCCATCGAGCTCAAGCAACTCTATACCGATCCCGACGCGACCGGGCGGGGCATCGGCGCACGGCTGATGGACTGGGCGCTGGAGGAAGCTGGCGGGTTCGGCGCGGATGAGATCCAGCTCTCGGTCTATTCCGATAACCCCGGAGCGCAGAAATTCTATCGGCGTTACGGGTTCGAGAAAGCCGCGGACATCCACTTCCTGGTCGGAGAGCAGCGGGACGAGGAGTTCCTCTTTACGAAGGCGCTCTGAAATCTGACGGCTGTGGCAGCTTGCGGGCACTGCTTTTCGGAAAGCAGGATTTGCCGGACTCGGGAGCCTTTTGGCACTCTACCCGTTGGGTGGGTACGGAGTCTTGCAACAGCGTTCCGAAGGAGAGTGCGTTATGGCCGATTCTTCTCCGACTGGCCAGGCCAAGTGGTTCTGGATCATCCTTCTCCTGCTTCTGCTCGTGGTCCTCATAGTCTGGCTGTGGAGGCCTTCTGGCAACATGGACAATGTCGTGGCCGCGCCGGAGCCGACCGGCCCGTCGACCGACTGGGCCGTTGAGCCGGACGGGCCGAGCGTACCCGTTACCGTCCCGACATCGCGGTAAGGGCCGGGACAGGGGCAGGATCGTCCGGCCTCCGGTTTCGCCTGGCGGTTCGTGCTTGCGCGTCTGGCACAGAGCGCCGTGCAGATGACATCGAACAGTCCCGGCTCGCGCAGCAATCATTCAGCGATGAACGTAACGGGCCATGGCGCATGTTGACGTGACGGGTCCGATCCAGTCGATCCATTGGTCCAGCTTGGGCCAGACGCGCAGGTCGAACGGCCCCCACCAGGGCATATTGGCCCGCAACCCGTGGCCGAACATCTCGATCCAGCGATACTCGGCTTGCGCGATCTCCCGCCCTACAAAATAGGCGGATGCCAGCGCCGCACCTGTCCACCAGTTCCGTGTCCAGATGCCGACGATCGCCTGTACGGCCAGCGCAACGACAGTGTGCTCAATCAGGTTCATGGCAGGCGAACCTATACTCACAGGTTCGCCTGCGCACAGGACAAAAGGGCGACCGGGAACGACCTGAAGATCGAACGCTACGTCGATGCAAGGGCTCTGCAAAGGGGGCTCTGCAAAGGGGGGCTGCAAGGAAGCGTGTTGGACAGCCGCAATCTTCCGGCTCAGTCAATGTGTCGTGAGCTCAGATCCGTCCCGGATTCTGCTCCATGGCTTCCACCGCGTCCTTGGATTCCTTGAGGCCCATCCCGGTGGCGTCGCGCAGCAGCTTGATGGCTTCGATCTTGCGGCCGGCGGCAATGGCGCTTTCGATTTCCGTCCGGATGGCGGGGCCTACTTCCGTGAAGGCGCGGATGGCGGGCGGGCCCGAAAGGTCGCGGGTGCCGTTGGCGCCGCGACCGACAATCCAGCCAAGGACGAAGACCGCCAGTGCCGCCAGTATGATCAGGGGCCAGCCTACGCTAATCATCTTCCCATCTCCCGTGCCTTGATACCCCGGATCTGCGCGAGGTCTCCCTTGAGCACATCGAGCGCGTCCTGCTCCTTCCGGTCCAGATCCTTGAAATCCAGGTGGCGGATCAGCACTTCCAGCGCATCGGCGACATGTCCGATCTGCTTGCCGTAGCTACCTACCTCGTCGAGGATCGCGCGTTCGGTTTCGGGGTATTTGGTCTCACCTATGTTGACGTTGATCAGCCCGATCTGGCCGGTATCGATATTCCAGGTCCACGGATTGATCGCCTGCCACAGATTTTCCGGGGCAAGCTGGAATGGCCGCATCGGCGCGTCAGAGGACATGCCGCTTCTCCCCCGGTCGGGCAGGGTCATCAGCGGTGCAAGAGAGAATGAACGCGTGTCCATACCCCATCTTCGTCTTCCTGCCTTTCCGGAACGGGCCTGGAGCTCCCCGTCGA
>JARROF010000132.1:0-14086 GCA_037384205.1 Novosphingobium sp. | reverse complement strand
CCAACGCAAGCGATCCGACTTCAGCGCCAACTTCTGGACTTTGTGCTGCCGGAACAGCCTCCGCGGTCAGCAACGGCACGGTACATAATGCTTGGAGTTGGACGTGTTCCGGTTCGGGCGGCGGTTCTTGCCTTGGATCATGACGGTTCCGTTCCCGACTGTTGAACAGCGTGTGGCCCGGCGCAAGTGGGTACCGCCATCCGGTGTGAGAGTTGCGCCGCGGGTCTTTCGGTCGAACAGGACCATTTCAAGCCGCAGCTCCGTTTCCAGAATATGCCGGCTGAGCGTCGCCTGCTTATTCCGGGCCGCCGCGCCGCTCTGCCGAAGCCGCCGGATTCCGCCGCAGCAATCAGATAACGAAGCTGGCGAAACGCGACCATCGCGGCACCGGCGTTTGCGGCAACATCTTCGGAACGAGGCTCATGACATGCGTATCTGCCCAAGCCCGATGTGGCGTGGAAGGCTCAGCCGCGACTGTCCTGGGAAGGCGGCTGAACCGCATTCAGGGCCGGGTCTGCCCGCTGCCTGTCGCGGGCGCTTCTTCCGGCGGCACATCCTCCCACCCGCCACCGAGCGCCTTGAAAACATCGACGCGGTCGGAGGCGATGCGCAGGTTGGCGGCGGCGAGTTTCGCCCGGGCGTCGGTCAGGCTGGTCTGCGCCACGATCTGGTCGAGTTGGCTGATCGATCCGGCGCGGTAGCGCAAGTCCGCAAGGCGGAACGCGCGTTCGGACCGGTCGCGGGCTTCGGCGAGCGCGGTCTGCTCGTCGAGCGCTGCGGCGTAGCGGGTCAGCGCCTGTTCGGTTTCCTTGAGCGATGTGAGGACCACGCCGTCGAACCGGGCCAGATCGGCGTCGGCGCTCGCGCGGGCCTGCCGGATGCGGGCGCGGGCGACCAGGATGTTGGGGAAACTCCAGGTGATGAGCGGCCCGAGCGAGAAGGACACAGCCGGACCGAACTGGCCAGACCCGCTGTGCAGGGCGTTGAAGGCGCCGCCGAGACTGATCCGCGGATAGAGGTCGGCAATGGCCACGCCGACACGCGCCGTGTCGGCGGCGAGCGTGCGTTCGGCCTGGCGGACATCGGGACGCCGGCGCAGCAGCGCGGCGCCGTCGCCGATGGGGATCGGCCGGCGCAGCGTGGGCGGCCGCACGCAAGCGGAAGCCGATGCGGGAATGCCGGACGGCGTGCGGCCCATCAGTGCGGCCAGTTCGAACAGGGCCACCTTGCGCTGCGCTTCGAGCGGCGGGACGGCTGCCCGCGCGTTAGCCGCTGCGGCGCCGGCGCGTTCCAGATCGAGCGTGGAGGCGGAGCCGGCCTGCTGCTGGGCGGCGGCGATCCGGTAGCTGCTTTCGGTCAGGGCCAGCGATTCGCGGGCCACCGCAATCGAATCGCCCAGCGCACAGGCCTGCGAATAGGCGCGGGTCGTCTCCGCGACGACCGAGACGCGCACCGCGTCCCGCGCGGCCGCGACAGCATCCGCATCGCCCCGCGCAGCTTCGATCGCGCGCCCGACGCGGCCGAACAGATCGACTTCCCAGGCGGCGGTGATGCCGCCGTGTTCGGACCATCCTTCGTGACCGGCATCGGTGTTGTAGGCCCCGCCCTGGCTCGTCATGCCGCGGCCCCAGGTCGCGCCGCCGTTGGTGGTGGTCGTGGGATACCGCCCGGCACGCGCCTCGGAGAGGACCGCACGGGCGCGGCGCAGATTGGCATCCGCGGCGCGCAGGTCGGTGTTGGCGGCCAGCGCGGCTTCGATGATGGTATCGAGCGCCGGATCGTCATAGAGCCGCCACCAGTCGGCGGGCAGGGGAGCATCGGGATCGGTGCCCTTCGCCTGGCTGACGAACGCCCCGGTGGCCGCGGGCTCGCCCAGCGAAGCGGGTGGCCGGTAGTCCGGGCCGGACATGCAGCCGGCGAGCAGGGCGGCGGCAAACAATGGCGCGAACCGGGTGGGCTTGCGGGTCATCTTACGCATCGGCTTATGCATCGGCCGTCTCCATCGCGGCAAGATCGCGCGCCCGGTCGCCCTGGGCGACGGCACGATGGTCGACGGCCAGAAAGCTGTAGACGGTCGGCAGCACGAACAAGGTGAACAGCGTGCCCACCAGCATTCCGGTGACGACCACGATCCCGATCGCGAACCGGCTCTCCGCGCCCGCACCATGGACGAACAGCAACGGGAAGAGCCCGGCAACCATGGCGGCGGTGGTCATCAGAACCGGGCGCATGCGCTCGGCGGCGGCTTTCTCGATGGCGGCGATCCGGCTCAGGCCTTCATGTTCCTGGATCTGGTTGGCGAACGTCACCATCAGGATGCCGTGCTTGGAGATCAGCCCGATCAGCGTCACCAGCCCGATCTGCGTGTAGATGTTGAGCGTGCCGTAGCCGAGCCATAGCGGGACCAGCGCGCCGCACACCGCCAGCGGTACGGTGACGAGGATCACCAGCGGATCGCGCAGGCTCTCGAACTGCGCGGCGAGGACCAGGAAGATCACCACCAGCGCAAAGCCGAAGGAGATCAGCAGCTGATTGCCCTCATGGACGAACTGGCGGCTGCTGCCGAGCCAGTCGATGCTCATGCCCGCCGGCAGCGGCTGGGATTCGAGGAAGGCGACCGCCTCCCCCATCGAGACGCCCGGCCGGGGCAGCGCCTTCAGCGTATCGGAGTTCATCTGGTTGAACTGTGCCAGTTGATTGGCCTGCGGCTTCATCTCGATATGCGTTACGGTCGAGAGCGGCACGAGCATGCCGGAGCGGGTCTTCACATAGAGGCGCTCAAGGTCCGCCGGTGTCACCCGGTCGACGCCCGCCACCTGCGGGATCACATCGTAGGACCGGTCGTGGAAATTGAAGCGGTTGACGTAGTTCTCGCCGACGAGAATCGCGAGCGTATCGGCGATCGCCTTCATGGTGATGCCCATGTCATTGGCTTTGCTGCGATCGATCACGATGTGCGCGTTCTGGCTGTCGAAGGCGAGATCGCTGTCGACGAACAGGAACAATCCGCTGGCCCATGCGGCGGCCTTGAGTTTCTCGGTCGCCTTGTAAATGGACTGGAAGTCGCCGGGGGAGCGCAGGACCATCTGCACCGGCAGGCCGCCGCTCGAACCGGGCAGCGAGGCAAACTGGAACGCGGTTACCGTTTCGCCTTCGATGCCGGCGCCCTTGGCCTGCAATTCCTGCTGGACGTCGCTGGCCGTCCGGTGCCGCTGCGACCAGTCCTTCAGGATCACGCCGGCGAACAGGGTATTGGGGCCGCCGCCGCTGATCCCGCCGATATGCAGGAAGCTGATTTCATATTCGGGCAGCGCGTCGAACAGCTTCTGGATCATCGCGGCATAGTGGGCGCTGTAGCCGACCCCGGCATATTGCGGCGCCTTGCCGGCCACGGCGACGAAGCCCTGATCTTCGGTAGGGGCCAGTTCATGGCGGGTGCCGGTGAACAGGAAGAAGATTCCAGCCAGGACGACGACCCCCACCATCAGCACCGCGGCGCGCGCGGCGAGCGTCCTGGCCAGCAGCCTGCTGTATCCAGCGGTCAGGCGTTCAATGCGGTGCTCGATCTTCCTGGCCAGTCCCGGCTCGTTCGATTTGGAGCGCAGCAGCAGCGAACTCATCATCGGCGACAGGGTCAGCGCGATCACGCCGGAAACAAGCACCGAACCGGCGAGGGTGAAGGCGAACTCGCGGAACAGCGCGCCGGTAAGGCCTCCTATCAGTCCGATCGGCGCATAGACGGCGGCGAGCGTGATGGTCATCGCAATCACCGGCGCCACGATTTCGCGCGCGCCGGTGATCGCCGCCTGGACCGGGGACAGGCCCTCCTCGATGTGACGGTGAATATTCTCCACCACCACGATCGCGTCATCGACCACCAGACCGATGGCGAGCACCATCGCCAGCAGCGTCAGCAAGTTCAGCGAGAAACCGCAGGCCAGCATCAGCGCGGCCGTGCCCACCAGAGACAGCGGGATGGTGACGACCGGGATGATGACCGCACGGACCGAGCCCAGGAACAGGAAGATGACGAGGATCACGATGACGATGGCCTCGACCAGCGAATGCGTGACTTCCTCGATCGAGGCATTGACGAATTTCGCGACGTCGTAGTTCGGCGTTACGGTCAGGTCCGGCGGCGCCATCATGCGGATCTTCGGGAGAAGGCCCTTCGCCGCCTTGACGATTTCCAGCGGATTGCCCTCGGGCGACGGCTGGATCGCGATGAAGACCGCAGGGATGCCCTTGGCGAAGGAGGCGGTGTCATAATTCCGGCCCCCGATCTCGACAGTGGCGACATCGCCGAGCCGCACGAGGCCCGATCCATCCGTTCCGGTCTTGATGACCATCTGCCGGAAATCATCGACGCTGCGCATGTCGGTGTCGGCGGTGATGTCGGTGACGGTCAGCGTGCTCTTGAGCTGACCCGGCGCCGCCTGGACGTTGTTCGCCTTGAGCGCCGCCGAGACATCGCTGGCGGAGAGACCGCGCGCCGCGAGCTTGACCGGGTCGATCCAGATCCGCATCGCCAGGGCACGGCCCCCGATGACGTCGGCCGAGGCCACGCCCGGGATGTTGGTGAACAGCGGCTGGGCGACCCGGCTGACGAAGTCGGTGATCTGCGGAATAGTCAGCGTCTTGCTATAGAAGGCGACATACTGGACGGCGGTGCCGCCCTCGGTCGATTTGGTGATGACGGGGTCGGTCGTGCCTTCCGGCAGCCGGTATTTGACCTGCTGCACTTTGGCGAGCACCTCGGTCATCGCCCGGTCGGCATTGGCGTTGAGCACGAGGTGCGCCTTGATCGTGCTGGTGCCCTGCGTCGAGTTGGAGGTAAGATATTCGATGCCGCTCGCAGTGGCGATCGACTGCGCGATGGGCGTCGTGACGAAGCCCTGCATCACTTCCTGGGTCGCGCCCGGGAAATTGGTCGTGACCGTGATCGTGGCGTTCTCAAGATAGGGATATTGCCGGATCGGCAGCGAGAACATGGCGCTGACGCCAACCAGCAGGATCAGCAGGCTGACGACAAGCGACAGGATCGGCCGGCGGATGAACAAATCGGTAAAGCGCATGATCCGCTCCGGTTTCAGGGCTGGGTGGCGGCGGAAGCGGACGTGACTGTGACCGCCGCATCCGGCTGGATGCGAAGCTGGCCGGCGGTCACGACGACATCACCCGGCTTCAGGCCCGAATCGACAACGACATCGTCTCCGATCTGGCGGCCGGTCTTCACCGGGACGAACTGTGCCTTGCCGCCATGCCGGGCGTCCTGCCCCCGCACGACGACCACGCTGTCGCCCGATGCCGATGTCTGGATCGCGGTTGCCGGGACGACCAGCGCCTTGCGGCCGGGCAGCACGACATTGGCCGTGACGTACATGCCCGGACGGAGCGCGTTATCGGGATTGGCGAGCGTGGCCTGAACGGAGAGATTGCGCGTGTCGCTTTCGACAACGGGCTCGATCGCGGTGATCCGCGCGTCGAAACGCCGGCCCGGCCAGGCATCGCTGGTGACGGCAACCGTCATCCCCACATGCAGCCGGGCAAGATCGCCCTGCGGCAGCGTGAAGTCGGCGTAGAGGCTGTCGAGGGCGGTCAGTGTCGCGATGGCATCGCCCGGATTGCTTTCTGGATCAGGCGGGCTTCGATCTGGTGCACCGCGGCGACCGCCTGATCATAGTCGGCCTGGCGCTGCTGGAGCAGTTCGCGCGGTTCCGCGCCGGATGGGGCCAGATCCTTCGACCGCTGCAGTTGGATGCGCGCGAACGCGGCCTTGGCCCGGGCCGCGGCAAGGTCGGCGCGCTCCGGCGCGTCGAACAGCGTCAGTATCGGGGCGCCCTGCCGGACATGATCGCCCGCCTTGAAACGGATCGCGGTGATCCGGCCGGCCGTGTCGGCCGCCAGCGTGACCGCACGCACTGCCCGCAGCGAGCCAACGGCCTGCAATTCATCCGGGACGCTGCGATAGGCGACGGCCTGCGCCGCCACGGGCAGCGGCGGCGGGGCGGCGGGCGGCGGCGCCGAATTGCGTACCGTCCGCCAGCCGATCAGCGCCGCGATGAGCAGGGCCAGGGCACCGGCGGTGCCCAGCAGAACTTTACGCATCGGATTGGTCTGCGATCGTGGCGGCAGCCTCGCCGGCCAGCAGGCGATCGGCAACGGCCAGGGCTTCCGGTTCGGATTTCGCGACGATCATCGGGAAACCCCAGGCCTTGGCGAACACGAATGCCTGGGCCTTGGCGACGAAGCGTTTGGCCGCGACCGGCTCGACATAGACCATGGCCTTGACCAGGCGGTGGAGCGGTTCGCGGTTCCGCTTCATGAAGAGCGCAACCTGTTTGCGTTCTTCCGGCGTGTGCTCGTGCGCCTCATCCGAACCGCCGAAGCCGATCAGCACGAAAGGCCGGGGCTGTGCCAGGAGCTTGTCGAACAGCGCGATACCGCTTTCGTCGCCCTCCGGGCCGGTTCGGTCATAATACATCCGAATGATCGGAAAGTCGGCATCTTGAATCAGCATCGGCTTGACCTCATGGCGATCAGTTCATCTTCATCTCCTCACCTAAGGGGGCGGCGCGGAATCGAATTGCGATAGCCCGGCAAATGATCGTTCAATCCTGCCAAAGTGCCGGTCCGGGTTCCTGCCCAAGGCTCATCCGCTAGGGAAACGGGCGCCGTCCATTGGCATGGGCGTGTGTTCCTTCGGTGGTCTGAAGCGCGTCAGCCGGCCCTGACATGGCGCCAGGACGCCAGCGTCGCGCAGCTGCCGGGAAGTGCGATGCACAGCAGCGCCAGAAAGATGAGCTGCCCGCCGTCGCGCATGCCGTCGAATATGCCGCCCAGCGTGTTGAGGATCACGAGAAATCCGCCAAGGCCTAGCATGGCCCGGTCGCCCCACCGGGTTCCCGCAAGCGCGAGCAGCGGCGGAACGATCCAGGCGCCGTAAAAGGCGAAGACGATCCACAACATGGCCGGGTCGAACGTGACCGCAGGCATCGCGCCATGCGCCCTGACATAGGCATTGAGAAAGGAAAAGGACTGGAGCGTCACGAACATCGTCGCACCCGCTGCCGTGACAAGCCACAAAATGGCGAGCCTGAATTGCACGTTACCTGCCATGCTGATCTCCATCTCTGTTGTCAGGCGCCAGACGGCCCGGCCCGCAAGCAGTCTGGAACGGGATGAAGGGGGTATGATTGCAGCATCCGGCCAATCTGTTTCGCGATACCGCCGACAGGAGCCCCGCCGGCGGCGAGACGGGTTACACGCCTCGTTCCAGAGCACGCCTCTCCCGATTTTCGGGAAATCGCCCCGGCGCCAGGGGAGTGGGGTGAGCGGGGCGCCGGGGCTTCGGAAGACATCTGTAACGTCAGATGCTTCTGATTGCGCTATATATTGAGTATATCGAGGCGCTGGCGAACCGTCATGCCGACATCCTGCCAACCTGCTTCGTTTATCCGCCAGTGTCTGTTTGCGCAGGGGATGGAGGGCCTCGGACAGATGGCCGAAGGCGCCGGTCAGGCGGCGGCCATCATTGCCCGTTCTCCCCCGCCACCAGGCCACGGCGCGCGGCGAGATATTGCCCCGGCGGTTGGCCCAGAGCCTTCTTGAACATCGTTATGAAGGCGCTGGCACTCTCGTAACCAAGGTCGAAGGCGACAACCTGCACCGCGTCCCCGTCGGTAAGGCGCTCCAGAGCGAACATGATCTGGAACTGCTGGCGCCAGCGGCCGAAGCTCATGCCCGTCTCGCGCATGATCAGGCGGAACAGCGTCCGCTCGCTCATCGCGACCCGTTGCGCCCACTCGCCAATCGTCGCCCGGTCGGATGGATCGGCGGTCAGCGCATCGGCGATCCGGCGCAGGCGGGGGTCCGTGGGCATCGGCAGGTGGAGATGCTCGACCGGCGCGATGACGAGCTGATCGAGCATGGTATCGATCAGGCGGCCGGATGACCCGCCGCGATCGTAGAGCGGCGGCAAGCGCGAGACGGCGACCACCAATTCCCGCAGCAACGGTGCGATGGCAATCGTGCAGCACTCGGCTGGAAGCTCGTCCGCAACGTCCGGATCGACAAACAGCACGTAGAGTTCGACTTCGCCAACCGCCCGCACCCGGTGTTCCATCCCGCCCGGTATCCACAGCGCACATTGCGGCGGGACCATCCACAGCCCCTTGGCCACCTCGCAGGTGACGAGGCCGCGCACGGCCATGATCAACTGGGCCTTGCGGTGGACATGCGGCTCGCTTTCAAAGCCTTCCGTCACAAGCTCCATGCCGATCGCGGAGACGGCGCGCGGAACTTCATGAGGATCGAAAATCTCCTCGATATCGCTCACCCGCACCTTTGACCTCCGTTCTGGCTCCGCTTGTATCCGATGTCTCCGCACCTTGCCGCGACCTGCGGCTAATTGCGAACGATTCTTATATAGATGGCGGGATTGGAAAACAATATGGCACGAATGCTTAATTCTGCCGGGAGAAGATGGAATTTTCGGTGTCAGGGACGGTGCAAGTAGAACTCGACCGGAACGATCAGTTCGACTTCATCCGGCCGCCCGGCCGGGATCGGCGGCAGCGGTTCGGCGCGGGCGAGCGTTGCCAGGGCCTCGCGGTCGAGGCTGGCGTCGCCTGAGCTTTGTGCGATCCAAGAGGACAGCACATGCCCCTGACGGTCGAGCCGGAAGCGGATGGTCGCCACCCCCTCCACGCGGCGGCTTCGCGCCGCTGTCGGGTATCGCTTGAAACGTTCCAGCCGTGCCAGGACACGCCCCTCCCAACTGTCCTTTCCCTTTCCGGCAGCTTCCCTGACCGGCGCCGGCTCGGGCGCGGCCTGCGCGGTGGCGGGCGACGGCGCTGCCGGCGGTGTGGGTGCAGGCGGCGGCGGGGGAGCCGGGAGGAAGGTTGCGGGGGCGGCGATCGGTGCGGCTGGCAGCGCCAGCGGGATGGCCGCCGGCCGCACCGCTGGAGCGGGCACCCGGGGAGCGGGCCGGGGCTGGTGCGGTTTGGCCGCTACCGGCCGAAGCCGGCGCTGATCTTCGCGCTTGCGGGCGGGGGGCTGGGCCAGAGGCCGCAGCGTCACCACCAGCGGCCGTGCTGGCGGCGGAACCACCGTTGGCGCAGGGCGATACAGGAGGAAACCGGCCAGCGCGGCCAGATACAAGGCGCAGGTCATGGCGATCGCGGCCACCTTGTTCCGGGGATCGGACGCATAACCGCCGGTGCGTATGTGCGGCACGAACGCCGCGGCCGGGCCTGATACGGGGGCGGCGGGACTGTCCGGCGGGTCGACGGCGTCCGGCAGCCCGCAATCGTGCGGGGCCATGTCGAAGCTCATAGCTCCGCCATACGGCGCAGCAGATTGTGATACACGCCCGTCAGCGCGAGCGTGCCATGGGTATCGGCGCCGAGCTGCTGGCGCACCTCGATGATCGCCATGTCGAGGTCGTAGAGCAGGGTTCGCAGGCCATCGTCCTTGAGCATGGACTGGGTCCAGAAGAACGCGCCCCAGCGCGCGCCGCGCGTGATCTCGGTAACCCGGTGGAGGCTGCCGGCCGGATAGAGGATCATCGAGCCTGCGTTCAGCTTGACGGCGCTGGTGCCGTAGCTGTGCTCGATGATCAGCTCGCCGCCATCATAGTCCTGCGGATCGGTCAGGAAGAGCGTCGAGGACAGATCGGCGCGCATGCGCATGCCGGCCCCCGGCACCGCGCGCACCGCGCCATCGACATGGGCATCGAATTTCATGCCCGCGTCATAGCGGTTGAACAGCGGCGGCAGCACGCGGAAGGGCAGGGCCGCGCTGTTGAACAGCGCGTTGCGGCCCAGCGCCTTCAGGATGATCTCGCCCGCCTGCCGCGCCTGCGGGCCATCCTGTGGAAGCTGGAGGTTGCGCTTGGCGCGTGCCGCCACCTCGCCGGCCGTCACGCGCCCGTCGACCAGGTCCGCCGCCTCGATCAGGCGGCGGACCTCGGCCAGTTCGTCGGCCGTGAGCACATCGGGAATCTCGACGAGCATCGGCCTTAGAACTTCACGCTGCCGGTGACGGCGAAAGTGCGGCCGGGCGCCACTTCGGCGCGGTAATAGAAGGCCGAACTGTAATAGAGCTTGTTCGTGAGATTGGTCACATTGAGCGCGAGCCGGTACTGGTCGACCTCGTAGGACAGCAGCGCGTCGAAGGTGGTGCCCCCGGGAATGCCGTTGCGCATCGACGGATCGGCGAAATACCGGCTGCGGTAGTTCACCCCGCCGCCGACCAGCAACTTGCCGGGGAGATGGGGGATCAGCGGTGCGACGTCATAAGTGGTCCACACCGCCACGCCATGCTTCGAAACATAGGGCACACGGTTTCCGCTGGCGTCCCCCCGATCGAACAGGGTGGGCGTGAAGGCGAGGATCTTGCTGTCCATGTACGTGTAGGATGCCTGGACATCCCAGTCCCGCGTGATCTTGCCGGTCAGGCCCAGTTCGACGCCCTGCACCCGGTCCTTCTCGCCGGCGTTGACGGTGGCGCCGGTCAGCGGGTCGCTATAGGTGCCCCGGTTCTTGACCACCCGGAACAGCGCGGCGGTGGCACCGAGCCGGTCATTCAGGATGCTCCATTTGCCGCCGATCTCGAACGTCCGGTTCTTGTCGGGCGTGAGATTGGGCTGGTTTGCCGAAACCGTGCCCAGGAAGGTCGGGTTCGCGCCCTGCGGCGTGAACGAACGGGCATAGCTTACATAATAGCTCTGGCCGGGCGTCGGCTCCCAGATCAGCGCGGCTTTGGGGCTCAGGAAATGGGTGACGCTCTGGGTCCATGGGCCGAAGCCGCCGGTGGCCGCGTTCCAGTTGGCCGACTTGGCGTGGTAGCTGTCCCAGCGCAGTCCGGCGAGGAGCGACAGGCTATCGGTGAACCAGATATGATCGCTCGCGAACAGGCCGATGTCCCAGCTGCGCGCGCGGGTGCGACTGGTGCTGGGATCGTTGATCTGGAAGCCTGCGGGATTGGCGAATTTCGGATCGAGCAGCGTTCCGCCGGCGCGGGCCATGTTGCCGCCGAGGCTGCCGAAGCGGTTATGCTGGTAATAGACATCCACGCCGGCCACCAGTTCGTGTCGCAGCGTGCCCGTGTTGAAGCGCGCGGTGGCGGTCGTGATATTCTGCCCGCCATTGCTTGTCTGGGTCACGCCATAGACCGGCCAGACACCATAGGCGGTGTTGAAATTGCCGGCGACGGCATCGCTCGCACAGCTGTAGGTGGCACCGCTCAGCGCCCCTGCCGGATCATAAAAGAGCGCATTGGCGCCATCGTCGCAGATCGTCGGCGTGAACGCCATGCGGCGGGTATAATGGGCATAGCGCGTATCGTTGGAGATCGTCAGCCAGTCGCCGATTTCCTTGTGATAGCGCACGGTCAGGATGTTGACGTTGGTAACGTCCTTGTCGGTCTCCTTGCCATAATAGTTCGAGCGGGGGGCGCCATATTCGGTGATCGGATACGCGACCTGCCCGTCCGCGCGGAGCGGGATCGGCACGCCCATGTCGGGACGGCGGTTGCCGTGCTGGTGCATATAGGTGATCGTCAGCGTCTGGTCGGTTCCCAGACCGAAGCCGAGCGAACCCAGCACGCCCCACCGCCGCGAATAGACATGATCGCGATCGACGATGTCCTGATCGTGCCACATGCCGACCACCCGCAGCGCCGTGGTGGCATTGAGCTGCTTGTTGACGTCGGCGACGACGCGCTTCTGCATCCCGTTGCCGAGCGTGCCCCGCAGTTCATAACTGTCGCCAGGATGCGCCGTCTTGCTCTGCAGGTTGATCGCGCCGCCGGTGGTGCCGTTGCCGAAGCTCTCCGAGGACGAGCCCTTGAACACCTGCACCGACTCGGTCGCGAAATCATCGCGGACATAGGCGCCGAAGTCGCGCAGGCCGTCGATATAGACATCGCCCTTGGCGTCGAAGCCGCGGATGCGAAAAGCATCGCCGTTCATGCCCCCGCCGCCTTCTCCGGTCGCCACGGTGACGCCCGGCACATATTTCAGCACCTGGTCGACGGTGGTCGCCTGTTGCTGCTGGATCATCACCTGCGGGATGACCGTGATCGTCTGGGGCGTGCCCTGGATGTCGTCGGGCAGGCGGTCGAGCCGGGTGCCGCGCCGCAGCACGTTCGATCCTGCATCGCCTTCGGCTTCGGCCCCGACCTTGACCGGGCCGAGCTGGATCGCCGCGTCCGCAGGCTTGGGCGGGGGCGCTTCCTGCGCTTCGGCCCTGCCGGCGCCCATCAGCATCAGTCCGGTCGCGAGGCTGGCCGAAAGGTTGGATGCGGACATGGCGGGACGCAGGCTTTCCACGCGGGATCGGGATTGGATCTGGGCAGTCATCGGTCGGTTTACCTCAAAGGCTCGAGAAGGGGGGATGCCGGGGTCCGGGCGATCCCGGGACGCAAAAAGCGGCGAAAGCAGCGGCGCGCGCTATCGCGCAGCAGGGCCAATGGGCGGCAGCGCAGGATCGCCTCGCGGTGTCCCTGAGCGGCGGCCCGGCGAAACCAGACGCGCGCGGCGCGCGGGTTGGGCCACCCTGCGGCACCGGCCGCAAGCGCGATCGCATAGCGGTATTGATCGTCGCCATCACCGTCCGCCGCGCAGCGGGCCAGCGCCTCCAGCCCCAGCTGCCGCAGCGCCGTATCGGGGCGATCGAT
The DNA here is from genome assembly GCA_037384205.1 of Novosphingobium sp. Lineage (GTDB taxonomy): Bacteria > Pseudomonadota > Alphaproteobacteria > Sphingomonadales > Sphingomonadaceae > Novosphingobium. The sequence goes on along the minus strand of JARROF010000132.1, from coordinate 1,405 downwards.
CAGAAGCGGCGCGATGCGGCGGCGGAAGCCGGTGTCGCTGGCGGCGATCGCGCGCCCGATCAGGGCGATCGCCTCATCGGGCGCGCCGGCGGCCCACATCTGCGTGGCAAGGTTGAACTGCGCCCAATGGTCGCCGCGTTCGGCGGCAAGCCGGTAGAGGCGGGCCGCGCCGACCGGATCGGCGGGGACGACCCAGCCTTCCTCCAGAAAACGGGCGAGCGAATTGATCGCTTTCAGATTGCCGGCCTCGGCGGCCTGGCGGAACAGCGTATAGGCCCGCGGCCGGTCGGCGGGATCGCCCAGCCGCATCAGGATCTGGGCAAGGTTGACTTTGGCCCAGACGTGGCCGCGGCGGATCGCTTCCTCGAAATAGCCGGCGGCCCGCCGATAGTCCTGCGGCACGCCCCAGCCCTTTTCATGGCAGCGCCCGACCATGTTCCACGCTTCGGGATCGCCTTGCTTCGCGGCGCGCTCGAACCAGATCAGCGCGGCCTCGGGATCGCGGCGGGTTCCGCGCCCGTCGAGCAGGATCTGGCCGAGCACGAGCTGAGCCGCCACCGAACCGCGCTCGGCGGCATCGCGCACGGCCCGTGCCGCCTCCTGCGGATTACGGGCCAGCCGCGCCTGCAGACGCCCGCTATCCAGCGCCTCGCGCTGGAACGCGATGCGTAAGCCCGGCGCGGTCACGTCGAGGCGCCCAAGCCACGCCCCGCACATGCCGGTCGGAATACCGCCACAAGTCCCGGACGACCCGGACCGGCAGAATCTGGATCCGAAAACACTTACGCCCCCTCATGCGGAGCAGTAAATATGATAATGACTCGCATTTGCTATCGCATAGCGAGGAGCGCCGGTCGTTGATTGCGAAATACCGCCATTATGTCTCGCAAAGCCGCCAATCTGCACACCGGCCGATGTGTCCGCGCCGCGGCGCAGTCGCTATTCCCCATCCCTCATGGAGCGATCAATCCAGTCCGGTCTTGCCCGGGGCCCCATAAACCCTGGTCCTGTGGGACATCGAGCATCTTCGGGGCGTCCCCACAGCCGCCGCCGATCATTCCAGGCGCCCCGGCGTCGGATACTGCCTTGGCCAAGGGTCCGCCCGCAGCGAACGTCATGGGCGGCTGGATCATGGGGTGGACGATGTCGAGGCGCTCGGTCAGACGAGTCGTCATCTCGTCTGTTTCCGGAACTCCGGAACCCTTCAGATCCTCCTCCAGGAGGAAGTCGGCGGCTGGCGGCGTTATTATGCGTAAATATCTGATAAACAAATAAAAATTACGGTAAGCCGTTAAGCTACACATGCCTGAAGATAAAATACCAGATTTTGTGTCGATGTTCAATCATCATATTGATTTAACATCATTTTGTGAGATGTTTTGGGGTCGGAAATCGCTCCAGCAAT
>JARROF010000131.1:0-16024 GCA_037384205.1 Novosphingobium sp. | reverse complement strand
ACGGAGGGGCTGGGCACATCGATCGGGGGGACGCATTTGGACGAAATCCGCGCCAAGCTGGACTGGTTTGAGGCAGTCATACTGCCGCATCAGGCTGCGCTGCGCGGCCGTTTGAGCCGCATTCTCCGCTCCAGCCAGGATCTTGACGATACGCTTTCGGAAGTGCTGGCGCGCGCCTGGTCCACAGCAGACTGGGAACGGGTGGAACATGGCCGGGCCTATCTGTTTCACATCGCCCGCAACCTGATCATCGATGAGGCGCGGCGCGATAAAATTGTGTCTTTCGAGCAGATTGCCGACCTTGAATTGCTGCACTCGCACACGACTCTGGAAGCGCAGCTGCATGCGCGTTCGGAACTGCGCTGGCTGCAGGACTTCCTGCCGAAGCTGCCGCGCCAGTGCCGCCGCGTATTCCACATGCGCCGTGTGCAGGAAAAATCGATGCGGGCCATAGCGGAAGAGCTTTCGCTGTCCGTTTCTACCGTAGAGAAACATTTGGCCAAAGCCGTGCTCTTGATTATGCGGGCGCGGCGGGAACGCGAGGAATCCGTCCTCGAGCCGAGAACAGCCGGAACGGCAGATGCCAGAGCAACAGATGTCAAAACAACGGACACAAGCGGACATCGAAGCGAAAGCTGCGAAGCTCGCTGTTCGCCTTCCTGACGCCGGCGAGGCCGAACGCGCCGAAATCATGGCATGGGTGGAGCAGGCCCCGGCGCACGCCGTTGCCTTTGCGCGCGCGGAAAGCGCATGGAAGGATTCCGAGCGGCTGAAGGCGCTGGGCTTCGATCTGCCTGACGACGACGAACCGGACGAAGTGATCGTGCCGGTGGAAACGGGCAGGGGTGTTTCGCGCCGGGGCGTGATCCTGTCCGGCGTGGCGGTGCTGGCCTTGGCAGGACTGGTGCCGGTGGCGCGGATGATCGCCACGGACGGGCAAAGCTTTTCTACCCAGCTTGGCGAAGTGCGCGAAGTGCGGCTGGCGGACGGCAGCATCTTGCACATCAACACCGATTCGGAAGTGCGGGTCGCCTACAGCGAGAACCGCCGCCTGCTGCGGCTGGTGCGGGGTGAGGCGTCGTTCGATGTTGCGCATGACAAGGCGCGGCCTTTCGATGTCGAGGCCGGAGATACAGTGACGCGCGCGGTTGGCACGCAGTTCACGATCCGCCGCCACCGGGACGATGTCGAACTGACCGTGACCGAAGGGATCGTGTCGGTGCGCGACGGCACCGGGCAGGAAGCCCGCGTCGCGGCAGGACACGGCGCGCGGATCGGGCCGGGCGCGATTGTCGCTTCGGTACTGGACAGCCGGACGATTGCCCGGCGCACCGCCTGGCAGGGCCGGATGCTGGAATTCGACGGGCTGACGATCGGCGAGGCGGCGGCCGAGTTCAACCGCTACCGCGCCGCGCCCATCGTGGTTGCCGATCCGAAGATCGCCTCGCTGCGCGTGGGCGGTCGGTTCGGTCTTTCGGAATCGGACAAGTTCCTGGGGGCGCTTCAGTCCGGTTTCGGCCTGGGCCTGTCCCCGAGGGCCGATGGCTCGGTGGAGATTACCTCAGACCGCTGAGGCGCCCATTGCGTCCCCCACGAAACGGCACATCCCTTCCTGCGCCACGCTGGCTACCAGCGTGCCAGCACGGTTGAAGATCGATCCGCGGGCGAAACCACGAGCGTGGCCGGACCAGGGGCTGTCCATGAAATAGAGCAGCCAGTCGTCGACCGGGGGCGCGGCGTGGAACCACACTGCATGATCCAGACTGGCGACCTGCAGCTTGGGGGAGAAGAAACTGACCGGGTGCGGCAGCACGGTCGTGGTCACGAGCGCGAAATCGCTGGCATAGGCCAGCACCACGCGTGCCATCGTGGGATCGGTCTGCATCGGGCCGGCGAGGCGGAACCACAGAAACTGGCTGGGCATTCCCGATCCATCCGCATCGGAGAGCGAGGGCGGTCCGGGGCGCACCTCGAACGCGGCGAGGCGTTCGAGCATGGCGGGAGGCATCGGCTGGCCGGAAGCGGCCAGTGCAGTGGCGAGATCGGGGCAGGCTTCGGGCGGCAGCACGTCGGGCATCGTGGCGGCATGGGCGAAGCCATTCTCCGTCCGGTGGAACGAGGCGGCAAGGTTCAGGATCGGCAGAGCGCCCTGCATCGCCACCACGCGCCGGTTGGCGAAGCTGCCACCGTCGAAATCGCGCAGCACGCGGTAGACGATCGGCCGCGTGGTATCGCCCGCGCGCAGGAAATAGGCGTGGAGCGAATGGGCCTGCTTGCCTTCGGCCATGGACCGTGCGGCGGCGGCCAGTGCCTGCGCCACCACTTGCCCGCCGAACACGCGGCCCGGCCCTTCGGCAGACGGCGCGCCGCGATAGAGATCGGTATCGAGTTCCTCGATCGTCAGCAGGTCGCGCAGTTCCTCGACCGCGCCGGGAAGCGGATCAGTCATACGCTTCGCTTCCCGTGCCGTGCGGGCCCTGCAGCCACTCGCGCGCCTGCTGTTCGATGGAGAGCAGTTCGCCCAGCGTCTGTTCGATCGCGCGCTTCTGCTTGCGCAACTCGCCGACGCGTTCCCCGACTTTGCCGATGAGCTGGCGGACCTGCTCCACATGTTCGGGATCGACATCGTAGAGATCGAGGAATTCCTTGATCTCGCGAAGGCTGAAACCCAGCCGCTTGCCGCGCAGGATCAGTTGCATCCGGCCGATCTCGCGCCGCGAATAGATGCGCGTGGTGCCTGCCCGCTGCGGGGCGATCAGGCCCTTGTCCTCATAGAAGCGCAGCGTGCGCATGGTCACGTCCAGCAGGTTCGCCGCTTCCTGGATGCCCAGCACCTCGGGATGATCCTCAAGGGCGCCGTTGCTGCTCATGCAGTCTGGCCCGCAGCGCGGCGGGCGGCTTCCTCTTCGGCAAGGTCCTTTTTCGAGAGCTTGCCGACCATGGTCTTGGGCAGGCTGGTGCGGAATTCGATCGCGCCCGGTATTTCGATCTTGTTCAGTCGTTCGCGCAGGAAGGCCATCATTGTTTCTTCATCCAGACTGTTTCCTTCGTGCAGCACGATAAAGGCTTTCGGGGACTGGCCGCGATAGGGATCGGGTACGCCGATCACAGCCGCTTCCGCCACCGCCGGATGCTCGTAGATCGCTTCCTCGATAACCCTAGGATAAACGTTGGAGCCCCCGCACAGGATCATGTCCTTGATCCTGTCCACCAGGAAGAGATAGCCGTCTTCGTCCAGATAGCCAATGTCTCCTGTTCGCAGCGCGCCATAGATAAATGTGCGTTCGGAGGCCTCGGTCCGGTTCCAGTAGCCTTTCATCACTTGCGGGCCGCGCGCGCAGACTTCGCCTTTCTCGCCGGTCTTGCAGACGCGGTTGAGTTCGTCCGGATCGCGGATTTCGAGCGCGGTGCCGGGGAAGGCGGGGCCGCAGGAATTGTCCTTCACCAGCCCTTCGATCGGGTTGCAGGCGATGATCGGGCTGGCCTCTGACAGGCCGTAGCCTTCCACCACGTTCACGCCGGTCTTCTGTTCGAACGCCTTGCGCACTTCCAGCGGCAGCGGCGCGCCGCCGGAAATGCACACGCGCACACTGTCGAACTCGCCGTGAAGCTGTTCCTTGTTGAGTGCGGTGTAAAGCGTGGGCACGCCGAAGAACTGGGTGGGCCTGGTGCGCCGCGCGGTGGCGAGGAAGTTCTTCATCTCGAAGCGCGGCAGCAGGATCATTTCCGCCGCGGTATCGACCGAATAGTTCAGTACGGTCGTCAGCGCGAAGACGTGGAACAGCGGCAGTACGCCCAGCGTGCGTTCCTGATGATCGGGCATGTGGCCGACATGGGCGATCATCTGCGCGCTGTTCGCCGCCAGGTTTTCATGGCTGAGCATCGCGCCCTTGGGCACGCCGGTGGTGCCGCCGGTATATTGCAGCACGGCCAGATCGTGCGGATCGCGTACGACCGGATCGGGATCGGCATCGCGCGCGATCAGGTCGGCAAAGCGGACATAGCGCAAGTCATGCGGTTCGTGGACGATGTCCCGCCGCTTGAACAGCAGGAACGCCCGCCGTTTCATCGAAGGCAGCGCATCGGCAAAGGGGCACACGATCACGCGGTGCAGCGTATCCTTGCCCACCAGCGGTTCGATCTTCGGCAGGGACAGCGCAAGGTCTGTGGTGATCAGGACTTCGGCGCCCGAATCCTCCACCAGATGCGCCATTTCGCGCTCGGTGTAGAGCGGGTTGAAATTCACCACCACGCCGCCGATGCGCAGGATCGCGAAGTAGCAGACTACGTAATAGGGCGTGTTCGGCAGGCACAGGCCGACGCGGGTGCCTTTGGTCACGCCCAGATCCTGCAGGCCGCGCGCGGCCTTGCGGACCAGTTCTCCGATTTCGGCATAGGACCACTTGCGGCCCATGAAGTCTATTGCGGGCCAGGCGCTGTGGCATTCCACGGCATGGTCCAGCAGGTCGGTCAGCAGGCGCGGCGCGATCGGCGGCATCTCTTCCGGCAGTTGGGAGGAGCAGGAAGAAGTTGCCGGGTGTTTTCCACCGCCGATCGCCGCCTCGCCGCCCATTAGAACGTCACCCGCGCGCCGAGCGAGAAGACCATCGCGTAGGCATCGGTCAGCGAGCCGTCGACCAGAACCGGCGTCTGCACCGGCGTTCCGGCATAGGCCGCCGTGGGCCGGTCGATGGAGGCATCCTTGAACGAGATGTAGGAGGCCGCCGCGTCAACCGTGATGTGGCTGGTGGCGGCATAGCTGGTGCCAGCCGAGAAGTTCCAGCGGTCCGCATCCGGCACGCGCGCATCGCGGTTGCCGTCACGCGTGGGCGTTCCGGCGTACTGCACGCCGCCGCGCACGGTCCATTTCGGGCTTACGGCATAGTCTGCACCCACGGAATAGCTCCAGCTGTTCTTGTAGTTTTCCGGGATCGATACATTGAGCGGATCGCCCAGATCAATGGAATCGAACTCGCTCCAGCCATAGCGCACGATTTGCGCGTTGAGCGTCAGCTTGTTGGTGGCCTTGTAGCGCACGCTGCCCATCGCCATCCACGGCGTGGAATAGGTCGCATGAGTGCTGATCGTGCCGTTCTGTCCGGCCAGCGGGCCCAGCAGGCCTTCAGTCAGCACCGTGCCCTTGAGCTTGTGCTTGATGCTCGACTTGTAGGAGAGGCCGAGCGACAACGGACCGGTGTGATATTGCATGCCCGCCGACCAGCCCACATCCCAGCCCTTGCCCGAAAGCGTCTGATGCCCGTCCGCGAGCAGCGGAGAGAGGTTGGGCAGGTAATTGCTCAGCGTGGCATCGGCATGTTCGATGTTGAGCGCGGCGCCCAGTTTCAGGCCGGGGGTCAGTTCCACTGCGACAGTGGGCTGGATATCGAACGTGAGCAGCTTGGTCTTGTCCGCCGAATAGCGCGACCAGCTGTCCGCGGCATAATCGGTGGTGAAGGAATAGGGCGCGGTCACCGCCAGGCCCAGCGCCACCTTGCCGAAGCCATAGGCGATCGCGCCCGAAGGCAGCAGGCCGTTGTTGATCGGGTTCTTCTCCACCGGATCGCCGCCGACCGGTGCCGGGGCCTGTCCCGGGCGGACGAGGATGGTGCCCTGATCGGAGACCTTGCCGCGCGGCAGGATGGCGCTGGCGTGCACCGCTGCCTCGCCGCCTTCCATCCCGGCGATGGCGGCCGGGTTCCACCAGATCGAATCGACCCCGGTATCGGCCGCCTCGCCCGAGAACGCGCGGCCTTGCGCGCGGACGGACTGTTCCTGCAGATAGAAAGCCTGCGCATGCGCGGCGCCGGCCGTGCCAAGAGCCAGGGCCGAAGCCGTGCCCGAGAGGAGAATGCGGCCGTAAACAGTCTTCATTTCAGGTAACTCCCAAAGTCAATTCTTCGTATTCCGGGTCTTCGTATTCCGGCGGGCCGTCACGGCAGCCGGGTCCATGTCTGTGTCTTGCAGAGCGGCCAGACGATGCAGCCCTTGAGTTTCAGGCTGTCCGGGCCGGTGGGGGTGATCGTGGCCTTGTAGGTGCCGCCGTCCTCGGCGTTGTAGACCCAGCCGCCCGACCACTTGCTGTCGTGCCGGGTGAACCCGCCGAGCATGGCCAGCCCCTTGACCTTGCGGCTGCGCTTCGCCCCGTCCTTGTTGTTCACGTCGCGCAAGTCCGCGTCGGCGCGAATGCCGTCCGAGTTGAGCAGGCGGCCGCAGATCGATTTGTCGCAGCGCGCGATCTCGACAACGCCGTGGCGGGTGGGTGTCTGCCATTTGCCCAGAACGGTGTCGGGGCTGACCGCGAAAGCGGGGCTTGCGATGGCGGCAGTGGCAACAAACGCCATGGCTACGCGTTTCAACACTGTCATGTGCGACCTTTCATTCCTCTCTTCTCGGCCCCTGTTTTTCCGGTCCGAAGCTCTCGCGAGAGAGAGGCAGGCCCGGGGCTGATGCAAGATGCCTAGCTCAAAATTTGCTTGACGTATAGGGAAATTATTGCACCTATAGGGAAGAATTGTGGAGGGCGCCGATCCGGCGCTAGAATGGCTACGCCGAGTCCCCCCGATGGAGAGAGTGCATGCAAAGCGTCGTGATTGCGGGTTACGCCCGCTCCCCCTTTCACTTGGCCAACAAAGGCGCACTGGCGCGGGTTCGCCCCGATGACCTGACAGCCCAGGTGATTCGCGGGCTGATCGGCAAGACCGGTGTGAACCCGGCGGAAATCGAAGATCTGGTGGTTGGCTGCGCCTTTCCGGAAGGGGAGCAGGGCCTCAATGTCGCGCGCCTCATCGGCCTGCTGGCGGACCTGCCGATTTCGCTGGGCGGCATGACGGTGAACCGCTTCTGCGGCTCGTCGATGAGTGCGATCCACTATGCCATGGGCCAGATTGCGGTGGGCGCGGGCGAGGCCTTCATCTGTGCGGGCGTCGAATCGATGAGCCGGGTGCCGATGATGGGCTTCAATCCCATGCCGAACCCGGAACTCGCGAAGAAGTCCGGCGTCTACATGAGCATGGGCGAAACGGCGGAAAACGTCGCCAACACGTATCAGATCAGCCGCGCGGAGCAGGAAGCGCTTGCCGTGGAGAGCCAGAAGCGCGCTGCTGCCGCGCGTGAGGCGGGCAAGTTCGCCGACGAAATCGTGCCGATCGAAACCAGGGGTGGCCCGGTGAGCGAGGACGGCACGATCCGCCCCGGCACCACGGCCGAGGACCTCGCGGGCCTGAAGCCCGCGTTCGATGCCAATGGTTCGGTCACGGCGGGCACATCTTCGCCGCTGACCGATGGTGCCAGTGCGGTGCTGGTCACGACAGAGGACTATGCCCGCAAGAACGACTTGCCGATCCTCGCCCGAATCAAGGCAGTGAGCATCAGCGGCTGCGCGCCGGAGACGATGGGCCTCGGCCCGATCCTTTCCAGCCAGAAGGCACTGGAACGTGCGGGTATCACTGCCGCCGATCTCGACGTGGTGGAACTGAACGAGGCTTTCGCTTCGCAGGCCATCGCCTGTGTCAGGGATCTCGGCCTCGATATGGCCAAGACCAATATCGACGGCGGCGCGATTGCCATCGGCCACCCGCTCGGCGCGACCGGCGCGCGAATCGTCGGCAAGGCGGCGGCGCTGCTCAAGCGCGAAGGCGGCAAGTACGCGCTCGCCAGCCAGTGCATCGGTGGCGGGCAGGGCATCGCAACTGTGCTGGAGGCTGTACAGTGAGTACCGGGGGAATGAGCCAGCCCATCCAGAAAGTCTGCGTGATCGGCGCCGGCACCATGGGTGCCGGGATCGCCGCGCAAGTCGCCAACGCCGGAGTGCCGGTGGTGCTGCTCGATATCGTCCCCAGGGACGGTACCAATCGCAACGCCATTGCCGAAGGCGCGGTCGCGAAAATGCTCAGGACCGAGCCCGCGCCGTTCATGAGCAAGTCCGCTGCCAAACTGGTCGAGACCGGCAATATCGAGGACCATCTCGACAAGGTCGCCGAGTGCGACTGGGTGATCGAGGCGGTGATCGAACGGCTCGACATCAAGCAGGGCCTCTACGCCAAGCTTGAGGCGGTGAAGCGCGATGGCACGGCGGTTTCGTCCAACACGTCCACAATCCCGCTGGAAAACCTCGTCCAGGGGTGTTCGGACGCGTTCAAGCGCGATTTCCTGATCACCCATTTCTTCAACCCGCCGCGCTACATGCGCCTGCTGGAAATCGTCACCGGCCCCGCCACCGATGCGGGCGTGGCGGCGAAGGTCGAACAGTTCGCCGATGTCGCGATGGGCAAGACGGTGGTCCATGCCAAGGACACCCCGGGCTTCATCGCCAACCGCATCGGCACCTTCCACGCTGCCCCGGGACGATCCCTATCATGCGATTGCGCGCACCATGCCGCTGATCGAGAAGATGATCGCGGATGGCTATACCGGCCGCAAGGGCAAGGGCGGGTTCTACCGCCTCAACAAGGAAGCGGGCCGCCGCAAGGAAGCCATCGATCTGGCGACGGGCGAATATCACGCGGCGGTCAAGCCGCAGGGCCCGCGCGGGCCTGCCGCCAAGGGCGATCTCAGGGCGCTGGCCGAAAGCAAGGGCGACATCGGCGCCTATGCCTGGGCGGTGATGGGCGGCACGCTGGCTTACGCCGCGGCTCTGGTGCCTTCGGCGGCGGCGGACGTGGTGGCCATCGATGATGCCATGAAGCTCGGCTATAACTGGAGCGCCGGACCTTTCGAGATGATCGACAAGCTGGGCGCGAAGTACCTCGCCGACCGGCTCGAAGCCGAAGGCCGGCCGGTGCCCGAAATGCTCAAGGTGGCTGGGACACGCACTTTCTACCGGATCGAGAACGGCAAGCGCCAGTTCCTTGGCCTCGACGGCGAATATCACGATGTGGTGCGCCCCGAAGGGGTGCTGCGCCTCGCCGATATCAAGCTGGCCGCCAAGCCCATTCTCAAGAACGCCTCCGCCGCGCTGTGGGACGTGGGCGATGGCGTGGTCTGCCTGGAATTCACCGGCAAGATGAACGCGCTCGACGGCGAGGTGATGAAGCTCATCGTGCAGGCCATCCCGATGGTGGCCGCGCAGTACAAGGCGCTGGTGGTCTATACCGATGCTGACAGCTTCTCCGCCGGGGCCAATCTGGGCCTGGCCCTCTTCGGCCTCAACATCGCGGCCTGGGGCGAGATCGAGAAACTCGTGGCGGGCGGGCAGATGGCCTACAAGGGCCTGAAGTACGCGCCGTTCCCTGTAGTCGGCGCGCCTGCAGGGCTTGCCGTGGGCGGCGGGTGCGAAATCCTGCTCCACTGCGACGCGGTGCAGGCCCATGCCGAGCTGTACACCGGCCTCGTCGAATGCGGTGTCGGCCTGATTCCCGGCTGGGGCGGCAATGGCGAAATGCTCGACCGTGCCCGCAAGGCGAACAGGATGCCGCGCGGCCCGATGCCAGCGGTCGCCAAGGTGTTCGAGACGGTCTCGACCGCCACGGTCTCCAAGTCCGCCGCGCAGGCCAAGGAAATGCTGTTCCTGCGGCCCGAGGACGGGATTACCATGAACCGCGACCGTTTGCTCCATGACGCCAAGCAGAAGGCACTCTCGCTGGTGGAGGGCTACACCCCGCCCGAAGCGCCCAAGTTCAGGCTGCCGGGGGCCAGTGGCCGCATCGCCATGAGCATGGCCGCCGAAGGCTTCCACAAGCAGGGCAAGGCGACGGATTACGACATGGTCGTCTCCGATGCCCTGGCCACGGTGCTGAGCGGCGGCGATGCCGATATCACCGATACCGTGACCGAGCAGGATCTGCTGAAGCTGGAACGCGAGACGTTCATGCGACTGGTGCGCGAACCGCGCTCCATCGCGCGTGTCGAGCACATGCTGGAAATCGGCAAGCCGCTGCGGAATTGATGTATGCCGGGGCATCCGATGCCCCTAAGAAATCTTCGTCATCCCCGCGAAGGCGGGGGTCCAGTTGACGGGCTGGCCGGTTCGGCAAGGGCACGAGATGGATTCCCGCCTTCGCGGGAATGATGAAGGTATGGGTAGAATTGCCGGGTGCCGGGCGCCCGCAAGGAGAGTGAGAATGCAGGTCTACGAAGCACCCTTGCGCGACATGAAGTTCGTGCTGCACGAGCTTCACACCGATGACGGGTTCGGCAATCTGGCGGCGCTGGAGGAATTCACGCCCGATCTTGTCGATGCCATTCTGGAAGAAGCGGCCAAGGTCGCGCAGGAAGTGCTGCTGCCCCTGAACCGCAGCGGCGATATCGAGGGGTGCACACTCGAAAACGGCGTGGTGCGCACGCCCGAGGGCTTCAAGGAAGCCTACGACCTGTTCCGCGATGGCGGCTGGTGCGCGCTGGCTTCCGATCCCGAGTGGGGCGGGCAGGGCCTGCCCGAGCAAGTGAACAAGATGACCGAGGAGATGATCTGCTCGGCCAATGTCGCCTTCAGCCTCTATCCCGGCCTCACCCACGGTGCGACCACCGCGATCGAAGGCTATGCCAGCGACGAGTTGAAGCAGTCCTATCTGCCCAAGATGGTCTCGGGCGAATGGTCCGGCACGATGTGCCTCACCGAGCCGCATTGCGGCACCGATCTCGGCATGCTGCGCACCAAGGCGGTGCCGCAGGAGGATGGCTCCTATAAGATTTCCGGCGCCAAGATTTTCATCTCCGCTGGCGAGCAGGACCTGACCGAGAATATCGTTCACCTCGTCCTTGCCCGCATGCCCGACGCGCCCGAAGGGGTGAAGGGCATCAGCCTGTTCCTCGTGCCCAAGTATCTGCCCAAGGATGACGGCACGCCGGGCCCGGCCAATGGCGTTTCGGTCGCCGCGATCGAACACAAGATGGGCATCAAGGCCTCGGCCACCTGCCAGCTCAATTTCGACGAATCGACTGGCTGGCTGGTCGGCAAGCCGCACAAGGGTATGGAGGCCATGTTCACGATGATGAACACCGAGCGCGTCTCGGTGGGCGTGCAGGGCCTCGGTCTGGGCGAGGCGGCTTATCAGTCCGCCGTGTGGTACGCGAAGGAGCGCCTGCAGGGGCGTTCGCTGTCGGGCGTGAAGAACCCGGGCGGCCCGGCCGATCCGATCATCGTCCACCCGGACGTGCGCCGCATGCTAATGACCATGCGCGCCAACAACGAAGGCTGCCGCGCGATCTGCGCCTGGGTCAGCCGGGCGCTCGATGCGGAGAAGTTCTCCACCGATCCCGAAGTGAAGCAGCGCGCCAGCGACTTCATCGCGCTGATGACGCCGGTGGTGAAGGCGCTGTTTACCGATCTCGGTTTCGAAAGCGCGAACCTTTCGGTGCAGTGCTATGGCGGCCACGGCTACATCGCCGAAAGCGGCGTGGAGCAATACGTGCGCGATGCGCGGATCGCGATGATCTACGAAGGCACCAATGGCATTCAGGCGCTCGACCTCGTCGGCCGCAAGCTGCCCGCGCACATGGGCCGCTATCTGCGCTCGTTTTTCCACCCGGTCTCGGAATTCATCGAGGCACACAAGGAAGACGAAACGTTCGGCAAGATGATCGAGGGGCTGGAAAAGGCCTTCGGCGCGCTCCAGCTCTCGACCGCGACCGTCGCGCAGAAGGGCATGGCCGATCCCGAAGAGGCGGGTGCCGCTGCGACCGAATATCTGCGCCTGACGGGCCTTGTGGCGATGGGGTACTGCTTCGCCAAGACCGCCCTGATCGCGCAGGCCAGACTGGCCGAGGGCACTGAGGACGCCGCCTTCTACAAGGCCAAGCTCACCACCGCGCGCTTCTTCTTCGACCGCATCCTGCCGCAGGCGACAGCCATGTTCCTGGCGATAAAGTCCGGCAAGGCCTCGATGATGGAGATGGACGTCGAGGCGTTCTGAGGTCAGCCGGGATCAAGTAGTATCGTCATTCCCGCGAAGGCGGGAACCCATCTCCTGACGTTCGTTAAAACGCTGGACCGGGAGTTGGATTCCCGCCTTTGCGGGGATGACGATACAATTGAACTGCAGCGCGATAGCGCAAACCCCGTTTCCCCGCTAAAGGCGCGCGATGCTTCGCCTGACTGACCTTGCCCTGCCTCTGGACCACACGCCCGCCGATCTGGAACGGGCCGTGTGCGAACGGCTGGGTCTGGTCGCCGGCGATCTCGAACGGTTCACCGTCGCCCGGCGCGGCAATGACGCGCGGCGCAAGACGGCGATCAAGCTGATCTATTCGCTTGACATCGCGGTGCGCGATGAGGCGGAAGTGCTCGCGCGCTTCGCGGCCGATCCGCATGTGCGGCCCACGCCCGATACGTCCTACACGTTCGTCACCCGCGCACCGGAAGGCTGGGACGGCTTGCGCCCGGTGGTGATAGGCGCGGGGCCTTGCGGATTGCTGGCCGCGCTGGTGCTGGCGCAGATGGGCTTCCGGCCGATCATCATCGAGCGCGGCAAGGCCGTGCGCGAACGCACCAAGGATACCTGGGGCCTGTGGCGCCGCTCCGTACTCGATCCCGAAAGCAACGTGCAGTTCGGCGAGGGCGGCGCGGGCACCTTCTCGGACGGCAAGCTCTACAGCCGCATCAAGGATTCGCGCCATCTCGGCCGCAAGGTGCTGACCGAATTCGTGAAGGCCGGTGCGCCGCAGGACATCCTCACCGAAGCGCATCCGCATATCGGCACCTTCCGCCTCGTCACCATGGTGATGTCCATGCGCGAGACGATCGAGAAACTGGGCGGCGAATACCGTTTCGGCACGCGGGTCGACGATTTCGAAATCGAGGAAGGCGCGGACGGCACGCGCCGTCTCACGGGCCTGCACTTGTCCACCGGCGAGTTCCTGCCCGCCAGCCATGTGATCATGGCCGTGGGCCATTCGGCGCGCGATACCTTTCAGGTGCTTTACGACCGGGGCGTGCATATCGAGGCGAAGCCTTTCGCCATTGGCGTGCGCATCGAGCATCCGCAAAGCTGGATCGACAAGGCGCGCTATGGTCCCAGTGCAGGCAACAAGATCCTGGGCGCGGCGGCCTATTCGCTTTCGCACAAGTGCAGCAATGGCCGCGTGGTCTATTCGTTCTGCATGTGTCCGGGCGGGCGCGTGGTCGCCGCCACCAGCGAGGAAGGCCGCGTCGTCACCAATGGCATGAGCCAGTATTCGCGTGCCGAGTTCAATGCCAATTCGGGGCTGGTGGTCGATATCAATCCGGAACGCGATTACCCCGGCGATCCGCTGGCGGGTGTGGCCCTGCAGCGCAAGTTCGAGGAACTGGCTTTCAAGGCGGGCGGCTCCAGTTACAAGGCGCCGGGCCAGAAGCTGGGCGATTTCCTGGCGGACAGGCCTTCCACCGAACTGGGCGAAGTGACGCCCAGCTATCAGCCGGGCGTGCACCTGACCGACCTGAAGCAGTGCCTGCCCGATTTCGTGATCGAATCCATCCGCGAGGCGCTGCCCGTGTTCGGTCGTCAGGTGCCGGGCTACGATCATCCCGACGTGGTGATGACCGGGGTGGAAACGCGCACATCCTCGCCGGTACGGATCACGCGGGGGCGGGACTGCCAGAGCCTCAACACCCGCGGCCTCTATCCGGCGGGCGAAGGGGCGGGCTATGCGGGCGGTATCCTCTCCGCTGCCGTCGATGGCATCCGCGTGGCCGAGGCGCTGGCGCTGGAACTGGTTTCACCCTTCGACAAGCTCAGCCTGGGCGGGGAATGAGAATTAGCCTCCACCTCCCGCTCACCCTGAGTCTGTCGAAAGGCGAATGGCGCAACGTATGAGTCAATACCACGCCATTGTCCTCGGCGCGGGTGCGGCGGGGCTGTTCTGCGCGGCAACCGCCGGGCAGCGGGGCAGGCGCATATTGCTGCTCGATCATGCGGACCGGCCGGGCAGGAAGATCCTCATCTCCGGCGGCGGGCGGTGCAATTTCACCAATCTGCACTCCGCGCCGGACCGCTACCTTTCGCAGAACCCGCATTTCGCCAAGTCGGCGCTGAGCCGCTACACGCCCGCCGATTTCCTCGCGCTGGTGGAAAGCCATGGCATCGCCTGGCACGAAAAGACGCTGGGCCAGCTCTTCTGCGACGAAAGCGCGAGGCAGATTGTTGCCATGCTGCTGGAGGAATGCGCGAAAGGGCACGTTGATCTCCAGTGCGGCGAGCCGATCCGCGCCGTGGACCATGCCGACGGGCTCTACCGCGTGTCCTATGGAGACTACACAGCGCAGGCCCCCGCGCTGGTGATCGCCACGGGCGGGCCCTCTATCCCGAAAATGGGTGCGAGTGGCTTTGCCTATGATCTGGCGCGGCAGTTCGGCCTGAAAGTCGTGCAGCCGCGCCCGGCGCTGGTGCCGCTGACGCTGCCTGCGGACGATGTGCTGTTCCGGGATCTGTCGGGCGTTTCTACCGAAGTGATCGCGCGCTGTGGGAAAGCGGCGTTCCGTGAGGCGGCGCTGTTTACCCATCGCGGGCTATCCGGCCCGGCGATCCTGCAGGTTTCCAGCTACTGGCAGCGTGGCGATACGATCACCACGCAGTTCCTGCCCGATCGCGAAGCGGGCTGGCTCAAGGCCCTGAAACGCGAGCGCCCGAAAACAAGCCTGCGCAAGGCACTGTCGGAAGGCCTGCCGGACCGTTTGGCCGAGGCCCTGTGCGACGGCCTTGGCCTCACCGGCGATCTCGGCAACCTGCCTGACAAGGCTCTGTCCGCAGCCGAGGCGAAGCTGGCGCGCTGGCCATTCGTGCCCAATGGCTCCGAAGGCTTCGCCAAGGCGGAAGTGACTGCCGGAGGCATCGATACTTCGGCGCTTTCCTCCAAGACGATGGAAGCGTGCAAGGTTCCCGGCCTCTATGCGATCGGCGAGGCCGTGGACGTTACCGGCTGGCTGGGCGGCTACAATTTCCAGTGGGCCTGGGCCAGCGCCTGCGCGGCCGGGCTGGCGCTTTAACTCCTGAACAGCCCGGGATAGCTTTTCCTGAGCTTCGCGATCTTCGGCTTGTCATAGCGGTTGGTGTAGCTGTTGTTCGGATTTCTGCGCATGAAGTCCTGATGATAGCGTTCCGCCGGATAGAACTGCCCTGTTTCCAGTTTCGTGGCGATCGGCTTGCCGAACACGTTCGCTTTGTCGAGCCCCGCGATATAGGCGGCTGCGATCTGCCGTTGCCGGGCGGTCTGCGGGAAAATGGCGGAGCGGTAGCTGGGGCCGGTATCGGGAAACTGGCGGTTTACTTGCGTGGGATCGTGGGCAACCGAGAAGTAGATCTTGAGCAGCATGCCGTAGCTTATTTTTGCCGGATCATAGACGATGCGGATCGCCTCGGCATGGCCTGTGGTTTCTGATGACACTTGCCGGTAGGTAGCATGGGCTTTCGTGCCGCCCGCATACCCCGAGACGACAGAGCGGACGCCTTTCACATGCTCGAAAACGCCTTCCATGCCCCAGAAGCATCCGCCCGCCAGAACCGCCACCTGATTGCCGTGGGGTACGGTCCGCCGCGCCGGAGGTTCCGGGAAATGGGCGGGGTCAGGGAGCCCGGCGGCGGACAGGGTTCCGCCTATAGCCACGAGTACGCCTGTACCCAGTGCGGCAAGATGGACAGGGCGGAACGGCATGGCAGACTCTCCCGATAGCTGACTATCCTGTGTTCGCTCGAACCAGCCTCTAGGTTACACCGATTCGGGAAAATGTCACAGCTTGCGCGGTTTCAGGTGGCCCGGGTCGATCCGCGTTTCACGAGCTGAGGCGGCATTTTCAGGCTCTCGATCGGTTCTCCCCGCAAGTGGGCTTTGAGCTTTTCGACCATGACTTGCGCACCCTTGGCGATTTCCTGACGGACAGTGGAAAGGGCCGGCATCGTCATGGAGGCCAGGGGCAGGTCGTCGAAGCCGATAACCTGCACATCTTCAGGCACTTTGCAGCCCTTTTCGTGCAGGCAGCGCAGGACATTCATCGCAATCAGGTCGGAAGCCGCGATGATGCCGTCGATGGTGTGGTCGGCGGATAGCGAGGCGTTTGCGATCTGCTCGGCCATATCGTCGCTGGCAAGACTGATCGGGATATGCATGATCGGGA
>JARROF010000130.1:0-8549 GCA_037384205.1 Novosphingobium sp. | reverse complement strand
TTGCCACGGCACTTGCCGGATTTGCATTCAGCGCCAGGCTAGCCTGGTATCTCACCAGCCCCATCCAACAGTTGCAGCGGGGTTTCGGTCGGCTTGCCGAGAGGGATTTCGATGTTCGGCTGCGTTCTGCCGTCGAACGGCGCAGAGCCGAGATCGCAGATCTGGCTGGCGACTTCGATTGGATGGCCGAACGCTTGGCTGAGCGTGTCGCCACGCGCGACCGGCTGCTGCACGACGTTCCGCACGAATCACGTTCACCACTTGCCTGCATGCGGCTGGCAAGCGGGCTGCTGCGTCGTGGCCCGATGCGCTTCGAAACGTCGCTAGACCGCATAGATTACGAGGCCGACCATCTTGATCTGATCGTGGGAAAATTGCTGACTCCGGCCCGACTTGAAAGTGGCATCCATCAGGGTTACGGATATTTTGA
The DNA here is from genome assembly GCA_037384205.1 of Novosphingobium sp. Taxonomy (GTDB): domain Bacteria; phylum Pseudomonadota; class Alphaproteobacteria; order Sphingomonadales; family Sphingomonadaceae; genus Novosphingobium. The sequence goes on along the minus strand of JARROF010000130.1, from coordinate 8,119 downwards.
TGAGGTGGAAGTGCTCAATCTTTCGCTCGCCGATGTGACGTTCGAGGCGGGTTCGCAAAGCGTTTTGATTGAGGTCGGACTGCCGGACCAAACCTTTGAAAAGGATTGGCTCGTCGCCGGAAGCGGCATGCTGATCAGCCGTGCGATTGAGAACATCCTGCGCAATGTCGTTCGCTTTTCGCCAGCAGGCGAGACGATCACGGTAGAAGATGCTGGGCCTGGCATCCGTGCGGTGAAACCCCGGAGCCTGCTCAAATTCGTTTGTCCGCGATGGCGCAGCCGAAAGCGCTGGCCATGCTTGGGCTTTCTATTGGCAGCCTGCGGAGGGACTCTCGATCTGGCGAACCGGGTGCTCAGGGGATTGAAGGTCACAATTTCATTGCCTGTAGCGTCGCCCCTGGTTCGGCCGGTATGAAAGCTGAGATTACACAGAGACTTCGCAATCCGTTCTTGCGGGTAGCAGCGTCAGGTCGTTCCTACGAGGCCTGTCAGCTGCGAACAAAGCGTTGCGGACATCGTTGCGGCTTCCGCCTGCCGGAATCGTCGAATAGCGGGCACCCGCTTTGCGTTGATTGCCCCGCCGCGATGCCCGGCGATGACCGCTTGGACCAAAAATAGCTGCACCATCCATGTCCACTATTCCTTCGCCTACCCCCTTGCTTGATGCATTTTATGAACGCCGGGCTGAACTGAAGCGCTATTTCGCGGCGCGTGTCGGTGATGCGGATGCGGACGACCTTGTCCAGGAAACCTACATCAAGATCGCCGCGATCACGGACGACCGCGACATCCGTAGTCCAGGAGCCTATATTTATCGCGTCGGCAACAATGTCATGCTGGATCGTCTGCGCAAGCAGCGCGCGACCGCGGCGCGTGAGAACGAGTGGCGGCGTATAACGGGCACGCTCTCATCCTCCGGTGAGGATGTGTTCGATGCCGTACCGGCCGATGAAGTGCTCATATCTCGTGATAACCTGCGCCGTCTCCTTGCCGCGCTGGAAGAACTGCCGGAAAATGTGCAGAATACGTTCCGCCGCCATAAGTTCGACGGCCTCTCCCACAGCGAGGTCGCCGCTGAGTTTGGCGTATCGCGCAGCCTTGTAGAAAAACACATGATGTTCGCGCTGAAACATCTTATCAGGCGGTTGGAACGATGAAGATGTGCAATTGTCATTGCGGTGAGAGGGGGCCGGCCACGTCAAAGGGGGCGGCGGGGGCGATGTGGCTGTCGTCGCAGCCGAAGTGAAATCGCCATGACCCATCCAAACATCAGTGACGGCAAGAAGCACGAGGCGATTGAATGGTTTGTGCGCCTGCAGGAATGCAATGACGAGGCCGTCTGGCTGGCGCATTTTGACTGGCTGGAAAGCGATCCCGCCAACGCCGAAGCCTATGCATTGGTAGAGGGGCTGTGGGTCGATTTCGACGAGGCCGGCTCGACGCCAGGTTCGAATAGCGGCGATCACCGCTTGGAGGCGCGCGAACTGCCATCGGCCCATACTGCCGAGATCATTGAACTTGACGCCCACCCACGCTCACGCGCTCGTTGGCACAAGGCTTGGATTCCCGCTGCTGCGGCGGTAGCTGCAGTGGTGGCCGCGTTGATCATCTCACCGCATATTGGCGGGCTCCTCGACAAAGGGACCACCTATCGCAGCGATGCGGAGCATATCCGCGAGATCGCCCTTGCCGACGGATCAAGCCTGACGCTCAACCGCAATTCTGAAATCACGGTCGAAATTGGCCGTCGCGCGCGTTCGGCCACTCTGGTTTCAGGTGAAGTTGCCTTCGATATTCATCATGAGAACGACAGGCCGTTTGTAGTGACGGCCGGAGAGCGCAAGATTCGTGTATTGGGGACAGAGTTCAACGTGATGCGCCAAAATGGCGCTTTCGCTGTCACCGTTCGCCGGGGGCTCGTCGCCGTGTCGACAACTGACGATCCGGCGCGGCCGGTTCGGTTGCATGCGGGAGATTCTCTGACCCATGCCGCCGGAGCGTCTGCTGACAAGCTGTCGGTCGTGTCGGCCGATGACATGTTCGCCTGGCGCACCGGAAAACTGATCTATGCCGATCGTCCTCTGGTGGACGTTGCCAGTGACCTGTCTCGCTATATCGGCGTACCCGTCGAGGTGGCGCCCGAGGTCAGAGCGCTACGGATAACGGGCGTGTTGAAGGTCGGCGACGAAACGAGTTTGCGAAATCAGGTGGAGGCGCTTCTTCCGGTCAAGGTGAAGAATGTGCCAGGCGGGCTGCGGCTGATAGCGGCGCGACCGGGTCGTTGAATGTTGGGGCACGGAGTTGAGGCATCGCAACCACGGCTTTGGCTGGCGGCAGCGTGGCCGGCTAAAGGGTCCCTGCTGCAAAGAAACCCTGTTCAACGACGACCACGCTACGGATTGAACCTGTGACAGGACGCCGATGGGCGAGGGATGTACCGATTTTCCTGAGCGCACTTGTACCAGCCCTGATCGCTCCGCCAGCCTTTGCCCAAGGTGGAGAAGAACATTACTTCGATGTTCCGGCCGGATCGCTGACTACGGCGATCATTGCCATCGCTCGGCAGGCGCACGTGTCCATCGGCACCGCTGAGACCGGAATCGCGAGCGTTCGTACCCGCCGCTTGCGCGGCGTTATGACGACCGAGGCCGCTTTGGCCCGGCTCCTGGCGAAATCTGGTTATCTGGCCGTTCGCATCGATGCGGACACCTTTCGCATAGATCGTGTTCCTTTAGGTCGTCGATCCGCCGCCAAAGAAAGGCGTCCGCAGCCACCACGCGTTCCGTCGTTGCCGCAAGCGCCCGCTGCCGACATCGTTGTAACCGCGAGCAAACAGCGGGTTCCCCTGATTTCCTATCCGGGGGCTGTGTTCGTTGCCGATCTGGGCGATTCCGTTTCGCAGCGTCTGGCCGCCCGAGGTACGGCCGCCATCGTGGATCAACTGCCGTTTGTTACAACAACCAGTGCCGGTGCGGGCCGGAACAAGCTGTTCGTGCGCGGCATCGCCGATTCGAGCTTTATGGGGCCAACACAGTCGACCGTAGGTCAATATCTGGGTGATGTCAGGCTGACCTACAACGCGCCTGATCCCGATCTCAATCTCTACGATATGGACCGGGTGGAAGTGCTAGAAGGCCCGCAAGGCACCTTGTACGGCGCAGGGGCGCTCGGCGGGATCATGCGGCTGGTCCCACGTGCTCCTGTCATCGGAAAATGGGATTCTGGTATGTCCGGAGGCATCTCGATGGTCGGACGGGGCGGGGCGGGAGGCGACCTTGCTGCGATGGTGAATGCGCCGCTGAGCGATTTCGGTGCGGTCCGTCTGGTCGGCTATCGCGCGATCGGTCCGGGTTATATCGACGATGTCCAGCGGAGGGCGCGCAACGTCAACCGGTCCCGCTCGGCCGGCGGGCGCGGAGCGGTTCGGATCATTCCCGGTGGTGGCTGGTCCATCGATGTCGGCGGCATTTATCAGGTTCTCGGCAGCGACGATGGCCAATATAGCGAAAAGGGCGCACCCCCGTTGAGCCGCCGAACTGCGCTCGCTGAACCGTCTAGCAGCGAGTATATTCTTGGCTATGCGGGGATCGGCAAGCAATGGCAGGATGGACTTGAATTCGTTTCCAATTTGGCGCTGGTCCGCCGCGCCCTCGACAAGCGCTATGACGCCACCTTCGCGGCAGGAGGTGACGTCTCCGCGTTCGACGTGCTTCACCGCTCCAACTTCGTCAACGCCGAAGCGCGCCTGTCGCGGAGCGGGGCTGGAGGCAGCGGATGGATCATAGGCGCGAATCTCATCATCAATACGGATCGCTCTGCCAGCCGTTTCAGTGAAGACAAGACGCCCGACGTTATCGTCGGTGTCACCAACCATACCCGCAATGCCGCAGTTTACGGCCAGGCGACTTTCGCGATCACGGGACGGCTCTACGGAACTCTCGGAAGTCGCTGGACCTTTACGCAGATGAGCAGTGATCTGGTGTCCTTCGCCGATGACGAAATTGATTTCGATCGGGTCGGAACACGCGCGCGCTATCTGCCGAGTGCTGCCTTGTCGCTTCGCCTGACACCGCAAACGACCGCTTACCTGCGCTATCAGGGGGGGTACCGCGCAGGCGGGGTCGCGGTGGGACAGAACGGCGTCAGCCGGTTCCGGCCAGACACGTTGCAGATGTTCGAAGCCGGCGTGCGCTTCGGGCAAGGCCGGCGCAGCGGGCTGACCGGGTCCGCTGCATTGTCGTGCGCCCGCTGGCATAATATTCAGGCCGATCTCAACGGCGAGAGTGGGCTCCGCACCGCCAACATCGGTAGCGGTCGCGTGATCGGGCTGGAAACGGCCTTGGAATGGCGGCCGGTCGATGGGCTGACGCTGTCGGGAGCGCTGTTTCTTGCCGATAGCGGCCTGACCGAGCCGGCCGACGGACTAGAGAATTCAAGACGCGATGCGCTGCCGAATATACCAGGCGTTACGGCGCGGGCAGGGATCGGCTACACCTTTGCAACCGATAGCCGCACCAGCTTTTCGGTTCATGGAAGCGGCCGTTACGTCGGGCGGTCCTGGCTCGGCGTTGGCCCCGAACTCCATCTTGCCCAAGGGCGCTATGTGGACACGGCGCTCGGCGTGGAGGTGAGCCGGGGCGACATTGCCGTTTCGCTGGATGTCAGCAACGTCCTCGACACTCGCGGTAATCGCTTCGCGTTCGGAAACCCGTTTGGCGTAGCCCGCGGCGACCAGGAAACCCCGCTCCAGCCACGCACTGTCAGACTGGGGCTGCGGGCGCGTTTCTGACGTCAGTGCGCCCAGCCTGTGCTTGGTCCGGGGTAGTCTTTTCTCTGCCCTCCTATGCGGTTCGGCCAGGACTTGTGCTTTTTTCTTGAATGCGTCCGGTGCTGATGCGTCCGCTTCGTCAAGGGCCTGAACAACCTCTTACGATCGGCCTGAGTATGAAGAAGCTATTCCTTGGTGCAGCTTTGCTGACAGCGGCGATATCATTTGTCGTAACAACGAGTTTGGCCGACGCTCCTGAAAAAAATTTCCCCCTGGACAAGTGCCCGGCCGAAGCGTCTCATTCGCTTTCGATCCGGTCCTACAACGTCAAGGGGCTGCCTTGGCCGATAGCTTCGGATCGCGATGCGGCGGCCGAAAACATCGCCTCGCAACTGGCCGATCTGCGACGGGCGGGTTGCCAACCGCACGTGGTTGCGGTTCAGGAAGCCTTTAGTTCTGCGGCGAAGAATATTGGTCAGAATTCCGGCTATCGGTACGTCGCCTGGGGGCCTCGCCAAAGCGATCTGGGCGCGCCGGCGACCAGGAAGGAGGATCGGCGATTCGTGTCTGACGCCCGTTTCCTCAAGGGCGAAACACTCGGCAAGTACGCTGACAGCGGCCTCGCAATATTCTCTGATTTCCCCATTCTCAGGGTGACGAGAGTGCCTTTTCCATCCTTCGCGTGCGCGGGGTACGATTGCCTTGCGAACAAAGGCGTCTTGGCGGTCGCGCTTGATGTGCCTGGCCATGAGCGCCCGCTGGTCGTCATCAATACCCATCTCAATTCGCGCAAAGCTGCGCGTGTATCCGGGCAGCGCTCACTCTTTGCTTTCAAACGCCAGGTCGACACGCTCGCGCAGGTTGTGGGGGGACTACCCCGTTCGGCGGGCCTCATTGTCGCGGGTGATTTCAACGTGGGTCGGGCTCTGAACAGATCGTCCTATTTGAGGGACCATGTGTTTGCGCCCGATCACTTCCTGGTCGCGGCGAGCGAGGAAGATGACGGGAATGGTGAACGGCGATTAGGCAATCCGGCACCAGCATCCGCTCCAACTCTTTTGCGGACCAAGAGCCTGCTCGTTTTCTCCCCGCAGATAGATCCAATCGGTGAACCCAGGCTCTTTGGCCAAATGGGGAACGGAAGGATGCTGTCTGATCACATCGGTATAACGCGGCAGTTTTTGATCCGCCGGTCGGGCGAAGCGCCGGTTCTGCGTGATCCGTTATAACCGTAGCGAAGCGGACTGACCCGGCTTCGTTTGTGGGTCATGCCTGCATTTGCGGGTACTTGGCGTGCGCTCCTGATCCTGGATTTCAATGCCAGCAGGCGCTGGTCCGCAGCCAATCGGCCCTGGTCATGCCGCATGGCAAATTTCTTTGAGGTGACGTTCCGTCAGCAACGTCACGGCAATCGATCCTCGGTACACTTCATCACAGGTTTTCTATGAACAAACCGGTATTTCAGCGCCATCCCCGCTCGTGGCTCGACGTGTTGCCATGGCATGACCCAAAAGCAGATGAGCAGGGTGCTTGCATAGATCCCAATAGCAGAAAGGCCATCAAACGAGGGTCATCACTTGCTGATGACGGATCAGGTGCAGCCGGTATAGCGCACCAGCCGACAGCCTTTCGCGACCATCGGTATGTCGGTCGGTTTTTTCTGCCCTCGCGTGGACCCAAGCCCGACGTTACCCATCTCGGCGGTGTAGGCAACGGATCGCGGAGAATCCGTTGGACGATCGTCCTCGCTTTCTACAACGAGGTCGACGAGATTGCTGGCACGCTGCGCCAGATCCTGCGCCAGACAACCCCGTTCAAGCTGATCCTGGTAGACAATGGTTCGACCGATTGCAGCGTGGCGCGCTGTCATTGCGTGCTCGCTGGGCGAGGTATAGACTATATGGTTCTGACGGAGGAGAGCCCCGGCCAGGTAGCGGCCATCGAAACCGGGCTCGCCCATGTGGACACCGAATTTGTCGCCACATGCGATGCCGACACATTCTATCCCGAATCCTATCTTCGCACTGCCGAAGCGGCGTTCGATGCCGATCGGGTCGGGACTGTGGCAATAAGCGCGTATTTCATCGACCGCAGTCGCGGGCCAATGCGCAACACGGTTGCGGCAATACATCAACTCGCGGCGGCTGCCGCGCTGGCACGCCAGACACATGTTGGTGGCGCCGGTCACAGTTTCCGGACCAGCGCGCTCAGGGCGGCAGGCGGCTATAGCCGCGAACGCTGGCCTTATCTCCTGGCCGATCATGAGGTTATGCACCGTGTGATGAAGTATGGCCGACAACGTCTCGGCACTTATCATTGGTGCTCGCCATCGACCCGACGAGGCGAACCGGTCCGCTGGTCGTTGCTGGAGCGGATAGGCTATCATATCACGCCTTTCGCGTACAAGGATCGCTACTTTCGCTGGCTTGCGCGGCGGTTTCAGAAGCGCGGAATGCAATCGGGGCTCTTGCGGGTGCGCGATTGGGACCAGAGTGCTGCATGAACGCTCGACTAGTGATCTGCGCCGATGATGTCGGCCGCAGCGCCGCCATCAACGAAGCTGTTCTCTCTCTCGCCCACCGGGGCAAGCTCACTGCGGCATCCGTAATGGTTAACGAACCGTTTGCGGCCGTGGCTACTGAGGATTTGCTTGCCATTTCCGGGTTCCAGATTGGACTTCATGTCACACTGACCGACGCCTTGGCCCCATCAGAGCTAGGCATGCCTGACGGTGCCTTGTTGTCGACCATTGACCGGCTGACATTCGACGCCTTTCGAGGGCGTTTGCCGCCATTCGATGCCGAAATCACGCGGCAATTCGAGAAGTTCCAGTTCCTCTTCGGCCGTCTGCCGGATTTTGTAGATGCCCACCAGCATGCGCATCTTCTGCCCGGAATACGCAAGGCCGTGCTGGATGTGACTGCGCGCCAAAGCGGGAAGATTTGGGTACGCAGCTGTGAGGATAGCTTCCTGGCTATAGCGCGTCGCGGCGGAGATCGGATCCGCGCATGGCGTTCGGCGTGGCTTTCCCGCGGCATGACGCGCGACGCGGCAGAGCGCGGCCTGGTTACGAATGATGGCTTCGCCGGGCTCTACGCCTTGCAGTCTGCCGGCAGCTACAGCAACCGCTTTCCATCGTTCCTGCGCCACGCGGCATCCCGCACTCATCTGGTCATCGTCCACCCTGCCATTGCGGAGGAACCTGGAGACGAGATCGGCCCGGCTCGCGTCGACGAGTTCCACTATCTGATGAATGCACCGGTGAAAGAAATGGCCGCGCGCGAGGGCCTTGTGGTCGGCGGGTTTCAATGACTGGCGTGCAAGCATTCGTTGCAGAGAGGCCCTATCTGA
>JARROF010000129.1:0-14199 GCA_037384205.1 Novosphingobium sp. | reverse complement strand
CCTGCGGCTCGCCGAAGCGAACCCGCTCACCGGCGCGCTCATGTTCGAGCTGGAAGAGGGCGGCGGGTGCGTCGAGCCGCGCGGCAGGCCGATGGCGCTCAACAAACGCGGCAAGCACATGGTGGGCAAACGCGGGCGGCCCGGCAATATCCGGCATCAGGGGCGTGGCAAGCGGTAAGCCTTGCGTGGCTCCATGCTCCGACAAGCGCAGTATGAGCGGTGTGTGGGAGTGCAGGATGTAGGGCGGAATACGAGAACCGCTCACCCCGAGCCTGTCGAATGGTGATGGGAACGGACTGCCCGTTCAACTCAGCTTTTCGATAGCGGCGGCGTCCAGTCCGCCAGGCACCACAAACACAGGGCACGTCATGTGCGCCATGCCCGCGCCGGTGAAGTGCGCCACCAGCGGACCGGGGCTGCCTTCCTTGGCCGCGCCGAGCACGAGGGCGGATACTTCGGGATGTTCCTTCAGATACTGGCGGACAACCTTGATATCCTCGCCCACCCGCACTGAGATCAGCGGCATTTTCGCGCCTTGCGAAAGCAGGTTGCCTGCCGCGGCCGTCACCATGGTTTCGGCGCGGGCGCGGGCCTCTTCCTCGATCGTGGCCTGCACCCCGGCGAAAGCATTGAACTCCTGCGGGGGAACGAGTGCCAGCAGGTGCAGCACGCCATCCGTCTTGGCAGCACGGCGCGCAGCAAACTGTAGCGCGACGAGCGCTTCCTCGGTTTCGTCGACAATGACCAGATAGACGCGCATCGTTGGTTCCTCTCCGGACGGGTTTATCAGATTATTCCGGATGCGGTGCAAGACACCACGAATGCGAAAAAAGGAACCGCTAGACGCTTGTGTGCGAAGCCCAACTTGTTCAAGGAGAAAACCAGCCCAAAAACCTCCCCAGGATCACAAGGGACGATACTGCTTCCATGCCTATCGAAATCAAGATGCCCGCGCTTTCCCCGACGATGGAAGAAGGGAAACTGGCCAAATGGCTGGTGAAGGAAGGCGACACCGTCAGTTCCGGCGACATCATGGCCGAGATCGAGACGGACAAGGCCACTATGGAGTTCGAGGCCGTGGACGAAGGCACTATCGGCAAGATCACAGTGCCCGAAGGGACCGAAGGTGTGAAAGTCGGCACCGTTATCGCGCTTCTGGCCGGTGAGGACGAAGACGCTTCCGCCCTTGCCGCATCGCCTGATGCTTCCGAAGCGTCCAAAGCCGAGCCTGCCAGGGCCGAACCCTTACAATCCGCGCCGGCGCCTGCCGCCCCGGCCGCTCCGCAAACCACCCGTTCGAATGAGGATCGCGTGATCGCATCTCCGCTTGCCAAGCGTCTCGCCGCCGCCAGGGGCGTCGATCTCGAGAGCCTGACCGGTTCGGGCCCACGCGGCCGTATCGTCAAGGCTGATGTCGAGAGTGCGCAGCCCGGCACGGCCAAGCCCAGGGCCGCGACCCCGGCGTCCACCAACGATGCCGCTCCCGCCGCCAAGCCGACCAGCGTCGAGATGGCGGCCGAAACCCGCGCGCTGCTCGACGACCGCATTCCGCACAGCGTCGAGAAGCTCTCGGGCATGCGCAAGACGATCGCGCGCCGCCTTACCCAGTCGATGCAGGATGCGCCGCATATCTACCTCACGGTTGATATCCGTCTCGACAAGTTGATGGCGATGCGCGGTGAACTCAACGCCGTGCTGGAAAAGAAGGGCGTGAAAGTCTCGGTCAACGACATGCTGGTGAAGGCGCTGGGCAAGGCGCTGATCGACGTGCCCGCGTGCAACGTCAGTTTCGCCGGTGCCGAACTGATCCGTTACGAACGTGCGGATGTTTCGGTCGCCGTTTCGATCCCGGGCGGCCTCATCACCCCGATCGTGCAGGATGCCGACGGCAAGTCCTTTGCCGAGATCGCCAAGACCACCAGGGATCTCAGCAAGCGCGCCAAGGAAGGCAAGCTGCAGCCGCTTGAGTACCAGGGCGGCACGGCCTCGATCTCCAACATGGGCATGATGGGCATCAAGCACTTCACCGCCGTGATCAATCCGCCGCAGGCGACGATCGGTGCCATCGGCGCGGGCGAAAAGCGTCCCTGGGTCATGCCTGACGGTTCGCTGGGCGTTGCCACGGTGATGACCGCCACCGGCAGCTTCGATCACCGCGCGGTGGACGGGGCCGACGGCGCGCGCCTTATGGCCGCGTTCAAGGAATACGTCGAAAACCCGCTGGGGATGGTCGCTTGATCATGCCGGAAGAGGACGGCGAACTGGTCATCCGTGTGACGGCCATGCCCACCGACCTCAATCCCTATGGCGGCGTGTTCGGGGGCTGGCTGATGTGCCAGCTCGCGCTCGGCGCCGCTTCTTTCGTGACCCGGCGGACCGGGCTCAAGGCCGTGGTCGTCGGGGCGACGGATTTCGCCTTTCCCGGTGCAATGGTAGTGGGCGATGAACTCAACGTCTATGCGCGGATCGAGCGTGTGGGCCGTACCTCGATGACGATTGCGACGCGTGGCGTCGGCCGGGCGCGTGCCAGCGAAGCGCATACCGATGTGGCGAGCGGGCAATTTACGTTCGTGGTGCTCGATGGGGAAGACCGCCCCTGCGCCATCGCCGATGCACTCGGAACGAACCTGGTATGACAGAACAGATTCGCGAACCCGTCATCCGCATCACGGCCATGCCCGCCGATGCCAATGCCTATGGCGACATCTTCGGCGGCTGGCTGATGAGCCTGATGGACATGGGCGCAGGGCTCATTGCTGCCCGACGCTCGCATGGCCGCGCCGTGACCGTGGCGATGGATGGCGTGCACTTCCACCTTCCGGTCAAGGTGGGGGACGAGGTTTCGGTCTATGGCACGCTGGTGCGGGTGGGCCGCACGTCGATGACGATCGCCATCGAAGCCTGGCGCAGACATCGCCACGAGGAAGCAGCAGTCAAAGTTACGGAAGCCCGGTTCACCTTTGTTGCGGTGGACGATAGTGGCAAGCCCAGAGCCATCGAGCCGGGCACAATCGATCAGGAGTATTGAAGCAGTGGCAGATTCCTACGACGTCATCGTTCTCGGTTCCGGCCCCGGCGGATATGTGTCGGCGATCCGCTGTGCGCAGCTTGGCCTCAAGACGGCCATCGTTGAGCGCGAGCTTCTGGGCGGCATTTGCCTCAACTGGGGCTGCATCCCGACCAAGGCGCTGCTCCGCTCGGGCGAAGTGATGCATCAGATGAAGCACGCCAAGGACTATGGCCTTGCGGCAGAAAACATCACGGCCGATCTGGACGCCGTGGTGAAGCGTTCGCGCGGCGTTGCCAAGCAGCTCAATCAGGGCGTCACGCACCTGATGAAGAAGAACAAGATCGCGGTGCACATGGGCACTGGCAAGCTCGTTGCGCCGGGCAAGCTGGAAGTGACCGGCGAGAAGGGCGCCGAGACGCTTGAGGCCAAGCACATCATCATCGCCGTGGGCGCCCGCGCGCGCGAACTGCCCAAGGCCAAGGCCGACGGCGAGCGCATCTGGACGTATCGCCACGCAATGACGCCCAGACCAAGGCGAACATCGGCGCGATCGAAAAGACCGGTTCGGGCGTGAAGGTCGCGATCAAGGACAAGGCAGGCAAGGAAGAGACCACCGAGTTCAGCCACATGATCGTTGCCATCGGCATCGTACCGAATGTCGAGAACATCGGGCTTGAAGACCTCAACATCGAGCCGGACAAGCGCTTCCACATCAAGGTGGACGGTTATGGCCGCACCAATGTGCCAGGCATCTGGGCGATCGGCGACTGCGTTGAAGGCCCCTGGCTGGCGCACAAGGCGAGCCATGAGGGGGTTACTACGGCCGAGGCCATCGCGCAGGCACTGGGCAACAAGGATGTCCATCCGCACCCGCTGGACCGCGCCAACATCCCGGGCTGCACTTATTGCCACCCGCAGATCGCGTCCGTCGGCATGACCGAGGCCAAGGCCAAGGAAGCGGGCTACGAGTTGAAAGTCGGCATGTTCCCCTTCATTGGCAACGGCAAGGCGATCGCGCTGGGCGAACCGGAAGGGTTCGTGAAGACGGTGTTCGATGCCAAGACCGGCGAACTGCTCGGCGCCCACATGATCGGCGCGGAAGTGACCGAGATGATTCAGGGCTATGTCGTCGGCAAGACGCTGGAGACGACCGAAGCCGAACTGATGAATACGGTCTTCCCGCATCCGACCATTTCGGAAACAATGCACGAAGCGACGCTGGCCGCTTACGGGCGCGCGCTGCACATCTGAGGCGCCGCGGTTTTACCCGTTTCAAGCGAAAGGGCGTGCTGGAAGGCGCGCCCTTTTTATGCAGCTCAGACGGTTCCGGCCGAGCGGATGATGTGGTCGAACACCGCGACATGAAGAGCTTCTGCGAATTCACAACCCACGGCGCTTTCCCGTGACCAGCAAATTCGCGCGGTCAAAAGCTGGATGCCGGGAATGCGAATACGCAGCGGTATTTCCGGACGCGCGTCGGGCAACCAGGCGATCCGGAAGCCCCCGGGCGAGAGATCTTCAAGCCGTGCCATTTTCCACGGACGGGTCCCTTGGCGTACTTCGCACAGGATGGCGACGCCGACTCGCTGTGAATCCTGCGCACGCCGCCTGCCGCCTTCGGATACCCTTTCCTGGTACAATGCTCGCTCCGTGGTTGCGCATGCATCTTTGCAGTTGCAGCATTACCATTGCGTTAGCGATAGCCCGCCGAAGGCCGGAAAGCGGTGGATAAGTTGAGGGGGGCAACAGGTTTTTGTTGCCGCACGGTCCCCTCGTTTTTCCAGTTCCTAGCGGAAAGTCTTTGACAGCACGACCAGCGTCGGGTCGCCGTCGAAAGGTTCCGGGGTGAAACCCTTTTCCCGTTCCAGTTCGATCGCGGCGTGATTGTCCCGGCTTTCGATCGAGATCACCCGGCGGCAACCGCGTGCCTGCGCCTGCTTCGCTAGGAAATCCAGCATGCTCCAACCCACGCCCTTGCCTCGGTGATTGCCGCATACCGATATCGCGACTTCGCATGTGTCCAGCGGGCCATCGCAGGCAAGCAGGCCGGAGGCGACGATCTGATCGCTCGCCTTGTCGATCGCCAGCCAGGATTCGGTGCGGAAATGATCGGTATGCACCAGCGGTTCGAGTTGCTCGTGCGTCACATGGTCAGCCGCCGCCAAAAAGCGGAAGCGGCGGTCTTCATCCGACACACGGTCGAAGAATGCGGCCAGTTCCGGTTCATCCGTTTCGGTAACGGGCCGAACGTCGAGCGCGATTCCGGAACGCGTGGTAAGTGTGACGGTGTCGGAAAGAGACATGGAAGAAGAACTCCGCTGAGAGGGATGACTGCTCCTAGTTTTCTATCGATCTTCGTGCCTTGATCGAGATCAGGCCTTATTTTGCCGGCACGGGTCCCGCGTTCTGTCATGTGGCCATATCCCGTGGCTTGAGGTCACCTTGCAACAATACCAGACTGGGAAAGGGCAGGGAATCAAAAGCGGAATTATCCGCTGGTCTGAGCCCGGAGTTTCTACCATTTATCAGTAGAGCCCCGGGCCGGGCCGTCCGGGCTGCAAGGTGACAGGTTTTCCCTCCAGACCGTGTTACCCGTGTTAACCGTCCGGAGTGGGCACAAACCGCCCGGGATGGCTTCGTCTCCGGCTTGCAAAGGCCGGGAAGGGGCGTCTCCCCTCACCCTGAAGACGAGGGGCTATATGGGCGCGACGTTTCTATTCAGCGGGATAGACCGCGCGGACGAAATAGAGCCCGTCGGGCGGGGCGTTGAGGCCGAGGGCCTGCCGGTCGCGCGCTTCGAGGGCCTCGCGCACTTGCTCCTCGCGCCAGCGGCCCATGCCGACCATGGCGAGGCAGCCGACCATGGAGCGGACCTGATGGTGCAGGAAACTCCGCGCCTCGGCCTCGATCTGCACCTGCTCGCCTTCACGCCGCACGGCGAGCCGGTCGAGCGTCTTGAGCGGGCTTCTGGCCTGGCAGTGGACCGAGCGGAAGGTGGTGAAATCGTGCTGGCCGACCAGCGCCTGCGCGGCGCGGTGCATGGCCTCGGCATCGAGCGGCTTGGCAACCTGCCAGCCCTTGCCCCGCTCTAGCGTCAGCGGCGCGCGGCGGTTGACGATGCGGTAGATATAGGCGCGGCCCACGCAGGAAAACCGGGCGTGCCAGTCGTCCGCCACTTCCTCGCAGGCGGTGACGGCAACGGGGTGGGGGCGCATCCGGGCATTGAGCGCTTCCATCAGGCGGAAGGGGGTGAAGGCCTTTTCGACATCGATATGGGCGCGCATGGCAAGGGCGTGGACGCCGGTGTCGGTGCGCCCGGCGGCGTGCATCGTCACGGCCTCTCCGGTCACGGCATGGGCGGCGTCCTCGACCGTCTGCTGCACCGACGGGCCATGCGCCTGACGCTGCAGGCCCATGAACGGGCTGCCGTCGAATTCGAGAGTGAGGGCAAAACGGGTCATTTCGCCTCGCCGATACAGGACTGGCGGGCAGGTGCAATGCCCTTGGCGCGGGGCGGAGGCCCTCGTGCCGCGCGTTCGACAAGCTCGGGCGGAGCGGGATTTGGGTTGGATCAGGTCAGTGCTGTCCCCGTCGGGATGGGCCGCCCGCGCAGCAGGTCGGCGGTGTCCATCGCGGGCTTCCCGGCGCGCTGGATACGGGTGACGCGGATGGCGCCGGACCCGCAGGCCACGGTCAGGGAATCATCGAGGGTGGTGCCGGGCGTACCGGAGCCTTCAGCCACATCGGCTGAAAGTACCTTGTGCCGCTCGCCGCCGAGTTCGAAGAAAGCGCCGGGCGCGGGCATGAAGGCGCGGATCTGGCGTTCCACGGCCTCGGCGCTCTGGGCGAAGTCGATCCGGGCCTCGGCCTTGTCGATCTTCTTCGCGTAAGTCACGCCGTCCTCGGGCTGGGCGACCGGGCGATGATTGGACAGTTCGCGCAGGGTGGCGATCAGAAGCCTGGCGCCCTTGTCCGCCAGTTCGGTGGTCAGCTCACCGGCGGTCTTGCGGTCGATCGCGGTGCGCAGGGTGGCGAGCATCGGGCCGGTGTCGAGCCCGGCTTCCATCTGCATGATGGTGACGCCGGTGGTGGGATCGCCCGCCAGAATCGCCCGCTGGACCGGCGCAGCCCCGCGCCAGCGCGGCAGGATCGAGGCGTGGATATTGAGGCAGCCGAGCCGCGGCGCATCAAGAATCGCCTGCGGCAGGATCAACCCATAGGCCGCGACCACCGCGATATCCGCCTCCAGCGCGGCGAAGGCGGCCTGCGCGTCCGCGCCTTTCAGGGAGACGGGATGGCGCACTTCGATCCCGCGCGCTTCGGCTTCCTTGTGGACGGGGGAGGGGGTCAGTTCCTTGCCTCTGCGGCCACCGGGGCGCGGGGGCTGGGTATAGGCGGCCACGACCTCGTGCCCGGCCTCCGCCAGCGCGATGAGGGCGGGCACGGCGAAATCGGGGGTTCCCATGAAGATGATGCGCATATGTGGGGAAGTCTCCGGGTCTCTTTCGCTTGGGCCCGCAAGGCCCTATCTGCCGAAGCATGGCATCGCAAGAGATCGAGACGCTCACCGCCGTCCTGTCGCGCCTGCCCGGGCTTGGCCCGCGCTCCGCGCGTCGCGCCGTGCTCTGGCTGATCAAACGGCGCGAGACGGCGCTGGTGCAGTTGCTCGACGCGCTCGCCGCCGTGCGCGAGACGCTGGTGGAGTGCGAGACCTGCGGCAACGTCGATACCACGAACCCTTGCGGCGTCTGCACCGATCCGCGCCGCGATGCCCGCTCGATCTGCGTGGTGGAGGAAGTGGCGGACTTGTGGGCGCTCGACCGGGCGAAGCTGTTCCCCGGGCGCTATCACGTACTGGGCGGGCGGCTTTCGGCGCTTGACGGTGTGCGGCCGGAGGACCTCACCATCGACCGCCTGTTCCAGCGGATCGGTGCAGGCGGGATCGACGAAGTGCTGCTGGCGATGAACGCCACGCTGGAGGGGCAGACCACGGCGCACTACATCGCCGAACGGCTCGAAGCCTATCCGGTGCGCGTCACCCAGCTCGCGCATGGGTTGCCGGTCGGCGGCGAGCTGGACTATCTGGACGAGGGCACGCTGGCCCAGGCGATCAGGGCGCGTCGCCCTCTGGGGTGACGGTGTTCTCGGCAGGCACGGGCCTTTCTTCCGGCGCCGGAGCCTGTGTTGCCGGGGATGATGACGCTTGGGGTTCAGCGGGAGATGCTGACGGTTCAGTGTCCTCTATCGGCGGGACAGGCACGATGGCCTTGCCCGGCTTCATACCCTCCCTGGTCAGCCAGTAAGCAATGCCGTCCGCCGTCATTTGCATGCCGGTCTTGTTGAGGTGCCATTGCAGGCCCTGCGAGCGGTCATACCCTTGCGGAGCACCGATCATCCACGGATCGGGATCACAGGGGGTATGCATGGCGGAGGCCTGATTCATCTCGATGACAAGCGCGCCGTTTGCCAGCGCGACCCGCCCGGTGATTTCTGCCAGACGCTTGCCGATTTCGCGGATGATCGCGGCGTTGACCTCGCTGACGGGCGTGACCGAGCATAGCTTTCCGGCAGGCGGGAGCGGCGTCAGGTACTGGACGAAGACCAGCCGGGCCTTCGGCGCGGCCGCACGCACGCGCTGGGCGATTTCGGTGAGTTGCGCCTCGTCACGGGCATAGTCGGCCTCGGTGGGAACCCTGACGCGGGGGCAGGCCTTTGCCTTGGTGCCCGATGCGGCCAGCGCCTGCGCATGGAAGGCGCATGTGGCCGAAAACAGGTTCCCCACATAGTTCAGATCATTGCCGCCGATGGTCACTGTGATCAGCTTCGTCTCGGCATTGACGCTCTCGATCTGCGGCGGAATGTCGCCCCAGGGGCCGAGCACATGGCTGGTCGTCGCGCCCGAGCAGCTGCGGTCCACCAGTACCATGCCGAAACGTTCGGCCAGCAGCGTGGGATAGTTGTTGAGGCTCTGTCCGCAGCGGGCCGGAGCGCCGGGTTTTGCGGGCGGCAACAGCGGTCCGGCGGCGTAGGAGGAGCCCATGGCGACATAGCGCGCGCCTTCCAGGCTTTGCTCGACGGCGGCTGTGTCCTGCGTAGCAGTATGTACCCCGGTTTCCCGGGCTATCGCGCTATCAGAGCCAAACAGGGCGGCGATGCCGGCAGATGCGCCGAGGAGGGCCGATTTCATCACTTCACCCAGTCCAGTCCGATCTCTTCGAAAATGTCGCGGGCTTCGGCCCAGTTCTCCTCCACCTTCACATGCAGGAAGAGGTGGACTTTGTGCCCCAGAATTTCTGCCAGTTCCGTGCGAGCGGCCTCGCCGATGGCTCGGACCTTGGCGCCGCGCTTGCCTAGTACGATGGCCTTCTGGCTGTCACGCGCGACGACGATCTGCTGGCGGATTTCCACCGAACCGTCGCGCCGGTGGGTGTAGCTTTCCGGGCGCACGGCGGTGTCATAGGGCAGTTCGTCGTGAAGCTGCCTGTAGAGCTGTTCGCGCGTGATCTCGCAAGCGAGCAGCCGTTCCGAGGCATCGGAAACCTGATCTTCCGGATAGTGCCAGGGGCCTTCGGGCATCAGTTCGGCGAGGCGGGTCTTCAATTCGCCCACACCGTCACCGGACAGCGCGGAGACGAAGAACACCTCGTCGAAATCGGCCTTGGCGGTGAGGTCTTGCGCCAGCACCAGCAGCGGTTCCTTGGCGCTGGCATCGACCTTGTTGAGCACCAGCAGCTTGCGCTCGGGCCGGTCCTTGAGGGTTTCCAGCAGCGGTTCCAACTCGTGGCGGCGCTGCTTGACGGCATCGACCACCAGCAGGATGGCATCCGCCTCCTGCGCGCCTTCCCACGCGGCAGCGATCATCGCCCGGTCGAGACGGCGCTTGGGCGCGAAGATACCGGGCGTGTCGGCGAGGATGATCTGCACTTCGCCTTCCAGCGCAATGCCCATCAGCCGGGCACGGGTGGTCTGCGCCTTGGCCGAGGTGATCGCCACTTTCTGGCCGACCAGCGCGTTGACCAGCGTGGACTTGCCCGCGTTGGGGGCGCCGATGACGGCGACGAGACCGCATTTTTCGGTCATGCTGTGAAACTGTCCTGTTCGTGATGTGGTTTAGAGCGTGGCCCCGGGCCCGGCGTGGGCGGGCATGGCTTCCGGGCCATGGTCCGTTCGTTTCGGGCAAGGCGCAGAATGCCCGCGCCGGAGGCGGAACTCAAGCGAACTTCTTCATGAATTCCTCGGCCGCCTGCGTTTCCGCATCCTGCTTGGAATGGGCCGTAGCCTGCGCGGAGCCGACGTTGTGAACATGGACTTCGACCGTGAAGCGCGAGGCGTGATCCGGGCCGGAGCGGTCCACAAGGCGGTATTCGGGCATCCGGCGACGATTGCCGGCGGCCCATTCCTGCAAAGCGGACTTGGGATGCTTGCGCTTGCCCGTCTTGCCGCTGAGCGTGCCGGACCACAGGCGGTGGACCATATCGCGCGCGGCGGGAAAGCCGTATTCGGTGAAGCAGGCGCCGATCATCGCTTCCATCACGTCGCCCAGGATATTGTCCGAATCCTCGCCGCCGTCATCGCGCGCCTGCTTGCCCAGCCGCATGCGCGGGCCAAGGCCGATTTTCCGGGCTATCCGGGCACAGGTCGCGCGGCTGACCAGCGCGTTGAGACGCTGCGAGAGCCGCCCTTCGGCCTCGTCGCTGTTCTGGAACAGCCATTCGGCCACCGCGAGGCCCAGCACGCGGTCGCCCAGGAATTCCAGCCGCTCGTAATTGCGCTTTTCCCCGGTAGAGCCATGCGTCAGCGCCGCCAGCCACAAGGCCTCGTCGGCGGGCGCGTGACCTGCATGCTCGGTCAGGAAAGCGCGGGTCTTGTCATCAAGCATACCGGCAATGCACTCAGAACGTGCCTCCGATACGGTTCCAGCGGGCAGCCGTGAACCAGGTCCAGGGCTTGAGCCACTCGGCCGAACCATCGGTGGAGAACATCATCACGGCCGCCTTGGCCACCAGATTCGCCTGCGGGACCATGCCGACGCCTTCGCCCTCGATCGCCGGGAAGCGGCTATCCATCGAATTGTCGCGATTATCGCCCATCATGAACATGTGGCCTTCGGGCACGATGAACACGCCGGTATCGTCCTGCGGCGTCCGGCCAAGGTCGAGCACGTTGTAGCTCTTGCCGTTGGGAAGCGTCTCGCGGAACTGGGGGTAGTGGCACGAGGCGGTGCCGTCCTTGCCCGTGCGTTCGAACTGGGGCGCGTAGCAATGCGTGTTCGGGGAAACTGGAACCACGAAATCCGCAACGGGCTTCTTGGGAACGGCCTTGCCGTTGAGCCAGACCTGCCCGTCCTTTATCTGCACCTCGTCTCCAGGCAGGCCGATCACGCGTTTGATATAGTCTACATCGTTGCCCGGCGGGGCCTTGAAGATCACCACATCGCCGCGTTTGGGCTGGCTGGCGAAGATCCGGCCGGGGATCAGCGGCACGCTGAAGGGCAGCGAATACTTCGAATAACCATAGGACCACTTGGTGGCGAACAGGTAATCGCCGTCCAGCAGCCGGGGCAGCATGGATTCGCTGGGGATGTTGAACGGCGAGATGATGAAGCTGCGCAAGACCACCACGCCCAGCACCAGCCAGAACAGGAAGGAGAAGAAACCTTCGTCCTTCTTGGCCGGCGTTTCGGCGGGCTGTGCGGCGGAAGGCTTCGCGGTCCGGGGTTCGCTGGCGCTAGGAGTATCGCTCATGGGCGAACCCTTGTTGCCAGCGGCGCCTCACGTCAAGTGCGATCCCGATCAGGATATGACAACGATCGATATTTGGATAAGTCTTGCTTGGATTTGGGGACTGTAAAACGCATAAGGCGCGCAGTTTGCCCATCGGGAGGATCAAGGTATGAGTGAAGTGGTCTGGAACAAGCTCAAGGGACTGGACAAGCCGGCTTTGGCCCAGCTCTTCGCAGCTGATCCCGACCGTCTCTCCGTTTATGCCAGTGCGTTTGAACTCGGGGACGAGGAAAATTCCTGCGCGATCCGGTTCGACTGGTCCAAAACCCATCTCGATGCAGCGCACGTGGCAGCGTTTGAGGAACTGGCAGAGGCGATGGACTTCGCGGGACGTCGCGCCGCGCTGTTTGCAGGCGATGTCGTCAACCCGACCGAAGGGCGCGCCGCCGAGCACAGCGCCCAGCGCGGGGTCGGTAGTCCGGAGAGCGTCGCGCTGGCGCAGGAATACCACCATCGCATGGCGGCGATTGTCGAGGCCATCCATCGCGGTGCCATGGGCGAAGTGAAGCATCTGATTCATATCGGCATCGGCGGTTCGGCTCTGGGGCCCGCGCTTGCTATCGACGCTCTGGCGCGCGACGGGGCGATGGTCGATGTCCATGTCGTCTCCAATATCGATGGCTGCGCGCTCGAACAGGCTTTCGCGGCGTGCGATCCGGCCACGACGATGCTCGCGGTTGCCTCAAAGACGTTCACGACCATCGAGACGATGACCAATGCCGAAAGTGCTCTCGTCTGGTTGCGCGAGAACGGGGTCGAAGACCCTTACGGTCGTGTCGTCGCGCTGACGGCCTCGCCGGAGAAGGCGATGGAATGGGGTGTCGATGAGACGCGCATCCTGCCGTTTTCGGAAAGCGTGGGCGGGCGCTACTCGCTGTGGTCCTCGATTGGATTTCCGGTCGCGATGGCGCTCGGCTGGCCTGATTTCGCGGAGTTTCTTGCGGGCGCGGCGGCCATGGACGAGCATTTTCGCGATACCGACGGCATGGCCAACCTGCCGCTGCGCGCGGCCTTTGCCGATCAGTACTACACCCGGCTGCGCGGCTGCCAGACGCGCGCCGTGTTCGCCTACGACGAACGGCTTGCCCTGCTGCCGGACTATCTGCAGCAGCTCGAGATGGAATCGAACGGGAAGAGCGTGAAAGCGGACGGCTTGCCGGTCGACGGGCCGACCGCGCCGATCACCTGGGGCGGGGTGGGCACCGATGCGCAGCATGCCGTATTCCAGCTTCTCCATCAGGGGACCAGCCTTGTGCCCGTCGACTTCATCGCGTCGATCGCGCCGGGCCACGATCTGGCGCTGGACCACCACCGTATCCTGCTGTCGAACTGCTTTGCGCAAGGCGCCGCGCTGATGGCGGGCAAGCAGAGCGAGGATCCGGCGCGTGCTTATCCGGGGGACCGTCCCTCGGCGACGATCCTGCTCGACGAAGTCAGCCCGGCCACGTTCGGCGCACTGATCGCGTTCCATGAACACAGGACGTTCGCCAACGCCGTGCTTATGGGTATCAATCCGTTCGACCAGTTCGGCGTCGAACTGGGCAAGGAAATCGCCAAGCAGATCGAGAAGGGCACCACCACGTTCGACCCCTCGACCGAGGCGCTGCTGGCGCTGGCCGGGATCAACTGAGCGTCTCGGACTGAGGCGCTTGACGGACGGCGAAAACCCCGGTGTTCGGGAAAATTTAGGGACTTGGAAGGAACAAGAGTACACAGTGAAGTCAGAGCTCTTTCGATCTGGGAAAGGGCTCTGACGGTTCTGTGACAGGGGACGGCTATGGCGGGGCCTTTGAGGCATGTGCGCGACGCAGCGATGGTGAGCGTGCTGGCGTTGGCGCTTGCCGGTTGCGGCGGTGGAGGCGGCGTGAATTCCACACCGGCTCCGACGCCGTCACCTGTTCCGACTCCCACGCCTAGTCCCACGCCCACGCCTAGTCCCACACCCACGCCTAGTCCCGCGCCGACGCCGCCGGCGGGGTATGTAATCGTGCCGGAAAGCCAGCAACCGACCCGTTCGGTTGAGGACGATACCGAATTCCGGAGGAACTATGTCTCGTTCGAATACGTCAACGCCCTCTACGCGCTCGATCATGGCTGGACGGGGCAGGGCGTGCAGGTTGCGCTTCTCGATGACGGCGTAAAGGAAGTATCCGAGCTACGGGGCAAGATATCCAGCCTCAGCCGTGACTACGGCACGGTCACCCAGAACGGGGTGACGACCGACCGCAACGTAATCGGCGATGACTATTCCGATCACGGCACGATGGTTGCGGGCGTGCTCGCGGCAGCCAACAACGGCACCGGCGTTCAGGGCATTGCGCCGGGCGCAGAGATCGTTGCCTTGCGGATCAGCGAGATCAATCTCGATGCCACCAGCCCTGATGATCAGGAAACGCTGGGTATCGG
>JARROF010000128.1:0-10282 GCA_037384205.1 Novosphingobium sp. | reverse complement strand
CATGGCAGCGCCGCCGGAGCGAAACGCGTGGATAAGTCGGCGCGAGGCCTGTTGGGGCTCGGGCGGGCCATCCTATCGCCGCGACGTGGGGTGATGTGGGACCTTGGCGGTTTCGGCTTGCAGATGGGCTGAAGGGTTCGGTGCAGACGGCCAGGCCGGTACCGGAAGCTGTACAGGGGCTTTGAGGCTCCTATCCGCGTGACAGCAGGAATACCGCGTGCTCGGCGCGGAAATTCGCGGCGGCGGCACTGCACCGGATGCCTCCGGAAAGGAACCACTGCCCTTCCATGGTGATGCCGCGTTCCTTTACCAGTGCGCGGAAGTCGTTGACGGTGAGGTGGTGGATGTTGGGCGTTTCGTACCACGGCACCGGCAGCAGCCGCGTCACTGGCATGCGTCCGTTCCACAACAGTGACAGGCGTCCGCGCCAGTGCGCGAAGTTGGGGAAGCTGACGAAGGCCCTGGCGCCGATGCGCAGCAGTTCTTCCAGCACCTTGTCCGGGCGCATGGTGGTCTGCAGTGTTTGCGACAGAATCGCGTAGTCCACCGACTTGTCGGGATAGAACGCCAGATCCCTGTCCGCATCGCCTTGAATGACCGACAGCCCCTTGGCCACGCAGGCGGCGACATTGGCCGGGTCCAGTTCCATGCCGCGCGCGTCGCAGCCCTTTTCATCGCGCAGGGCGGCCATCAGCGCGCCGTCGCCGCAACCGACGTCGAGCAGGCTGGCGCCGGGCGTGATGCTATCGGCGATCACGGCCAGATCGGGGCGCAACCGGGCTTTCATGGCGTGCTGGCCAGCATCGAGGCGAATTGCGGGGAAAGCCGTTCCATATAGCGTTCCGGCCGGGCCAGCAGCGTGAAGCCGAGCGCGGCATAGACGCCATGGGCATCGGCGGTGGTCAGGCCGAAGCGGCGGATATTCGCATAGTCGGACTGGCCGAGGAACCATTGCACCATGCGGCGGCCCAGCCCTTGACCGCGCATGCTCTCTTCCACCCAGACGTCAGCAAGCCAGGCGAAGCTGGCGCGATCGGAGATGACGCGGGCGAAGCCGACCTGTCCGTGCTCGGGGTGATAGGCGCCCAGGCAATGCGATCCGGCCATCTGCCGTTCGACGAGTTCGCGCGCGATGCCGGGTGTCCAATAGCTGGACGCAAGCCAGCCGTGGACGCGCGGCACGTCGATCCGGGCCGGATCGTCACTCAATGCGATCATCACAGAAACCCTTCGACCACGCGGTCGAGCGCTGGAACGTCAAGCAGGAAGGAATCGTGCCCGAACGGGGCGGACAGTTCGACGAAACTCACCGGCAGCCCCGCCGCGTTGAGCGCATGCACCACATTGCGCGATTCCGCCGTGGGATAGAGCCAGTCGGTATCGAAGCTGACGAGGCAGAAGCGCGCTTTCGATCCGGCAAAGGCATTGGCGAGCCTGCCGCCGTGCTCTTCGGCCAGATCGAAATAGTCCATGGCGCGGGTGATGTAGAGGTAGGAATTGGCATCGAAGCGTCCGGTGAACGAGAGGCCCTGATAGCGCAGGTAGCTTTCGATCTGGAAATCGGCGTCGAAGCCGAAAGTCTTCTCCTCGCGGTCCTGCAACCGGCGGCCGAACTTGGTGGTGAGGCCTTCTTCCGAAAGGTAAGTGATATGCGCGGCCATGCGGGCGACGGCGAGGCCTTTTTCCGGGCCCTTGCCGCCGGTTTCGCCACCAGCGTAGTAATCGCCTTCGTGCCAGTCCGGATCGGCCATGATTGCCTGGCGTCCCACTTCGTGAAAGGCGATGTTCTGCGCCGAGTGGCGCGCGGTCGAAGCGATCACCAGCGCAGCAGCCGTGCGTTCGGGGAAATTGGCGGCAAGCGAAAGCGCCTGCATCCCGCCCATCGATCCGCCCACGA
Organism: Novosphingobium sp.; assembly: GCA_037384205.1. Classification (GTDB taxonomy): domain Bacteria; phylum Pseudomonadota; class Alphaproteobacteria; order Sphingomonadales; family Sphingomonadaceae; genus Novosphingobium. The sequence continues at coordinate 8,385 of JARROF010000128.1, read as the reverse complement.
CGGCATGCAATTTTGCGATGCCCAGCGCATCAAGCAGTGCAACGTGCCCGCGCACCATGTCGCGGATGGTGATGACGGGGAAGCGCATGCCCCAGGGCGTGCCGTCCGGCGCCGGGCTGGCCGGGCCCGTCGAGCCCATGCACGAGCCGATCACATTGGCGCAGATCACATGGAACTTGTCCGTGTCGATCGGCTTGCCGGGGCCGACCATGCGCACCCACCAGCCGGGCTTGCCGGTGCGCGGGTGGTTGGAGACGACATGGTGATCGCCGGTCAGCGCGTGGCAGATCAGCACCGCGTTGTCCTTCGCCGCGTTCAGCGTGCCGTGCGTCTCATAGGCGATGCGCACGCCGGACAGGCTCTGCCCGCCGTCGAGCGGCAGCGGATCGGCCAGTTCGAGCACCTGGCTCTCGTCCTTGATCGGGGTGTTGGGCATTGCGATTTCGTCAAGTGGGGAAGCGTGGCTCCAGTGTCAATTCTTGCTATCATTCAGTGTCAATCGTTACTGTCATTCGCGGCTTCGGTAGGTTAAAGGGCCGCCCGTCATGAGCGAAACCGGAACCCGCAGCAAAGCCCCGACTCCCAAGCCCTGGATCGAGGCGATCCATGCCTATGTGCCCGGCAGGTCGGCCGGTCAGGACGGGCGCCCGCTGATCAAGCTTTCGGCGAACGAGAACCCGCTGGGCACCAGCGAACGGGCGCTGGCGGCCAAGGTCAAGGCTCCCTCGCTCTATCCGGACCCGGACAGCAAGGATCTGCGCGCGCGCCTTGGCGCTCTGCACGGCATCGATCCGGCGTGCATCGTCATGGGCACGGGCTCGGACGAACTGCTCAACCTGGCCGCGCAGGGCTATGCCGGGCCGGGCGACGAAGTGATCTACGTGCGCTATGGCTTTTCGGTCTATGACATCGCCGCTCGCCGTTGCGGTGCGGAGCCGGTGGTGGCGTCCGATGCGGACTATGGCACCGATGTGGAAGCACTGCTGGAACTGGTGACGGAGCGCACGCGCGTCGTCTTCGTGGCCAATCCCAACAACCCCACCGGATCGTTCCTGCCCAGGGGCGAGATCGCGCGCCTCCATGCCGCGCTGCCTGCCGACGTGCTGCTGGTGATCGATCAGGCTTACGGCGAATATGTCGCGCCGGAGGATGACGACGGCGCCCTGGCGCTGGCCGCCGCGCATGAGAACGTGCTGGTGACGCGCACCTTTTCCAAGATCTTCGGCCTGGCCGGAGAGCGGATCGGCTGGGCCACCGGCGCGCAGGGGATCGTGGCCACGCTCAATCGCATTCGCGGGCCATTCAACGTGTCCAATACCGGGCAGGCCATGGCCGGCGCCGCGCTGGACGATACTGCCTTCGTGGAGCGCAGCCGCGTGCACAATCGCGACGAACGCGCCCGCTTCGTGGAGAAACTCGCCGCGCTCAGCAACCACGGTCTGCGCCCGCTGCCGAGCCAGGCGAACTTCGTGCTGGTGCTGTTCGAGGGCAAGCTGACCGCGGAAACCGCGTTCGAGGGGTTGGTGGAGCGCGGCTATATCGTGCGCTGGCTGCCCAATCAGGGCCTGCGGCATGGTCTGCGCATCACGATCGGTCATTCGCATGACATGGATGCCATTGCAGAAGGCCTGCGCGAAATGGCGGAGGCCGCGCAGTGAGTTTCGAACGGGTCGCGATTATCGGGCTGGGTTTGCAGGGCGGTTCGATCGGCCTTGCAGTGCAGGAATTCCTGCCGGGGACCATCACGTCGGGCTACGATCTCTTGCCGGAAAACCGGATGCGCGCGGCCGGGCGCGGGCTGGTGCACAAGGTCTGCGCGACGGCGAAGGACGCGGTGCAGGGTGCCGATCTGGTGATCTTCTGCGTGCCGCCCGGCGCGATGGGAGAAGCCGCCGCGCCGCTGCGCGAGGCGATCCCGGCCCATGCGCTCGTCAGCGATGTCGGCTCCAGCAAGCAGGCGATTGCGCAGGCTTTGGGCGAGGCGCTGCCCGATCATCTGGTGATCCCGGCTCACCCGGTGGCGGGCACGGAAAATTCGGGGCCGGATGCGGGCTTCGCGCACTTGTTCCGCAACCGCTGGTGCATCGTCACCCCGCCCGAACAGACGGACCTGCTCAAGCTATCGGCGCTGGTGGAATTCTGGGAAACGCTGGGCGCCAATGTCGAGATCATGAGTGCGGAGCACCACGATCTGGTACTGGCGGTGACGAGCCACCTGCCGCACCTTATCGCCTATACCATCGTCGGCACCGCGTCCGACCTCGAGGACGTGACGCAGAGCGAAGTCATCAAGTATTCGGCAGGCGGCTTCCGCGACTTCACCCGCATCGCCGCTTCCGACCCGACGATGTGGCGCGACGTGTTCCTGTCCAACAAGGACGCGGTGCTCACCATGCTCCAGCGTTTCACCGAGGACCTGACAGCGCTGCAGCGCGCGATCCGGGTGGGCGATGGCGACATGCTGTTCGACCACTTCGCCCGCACCCGCGCCATCCGCCGCTCGATCATCGAGGAAGGCCAGGACGATTCGCGCCCCGACTTCGGGCGCGGCGATCACGATGGGGCCGTCACCGGCGGCTGAAAGGGCACGTCCGGCATTTGTGGGGGGAATTGTGAACTTCGCCCACTCGCGCCGAGGTGACTTTCGGAAAGTCGTTTTCTGCCGGCAGGATGGGCGTGTCACAATTTCACGCCGCAAACATGTGGTGTGAGGATCGATATGGACGGTTCAAGGAGCGGGGCAGACAGATGCCGCGCGCAGTGTGGCAGGGCAGGCTGGAACAGGAAAATGTTCCGGGTGAGGCTGCCCGCAGGCGCTGCGGAGAGGCTGACCGGATGATAGAAGGCCATTTCCAGAGCCGTTCGGAAGCCTGACGCCGGTTCGCGGTTTCAGGATGGAAGACCGGGCTGAAAAGCGAGGGGCCGCATGCGGATTTCGATCGAGACACGCCTCGACTATACCCTGACGGGGCCGGTCGATGTCCTGCTGCAGCTCGAAGCGGCGATGATCCCCGAACAGAGCGTGCTGCACGCGCATATCGATTTGCCCCGGTCGCGGCATTTCGCGCGCGTGCCCGGCCAGTCCGGCATCGGCGACCGTATCTGGCTGCGGATCGCGGAGCCGCTGAGCGTGCGGTATCAGGCCACGGTAGAGGTCAACCGGCTGATTGCCGATGTCAGCGGGCTGGCCGCCACGCCGCCGCACATGCTGCCGGGCGAGACCGTCGATTACCTGATGGCTTCCCGCTATTGCCTGGCCGATACATTCCAGGACTTCGTGGAAAGCGAATTCGCCGGCACCGCGGGCGGCGCGCGCATTGCCGCCATCCGCGACTGGATCGTGCATACGCTGCGCTATGAGCCCGGTTCGAGCGACGCGATGACGACCGCCGCCGATACCTTTCACAGCCACCGGGGCGTGTGCCGCGACTATGCCCATCTTATGATCGCGCTGGCCCGGGCCAGCACTGTCCCGGCCCGCTTTGCCAGCGTCTACGGCCTCGGCGTCGAGCCGCAGGATTTTCATGCCGTGGCCGAAGTCTTCCTCGACGGGGCTTGGTACATGGTGGATGCGACCGGCATGGCCGCGCCCGGAAGTATCGCCAAGATCGGCGTTGGCCGCGATGCCGCCGATGCCGCGTTCCTCACCAGCTTCGGCAAAGTGGAATTGCAGAACCAGTCCGTAGAGGTTCGCAAGGCCTAGATCATGCTGGTTTTCCTTCCTGCCTCGCTATCGCTGGCCTCTGCCGGCGTGCGTTTTGGCGATGAGTTTCACGAGAACGAAAACCGGGAATGGGTCGAGCGAAGCGGCGGTGTCACGTCCGCTCTCAGGGCTTGCACGACGCGCAGCCGTGCTGTCCTTGAGCGCGTTCTGAACGCGGAACTCGCCAGGATACACGCGTCGTTGCCAGACCCGTCGCTGGCACGGTGTCGAGTGGTCGCAGAAGCGCCGGTTGGCGGCCATGGACAAGACTTGTTGGGACACGGCCTTGCCGCGTTACGGCACGGCGGACGTTCTTGGCCATGATGTGTGTATGAATGATGGGATAGAGGCCCGTATCCGCTGGCTGCGGACGCATTACCCCCGAGGAGATTGACTTATCACCCCCCGTTCAGCGCGTTGATCGCTTCCAGCACCCGCGCTTCCAGTTCCTCGCGCGGGAGGCCCGGTTCGATGCGTTCGCCCACGCGGATGGTGATCGTGCCCGGCTTCTTCCAGCGGCGGTGATAGAGCGGCCCGCTGTTGACCGCCACCGGCACCACCGGCAGGCTCAGCAGCTTGTAGAGCCCGGCAAAGCCGGATTGCAGGTGCCGCCGCTGGCCGTGGGGCACGCGGGTGCCTTCAGGGAAGATCACCAGCGGCCGTCCCCGCGCCGCGAAAGCGCGGCCGCTGGCGATCATCTTGCGCAAGGTCTTCGCGCCGCCTTCGCGTTCGATGGCGACGATGCCGTAGCGCTGGGCTGCCTTGCCCCAGCCGGGAATGCGGGTGAGTTCCACTTTGGGCAGGGGCACCGGCCGGTCCATCTGCATCGGCAGGTCGATCGCCTCGAAGAAGCTTTCGTGCTTGAAGGCCACGAGTACGCCCTCGTTGGGCAATTGTCCTTCGATCACCACGCGGATGCCGAGCAGCAGCCGCGCGCAGAGGCGGTGATAGTGCGACCAGCCCCGCACGACCCGGCGCAGAGCTTTGTCGCTGATGGCCATCGCCACGAAGGCCGTCAGCACGAACACTACGCTGCCGGAGTAGAATGCCGCGTAAAAAGCCAGGCTGCGCAGGATGTCTGTCGGTGTCGTGTGCATCACTGCCTCACCAGGTTGAGTGCGGCGCGGGCCAGCAGCTTGTGGTATTCGAGGAACAGGGCAGTAAAGCTAGGCTCTGAGGGAACGGCATCCCGCTCGACCCGGACACCGGCGGGCATTTCCCGGCCGAGTTCGAGCATGGCGCGGCGCATGTGCCAGTCCGCCGTAACCAGGCGCACCGAGCGGGCGTGGTGCTTGCTAACCCACTGCGCGGCTTCCATCGCGTTCGAATGGGTGTCGTAGGCCTGATAGCCCAGCGTGATGCAGCAGGCCATGAGCCGGGGCGGGACGCTGAATTCGGCGGCGAATTCCTTCGGCTTTACCTCGCGGTCGACGCCGGACACCAGCAGGCGCGGAGCGCTGCCCGTCTTGAGCACCTCAAGCGCATGTTCGATCCGGCCCTGGCTTCCGGTCAGGACGATGACGGCGTCGGTGTGTACGCTGCCGGACAGTGCGCCGGGCAGGGCGACCGCGAACCAGAGGAACCCGAAGAGCCAGATCAGGACGGCAAAGGCGATGAGGCGGCGAAACATGGTGGAAGACTATATATAGGAACGGCTTGCCGGTTATAGCATCTTGCGCAAGGCGTGAAGAACCGTGAGGCGCGCGGTAACCATGGCCAGCAGGGTGGCGAGGGCGGGGACGGCGGCCAGCAGCAGCCAGTCGCTCCAGCGCAGCGCGCCGTTGTCGACCAGCCCGGCGCCGAGTCCGGCGAAGCGGCGGCCGAGCGAGAGAATGACCACCAGCGCCAGTGCCAGCCCCACGGCGCCGCCGCCCGCCGCGTCGTAGCCGATCGAGCGCTGGAACACGCGGGCGACTTGCGAATCGGTGCCGCCGAGCAGGTGGACGATCTCGATCGTATCGCGATTGGTGCCGAGCGCGGTGCGCGCCGCCAGCAGCACCGCCGCCGTCAGGGCCAACGCCAGCAGCGCGACCAGTGCGATGGCCAATATCTGGAGTGAAACCATCGCGTCGAACACAGGCTTGAGCCAGTTCGATTGCGCATCGACCCGCGCGGACGGGGCGACAGGCTTCAACGCCTTCTCGATGATCGAAAGCGCTCTCGGTGTCGCGGGGCCTTTCAGCCGCACGTCGACAAGGGCGGGGACCGGAATCGCGGAGCCTGTTGCAGTGCCGATTCCGGTGCCCAGCCAGGGCTCGATCAGGGTGTCGAGCTCGGCCTGCGGCACCAGCCTGAGCCCGGCGACGCCGGGCATGGCCTTGATCGCATCGACCGCGCGCCGCGCCTGTGTGGCGCGCACGTCCGCGCGCGGTTCGAGAATCTGGATGGTGACGCCGCCCTCGATCTCGGCCTTGGCGGAGGAGACGGCATTGCCCAGCGTCAGGCCTGCGGCCAGCGCGATCACCGTCATCGCGACCATGATCGCGATGACCCAGGGCATCGGCCCGGACATGCGCGCTTGCGGGATCAACTCCGCGCCTTTGGCCGTGAACAGGCGGCGCACCATTACAACGTCTTTCGCGGTGGATAGCGCAGTGCGCCGGTCGGGTCGGAGAGGCGCCCGCGGTCGAGCCGCATGATCAGGCTGTCGGGAACCTTGCGCAGCAGATCGAGATCGTGGGTGGCGACCACCACGGTGGTCCCTTGCCGGTTGAGCATCTCGAACAGGCGCATGAGCTTTTGCGCCATTTCCGGATCGACGTTGCCGGTCGGCTCGTCCGCCACCAGCATGGCGGGGTGCGCAATGACGGCCCGGGCAATGGCGACACGCTGCTGCTCGCCGCCCGAAAGCGTCGGCGGGCGGGCGGCAAGGCGATCCGACAGCCCCACCCAGTCTAGATCCGGCGGCGCAGTTGCGGCAGGCGGCTGCGCGGCACCGTGATGGCGTCGGTGCCGAACATGCGGATCGCCCCGCGCGAAGGACGCTGGGCCAGATAGAGCAGTTTGAGCAGCGAGGTCTTGCCCGCACCGCTGGCGCCGGTGAGGAAATAGAACCGGCCCGGAAACAGCGTGAACGACAAGTCGCTCAGCACCTCGCGATCGGTGCCGTAGCGCAGGCCGACATTGTCGAAATGGATGATTTCCCCGTCCGCGCTCATACTCGTCTGGTCTACATGCGTTCGCCGGGTCCGTGCGGGCGGCATCGCTGCCTATAACCGCCAATGTATGTGGAAAAAAGGGCAACAGAGCGCGAACCCACAGGTCGGGTGCTTGTCGCATGCAAGTCAACCGTGCTTATGGAGCAGATCATGATTATCGCCTGCCCTGCCTGCTCGACGCGTTACGCCGTCCCGGACAGCGCCATCGGGGTGGATGGCCGCACGGTTCGCTGTGCGAAGTGCCGCCATAGCTGGTTCCAGGAAGGGCCCGAGCTGTTGCCGGAAGATCTGCAGCCGGTGCCCGTTGCCCGGCCTGCGCCCGAGCCAGCGTCGCGATCCGCTTCGGACGAAGTGCGCGCAGGGGTGAAAACAGCGGGCGTGCCGGAGCATCCGGTCGCCGCGCCGGGCCGCGAAGCAGAGCCACAGGTCGATCCGCTGCCGCCTCCGCCGGTGCCGCCGCGTCCGTCGGCGGCTTGTTACGACGATACCGATGTGAAGGGCTACGCGGACGAAGGTGCGTCGAGCTTCGATTTTGCGCCGCCGTTCCGCCCGCGCCGCAACTGGACGAAGATCGGCACTTATGCCGCGGGTGTCTTTGCCGTGGTCACGCTGGGGCTGGCGGGCGCGGTCGCCTGGGGCGGCCTGCCGGACTGGGTGCCGCTGCCGCGCGCGACGTTCCAGCAGGGGCAGCCAGACCTGCAACTCGATTTTCCGCGCAACCGCCAGGATCGCAAACCGCTGCCCGACGGCACCGAATTCTTCAGCGTCAGCGGCACGATCAGCAATATCGGCAGCGTGACGCGGCGTGTCCCCTCGCTGCTGGTGGTTCTGCGCGACGAGCGTGAGCGGATCGTCTATGAAAAGGAAATCGTCCCGCCCAAACGCAAGCTGGCGCCGGGCGAGACGATCACCGTCAACGAGGCACTGACAGACATCCCCAGGGCGGCCCACTCGGCGGAGATCGGCTGGAAGCCGGACTAAGCCGTTTTCGGCGGTTTGCGGGGCCTGCCAAGAGATTCTGCAAATTATTGTTGCCGACTCGCTTGCGGCCTCCGAATCCCTTTGCTAAGGGCGCGCTCCTGCCACGGGGCGGATGTGATCCGGCCCCGTTTGATTTAGCGGTCGTGGCGGAATTGGTAGACGCGCAACGTTGAGGTCGTTGTGGGCGAAAGCCCGTGGAAGTTCGAGTCTTCTCGACCGCACCAATATCCTTTGAAAAAAGGATATTCTAGGGGGTTTGGCGCAATTTGGCGCAGTGCCATTCCCCGGATATGCTGTGCGCGGTGCAAAAATCCGGATGGATGGCAGGGCGATTTTGCCCCGGTCCATCACCGGATTTTCCAAGGCCGCCCTCCTCCTCTTGTCGTTTTCGAGTGAGGGTCCGATGGGGCAGCGCTAGATGCGCGGTCCGGCCCCTGGTATCGGGGAACAGCATGGCGCTTATCGGGTAGAACGGATCGTCGATCCGCACACGCAGGCACTCGCGTAGCGGCTCGCTGTGCGACGTTCGTTCCCACGCATCCC
>JARROF010000127.1:0-10526 GCA_037384205.1 Novosphingobium sp. | reverse complement strand
GGTGACGAGATCGACGGCGGCGAAGAGGCAGATGAAACCGTGTCTGGCAATTATGCCAGCCTGCCTGGTGTTGGCGGCTCTCGCGCGCGTCCGCTGGAGCTTGGCCCTGAAGCGGAAGCTGAACAGCCGCCCTTTGCGCCGCCGCCAGGCCGGCAGGACGAGTTGCGGCTGGATGATGCGCAGGCCGTTCCTGCAGCGCCCAAGCAGGAAGAGGCGCTGCCGCGGGCCAAGCCGGCGGCCGGCGGCAGCACGCTGTTCGAACGTATGACCAGTCTGTCCCGTCCTAAGCCATCATCTCGCGAGCCGCTGCCGGAAGAAGATGAGGGCGATGCCAGTTCGATCAGTATCCCTCGCTTCCTCGGCAGGCAGAACAACCAGTAAGCGCTCGGTCGCCCTATGGGCGAGGTGAGAGAGCCCTTGGCTTGCCTCTGTTCGCGCGGGGTTCATCCTCCGGTCTGCATAGGGCGGGCGGTGGTTCGACTTTCGATGGCAGTGTTTGATGCTGCTGATCGCAGCCCATCGGGTCGCGGGTGTCGGGCAAGGGTTGTAAGGCAAAGGTTGTAGGGCAAGGGTGTTTCGATCTTGCGGATGAAAATCAGGGTCTTGCGGTTGCTTGCGGGTGGCGCGGCCGGTTCCGTCGTTTGGTCTGTCGGGGCGTTGGCGCAAAGCGCGCCAGTGGTTTCCCGGCCAGTCGTGCAGGCACTGCCCAATGCGAACAGAGAGCGGCTCAGCAATGCGCTTACGAAGCTGGGGCGTAACCCGCGGAACATAGACGCCCTGACCGATGCCGGTGATGCGGCGCGTGGTCTGGGTGACTTTGATGCCGCGATCGGCTTTTATCGCCGCGCAGAGGAAGTCGCGCCTGGAGATGCCCGCGTCAAGGCAGGGCTTGCCCGTGCTTATGTGATGACGGGCGATCCGCTTGCTGCGATTTCCTATTTCACGGCGGCGGAAAAGGCCGGGGCCGCTCCCGCGCAGATCGCGGATGATCGCGGTCTTGCTTATGACCTCGTGGGAGACAATGCCGCCGCGCAAAGGTATTACGCACAGGCTTTGGCGGCGGGCGACAGCGATGAGGTGCGGATGCGCCTTGCGCTCAGCCAGGCGATAGAGGGCGATCAGAAGGCGTCTGAAGCCACGCTGATGCCGTTGCTGCGCAAGCAGGACAAGCCCGGCTGGCGTGCGCGTGCCTTTGCCCTTGCTATTGACGGCAATACCAAGCGGGCGGTCGACATTACCGAGACGATCCTGCCGCCGAAACTGGCTGAGAGCGTGGCGCCCTACATGCGCTATATGCCGCGCCTCACGCGGGCGCAGCAGGCCGCCGCCGCCAACCTCGGCCGATTTCCGCGCGCTTCCGAAATCGGTCAGGACGATCCGCGCATCGCTGCTTATGTGCCTACGGTGACGAATCCCGGGATTGCCGCGACGGCCGATCCGCAGAAAGGCGCTTCCAGGAGTGCGAAAGTCGCAGCCCGCAAATCGGTTAGAAGCAAGGTGGCTGCGGCGGCCCCCGACCGGATGCCGCCGCCCGATCCCAAGCCCGCGATCGAGAGCACAGGTGAGCTGCCGCCGCTCGCTGAGTCCCGCGCCGTTTCGCCGTCTGCTGTGCCTGTGCCTTCGCGGAGCAAGCCTTCCCAGTCTGCGATTTCTTCTGCGGCAGCAGTTCGAAATCCGGCGCCGGTACAGTCGGCGGGCCGTGCGGCAAAGGCCCCGGTGCCCGGATTCGATCTGGGCAGCTTGCCGGCCGGCGGGGCATCCGGATCGGTTTCCCCGCCTGCGGCGAAGTCCACGCCGGCACCTGTGCCTTCTTTATCGGCTGCCTTTGCCGATCTGGGCAAGCCAGTAATGAAGGTCGTTCCAGCGTCAGGCGCGGTGGACATCCGCCAGATCGAACCGGCGCGACCCAAGCCCAAGGTCGAGGCGAAGCCGAAAAAACCGGCTCCGCCTGCGCATCCCAGCCGGATCTGGGTGCAGATCGGCGTCGGACGTGACAAGAAGGCCATCGCTTTCGACTGGCGCCGCTACATTCGGCAGGAACCGGCGCTGTTCAAGGGGCGCAAGGCCTATGTCAGCGAAATGGGACGGACGAACCGTATTCTGGCAGGGCCTTTCGAAACGCGTAAAGCCGCGAACGATTTCATCGCCGACCTCAGGAAAGCCGGCATCAATGGCGCCTTGCCGTGGGTCAGCCCGGCAGGGCAGGTCGTTGATGTACTTCCCGTCGGCTGACGATTGTCGGGCCTATACAGCCGCCTTTAGGGTGCGGTGCGGGGCTAATTGTTAAGGCCGGGTTAGTCTTATCCACATCCTGTAAACAGACTTGTGCAGTTTTACGCAGGCGATCGCGTCTGCTGCATTGTGCTTTACCGCCCGGACAAAGCATCCATGCCGTCGAAGCACGCGGAGGGTTTGTGTCGGGATTTATGAGGACGGTTCAAGACGATATCGATCGCGACGACGAGGCAGCTCCGGTGGAGATGCTGGCGTCGCTGTTCGAGGCGCGCGGCTGGCCCTTCGAATATTCCAGCGAGGACGAGATCTCGGCGGAAGTGAAGGGGGCCTGGGCAACTTATCAGTTCCAGGCGGTGTGGCGCGCGGAGGACCGGGTGCTGCAGCTCCTTTGCCTGCCCGATATCCGCATCACCGACAGCAAGCGCCAGGCCGTGTTCGAGGCGCTGGCGATGATCAACGAGCAGGTCTGGCTGGGTCATTTCGATGTCTGGTCGAACGGCGGAGTGGTGCTTTACCGCCATGGTCTCATGCTGAACGAGGAAGGGCTGCTGGGCCCCGGGCAGGCGCAAATGGTGGTTGAGGCCGCGATCGAGGAATGCGACCGTTTCTACCCGGTGTTTCAGTTTATCCTCTGGGGCGACAAGACCCCGGCCGAGGCACTGGCTGCCGCACTGGTGGACGCGGCCGGGGAAGCCTGACAGAGCTCCTCTTGGCAGCGCGCCCGCGCTCGCCTAAGCGGGCGCGCATGGACCGCTTTCAGAACATTCTCCTCGTCGGCTGTGGCAATATGGCCGGCGCGATGCTTACCGGCTGGCTTGCCGGGGGCATTCCCGCTTCGCGTTTTACGGTTGTCGATCCGCATCGCGGCGCTGTGCCTGAAGGTGTGACTTTGCAGCGTGATTTGCCCGATGGCCGTTTCGACGCCGTTATGCTCGGGGTCAAGCCGCAGGGGCTGGACGAAGTCGCAGAAGCGCTGTCCGCGCTTGTTGGCCGTGATACGGTATTGTTCTCAATCCTTGCCGGCGTCGAGTTTGACAGTCTCGCGGTGCGTTTTCCCGACGCGGGCGCCGTCGTGCGGATCATGCCGAATCTGGCTGCTGCGATCGGTAAGTCGCCCGTTGCGCTGGATGCGCGGGGGCTGGACGAAATGGGGCGGGCTGCAGTGACCGCTCTGATGGCTCCTCTCGGCACGCCGGAGTGGCTTGCTGACGAATCCCTGTTCGATGCCGTTACGGCGCTTGCGGGCTGCGGTCCGGCTTTTGTGTACCGCTTTATCGATTCGCTCGCCACCGGTGCCACAGCGCTTGGTCTTGACGAGGGACAGTCGCGGCGGCTGGCGCTGGCAATGGTGGAAGGGGCGGCGCAGCTTGCCGCTTCGTCCGAATTCTCGCCCGGTGAACTGGCCGACAAGGTGGCCAGCCCCGGCGGTTCGACCCGGGCCGGAATGAATGTGCTGGACAAGGATCAGGCGCTGGCCCGGATCGTCGCCGGGGCGATGACCGCATCGCGCGATCGCAATGCCGAAATGGCGGCCGAAGCGCGCAAGGGGTGATACCGGAGCCGGGCGCGGCGGCTGGGTTTACAATTTGTCACAATTCGCCGGACCGGTTTTTCTTGAATCTTTAGGAATAGGGCCCGATATTGTCCATGTGCGGAGACCGCGTTGTGCGGAATATCTCCGTGAAAGGGAGTTTGAAATGGCGAATTGGAACGACCCCCGGCCCCGTCAGGGCTTTGGTGCGTCGCCCAGCCTTGACGGACGTGCTGCTGGCCGGGCCACCTACGACACGGGGCTGCGGCGGTATATGCTGTCGATTTACAACTACATGGCCTCCGGCGTCCTGCTGTCGGGCGTTGTCGCGATGCTCTTCGCGAATTCCGGCATGGCAGAGCAGATGATCGCCTCGCCGATCAGGTGGCTGGTCATGCTCGCCCCGCTCGGTTTCGTCTTCGCGATCAGCGGCGGCGCCAACCGTTTCCAGGAATCGACGCTCAAGATGCTCTACTGGGGCTTCTGCGTGGTCATGGGCCTCTCGCTCTCGACCATTTTCCTGGTCTTCACCGCCAGTTCGATCGCTACGACTTTCTTCGCGACGGCGGCGGCTTTTGCGGGTCTCAGCCTCTACGGCTACACCACGAAGAAGGACCTGTCGGGCTTCGGCACGTTCCTGATCATGGGCCTTGTGGGCATTCTGGTCGCAATGCTGATCAACCTGTTCGTCGGTTCGACCGTGCTGCAACTGGTAATCTCGGTTCTGGGTGTGCTGATCTTCGCGGGCCTTACCGCTTATGACACGCAGATGCTCAAGAACCAGTACTACCACCTGCGCGGGACCGAATTCGTGGGCAAGGCGGTCGTGCTCGGCGCGCTCAGCCTCTATCTGGACTTCATCAACATGTTCCAGTTCCTGCTGAGCTTTCTGGGGCAGCGCAACTGAACCAAGAAGTTGTGGTCGCCGCCGTATTGATGCGGTAATCCACAGTCTCGATTCGATTGATAGGGATGCCCGGTGCGTTTCGTCGCACCGGGCATTTTCTTTATCGCACGCGGACGCTAGATATCGTTGTGCGATAGGGAGTGTTTCAGGGTGGATTACCGTAAGTTCACAGTCTTTGGCCGCAAGTTTCCGCTTCTGGCGGGTTCTGCGATTGTTCTGACGGTTGCGGCCCTCTCGGGTTGCGCGCCCACGCCGGCACCACCGCCGCCTCCGCCGCCACCGAAAGTCGTGGTCATTCCGCCCATACCGGTTCCGCCGAACGGTGCGCCGCTGGATATGACCATTCCGCCGCATGATGCCTCCGGCAACCGCCATACGGTGAACACCGGCATTTCCACGTCGCAGGCGGTGTGGAACCTGCGCTCTGCCTATAATGTCGCGGCGCTTAACTGCGTGGAACCGGAATACGCCGCCATTCTCACAGGCTACAAGCGCTTCCTCAGCGTTTACGCAAAGCCGCTTGCAGCCGCGAACAGGGAAGTGGGCGCCAGTTTCCGCACGCAACACAAGGCGCGTGCGGCGATCGTTGCGCGGGAGACGTATCAGACCCAGGTCTACAACTTCTTCTCGCTGCCTCCGGTCGATGCCGATTTCTGCAAGGCGGCGATGGAATTGACCAGCGAGCTTGAATCTGTCGATGCGAGCCAGTTTGAGGCCTATTCCTTTGTCGGCCTTGCCAAGATGGAAGCGCCGTTCAAGTCGTTCTTCGACAATTATGAGAAGTACAAGGCCGATCTTGCCGCATGGCAGGCTCGCTACGGCGGGGGGCTGATCACGGTGCGCCCGGATTTCGATCAGCAGGTGCAGCAGTCGGCCAAATCCCGGGCTTCCGCGCAATAGGGCAGGAAGGGCATTGCATGGAATCTTGCCGGCCGTGCATTTTTGCTCTTTCATGGCGAAGATGTCTTCGCTAAGGGAGCGCCTCACGAGCGGCCAGCGCTGCGCCGGGTAATACTGGAACGGGGCCGTAGCTCAGATGGGAGAGCGCGTCGTTCGCAATGACGAGGTCAGGGGTTCGATCCCCCTCGGCTCCACCAGTAATTGATATTTTTGCTGGCCGGCCGCACATTGCTGCGGCCGTTCGTGTTTATGACGGTGCGCCTTTGGCATGTGCCAAAGGTTTGCGGCACCAGCCCACGTCCCCACGCGGACTCTCATCCAGGATACACTTCCGTGAGAGCCGGTAGGGGGCGTGGGCTGTGGTGCCGCTTCCGGTGGTCACGCATCGCCGCACTCGACAGCTTTGCAATTCCGCCGGATAAAGACACTCATGCATTTTCTCGATCAGGCCAAAATCTACATCCGCTCTGGAGCGGGCGGGCCCGGTGCGGTTTCGTTCCGGCGTGAGAAGTACATTGAGTACGGCGGCCCGGACGGCGGCAATGGCGGGCGCGGTGCCGATGTGGTGTTTGAAGCAACGGCGGGCCTCAATACGCTGATCGACTTCCGCTATACCCAGCACTTCAAGGCCCCGCGCGGTGGCCATGGCATGGGCAAGAACCGCAATGGCGCGGCGGGTAAGGAACTGGTGATCAAGGTTCCGGTAGGCACGCAGATCATTTCGGACGAAGACGGCGAGACGGTTCTGGCGGACCTGACCGAAGCGGGCCAGCGCGTGGTCGTGCTCGAAGGCGGCCTCGGCGGGCGCGGCAATGCCAGCTACAAGACCAGCACCAACCGCGCACCGCGCCAGCACCAGCCGGGTGAGCCCGCGCAGGAAATGTGGGTCTGGCTGCGGCTGAAACTGCTGGCGGACGTTGGTCTTGTCGGCATGCCGAATGCGGGCAAGTCCACTTTCATCAACAAGCTGTCGAACACCAAGGCCAAAGTGGGCGACTATGCCTTTACCACGCTGCGCCCGCAGCTCGGCGTCGTGCAGCACAAGAACCGCGAATTCGTTCTGGCCGACATTCCCGGCCTGATCGAGGGGGCGGCGGATGGCGCCGGCGTGGGAGACCGCTTTCTGGGTCATATAGAGCGCTGCCGCGTGCTCGTTCATCTCATCGATATTTCCAGCACGGATCCGGTCGAGGCGATGCAAGTCGTTGAAGAGGAACTGGAAGCTTATGGCAGCGGCCTGGAGGACAAGCCGCGCCTTGTCGCGCTTAACAAGATCGATCTCGTTGATGACGAACTGGCGGCGGACTATGCGAAAGAGTTGCTCAAGGCCGGGGCCGACGAAGTTTTCCCGATCTCCGGCGCGACGGGCAAGGGCATCGGCAGGCTGCTCGATGCCGTGATCGAATACCTGCCGGCCGCGACTGGGACCGAACGGCCCGAGGGTGAACAGGAAGAGGCGGACGCAAAGCCCTGGTCTCCGATCTGAGCGCGGGCTTTGCTACATGGCTGTCATGGCCCGCACGATGAGCGATCCGGAGAGCACGAGCATCGTCAGGCCGACCAGCACGTCCAGCATGCGCCATGCCAAGGGGCGTGCGAACACGGGGGCGAGCAGCCGGGCGCCATAGCCGAGCATGACGAACCAGGTGAAGCTGGCGCAGGCTGCGCCACCCACGAAGAACGGGCGCAGCGCAGGAGGCTGAGCTGCCCCTGCCGTGCCCATCAGCAGAACCGTGTCGAGATAGACATGGGGGTTGAGGAACGTGAAGCCGGCCGTGGCGGCCATTGCGCGGGCCAGCGTCATCCCGCCGCTGGTTGCAACCGTCATGCTTTCCGCCGTTTTCGCGCGCCGCAGCGCTTCGGTGCCGTACCATCCCAGGAAGGCCGCTCCGCCAAGGGCGAGCGCGCGGGTCAGTTGCGGCACGGCGGCGAGCACCGCGCCGACGCCGCTGACGCCCGAGGCAATGAGCAGGGCATCGGTGCCGCCGCAGAACAGGACGATGGCCCCCACATGTTCGCGCTTGAGCCCTTGTCGCAGGACGAAGAGATTCTGCGCGCCGATGGCTATGATGAGCGCGGCGGACAGGGCGAAACCGGTGGCGAAAGGAGAAAGAGCATGGATCATGAGACCTGGTCTGCCGCTTGCGATGAAATTCAGACAGCTTGTTTTCCTTGATTTGATGAAGCATATCTTCATTCATGCTCGACTATCCCGCTCTGGCCGCCATCGCTTCGGTGCTGCGCGAAGGCAGTTTCGAAAAAGCGGCCCAGGCGCTTGGGGTCACCCCCTCGGCCGTATCCCAGCGCGTTCGCGGCCTCGAGGAAAGGCTGGGCAGCATCCTGATCATTCGCGGCCAGCCCTGCACGGCCACTGAAACGGGCAGGGCGCTGAGCGCCCACTTCGATCGTGTGCAGTTGCTGGAGGCGGATCTGGCGCCGGTGCTCATGCCTCCGGGGGGCGTGGGTGCAGGTGCGGCGGCGCTTCGGGTCGCAGTCAATTCGGACAGTCTGGCAACATGGTTTCCCCGGGCCGCCGCTGCATTCACGCAGGCATCGGGCGTGCTGCTGGACCTGACGGTCGATGACGAGGGGCATACCCCGGAGCGCCTTCGATCCGGTGAAGTGCTGGCCGTGGTGACGGCCGATCCCGAGCCGGTGCAGGGCTGCAGGACGATTCCGTTGGGAGCATTGCAATACGCCGCCTGCGCCAGCCCGGATTTCGTCGCGCGCTATTTCGGCGGGGGAGTCAATGCGGACACGCTGGCGCAAGCGCCTCATATGCGCTTCGACAGCCGCGATTCCCTGCAGGCGCGATGGGTGCGGGAAGCCCATGGCATTGCCCTGAACGGTCCGGCGCATCGGATTCCGTCGACTCACGGGTTCCTGGACTGCGCGCTGGCAGGGATGGCCTGGGGGTTGCAGCCTTTGACGCTGGTGCGCCCGCATCTGGAGGCGAATCGTCTGGAGGAATTGGAGCCAAGGCAGCCGGTCTCCGTGATGCTCTATTGGACGGTCGTGAGGCTTCATGCATCGCCGCTGCGTGCCCTGACCGATGCCGTGCGGGCGGTTGCGGGTGAAATGCTGGATACCTGAAACCTGCCCGTTCGTCCGTTCCCCCACCGCGATCACTTGCCTATACTACCGCTTCCCCCCGCACGGGAATTCTCCTAGAGGCTGGCCATCCATGCCCATTGCCGTTCTGTCCGATCTTGCCGCGTAACTTCGGGCGCCATCGCGCTGGGGGCAACGACGCTGGGGCTTGATAAGGGTGGGCGCGGATCGCTGGCCGACGCGCAGGCCGCCGCCGCCGTGGGGCAGATCGCCTTGTCAGGGCTCTGGGCCGAACTGCTGGGCAGCCGCGGCTTCACGGCCGCGCAGATACTGCTGACGCTGGAGGATCTGGAGGACCGGCGCCGCTATCTCAACGTTACCGCCACGCTGACCCGCTTGCTCGATGCAGGCGCGGTGCCGGTGATCAATGAGAACGATTCGGTTACCACCAACGAAATCCGCTTTGGCGACAACGACCGGCTGGCCGCGCGCGTGGCGCAGGCGGCGCAGGCGAGCGCGGTACTGTTGCTTTCCGATATCGACGGCTTCTATGACCGGCACCCGAACGAGCCGGGTGCGCGGATGATCCCTGTGGTCGAAGGCGTGACGGCCGAGGTCAAGGCGATGGCCAGCGCGGATTCGAATTCGGGCATGGGTTCGGGCGGCATGATCTCGAAGTTGCAAGCCGCAGAGATAGCCGAACTGGCGGGCATCTGCCTTGTCATCGGCAATGGCCAGCATGACCGGCCGATCGCGCGCATCGTTGGAGAAAGGATCGGCACGGTGTTCCTGCCCCGCCGCAAGGCGGGAGCGCGCAAAGCGTGGCTGGGCGGGCGGCTGCGGCTGAAAGGCAACCTTGTTATCGATAACGGGGCTGCGGCGGCTCTGGCGCGCGGCTCCAGCCTGCTGGCCAAGGGCATTGCCGAGGTGGAAGGCGTGTTCGAGCGCGGCGATCCTGTCGCTATCGTCGATAGCACGGGCCAGGTGGTTGCGCATGGCCTGTCAGAGTACAATGCGGCCGAATGCGCGGCGATCACCGGACTGCATTCCAGCGAGCAGGCCGTGGTGCTCGGCTATGCGCCGCGTTCCGCCGTGGTGCATCGCGATCAGATGGTGCTGAAATGATCCATAATGACCTGCCGACCATCGCGCTGACCGGTGCTACCGGTTTCGTCGGTCAGACCGTGCTCGACGAAGCGCTGAAGGCCGGTTACGCGGTAAGGGCGCTCACCCGTCGCGAGCAGCCCGAGCGTGAGAACGTGCAGTGGGTGCGCGGCGAGCTGGGCGATACCGCTTCGCTCTCTGACCTCACGCGCGGAGCGGAGGCGACGATCCACGTTGCGGGCGTGGTCAACGCGCTGGATGCCGCCGGGTTCGAGGCGGGTAATGTCACCGGCACGCTCAACCTGATCGAGACGGTTGCAGCCAGAGGCATTCCACGGTTCGTCCATGTCTCATCGCTGTCCGCGCGCGAGCCGGGCCTCTCCGACTATGGGGCCTCGAAGGCGCGGGCGGAGAAGCTGGTCAAGGCCAGCCCGCTCGACTGGACCATCGTGCGTCCGCCGGCGATCTATGGTCCGCGTGACAAGGAAGTGTTCGAGCTGTTCCGTGCCGCGCGCTGGGGGATGATTCCTACGCCGGCCGAAGGACGCGCTTCGATGATTCACGTAGAGGACCTGGCGCGGCTCCTGGTGGTACTGGTGCGCGGGGGGCACGGCATTTCCGGCCGTACGTTCGAGCCGGACGATGGCAAGCCGCAGGGCTGGCAATATCAGGAAATGGCCCGGGCGATCGGCTGGGCCATGGGACGGCGGCCCAGGGTTCTGGGCTTCTCTCGCAAATCGCTGGAGATGGCTGCCAGACTGGACCGCTTCTTCCGGGGCACCAAGGCGAAGATGACCA
>JARROF010000126.1:0-8906 GCA_037384205.1 Novosphingobium sp. | reverse complement strand
CAAGGCCTGGAAGCGGATGCTGGCGCTTTACGAGACGCTCTGACGGCAAACCCGGTTTTGCTTGCCGCAGCGCCAGTGCCCGCTAGAATCGTCGGGCAAACTGGCGGAAGGATGCAACAGGTCATGAGTGGTATCGGATCGACGCTTATCGCGCTGATCGTGGTTGTCGTGGTGTTCCTGATGAAGGGCGGGCTGGTCGTCAGGCAGGGGTACGTCTACACGATCGAGCGGCTGGGCAAGTTCACGCTGGCGGCAGAGCCCGGGCTGCACCTCATCATCCCTTTCGTTGACCGGGTCGGCCAGAAAGTGAACATGATGGAACAGGTGCTCGACATTCCGGGGCAGGAGATCATCACCAAGGACAACGCCATGGTCGGCGTCGATGCCGTGGTGTTCTTCCAGGTGCTGGACGCGGGCAAGGCGGCTTACGAGGTGCACAACCTCTATGCCTCGATCATGGCGCTCACCACCACCAACCTGCGCACGGTGATGGGCTCGATGGACCTCGACGAGACGCTGTCCAAGCGGGACGAGATCAATGCCCGGCTGCTGGCCGTGGTCGATCATGCGACCTCGCCGTGGGGCGTGAAGATCACCCGCGTGGAGATCAAGGATATCCGCCCGCCGGTCGACATTTCCGAGGCCATGGCCCGGCAGATGAAGGCCGAGCGCCTCAAGCGCGCCGAAATCCTGGAGGCGGAGGGCGACCGCGCGTCCAACATCCTGCGCGCCGAGGGGGAAAAGCAATCCGCGATCCTCGAAGCCGAAGGCCGCCGCGAAGCCGCCTTCCGCGATGCCGAAGCGCGCGAGCGTTCGGCGGAGGCGGAAGCCAGGGCGACGCAGATGGTGTCGAGCGCGATTGCCGAGTCCGGCAGCCAGGCGATCAATTACTTCGTCGCGCAGAAGTACACTGAAGCGGTGCAGGCTTTCGCGACTTCGCCCAATGCGAAGACGATCCTGTTCCCGGTCGAGGCGACCCAGCTGATCGGCACGCTTGGCGGCATCGGCGAACTGGCCAGGGAAGCGCTGGGCGGCGACAATGGCAAGACCGGTTCCGGCCGGGGCAGCGTGCCGCCTTCGGGCAGGGGGCAGTGATGGATGCTCTGGGAGAGTTCGAGTTTCACTACACCTGGCTGGCACTGGGGCTGATCCTCGCGATCGCCGAAATGGCGCTTCCCGGCGTTTTCCTGATCTGGATGGCGGGTGCGGCGCTGGTGACAGGTCTGGTCGCCTGGATCGTGCCGGTCGGCGTGCCGTTGCAGATCGTGCTCTTCGCGGTGCTCTCGATCCTCGCCGTGTTTACCGGCCGCCGTTATATCTCGCGCCACCCGGTGGTGAGCGCCGATCCCAAGATGAACGACCGGGGCGCCCGCGTGGTGGGTGAAATGGTGGTGGTGACGCAGGCCATCGAAGGCGGGCAGGGCCGGGTCAAGCTGGGTGACAGCGAATGGCTGGCCAAGGGCGCGGATGCCCCGGCGGGCACCCGGCTGCGCGTGGCCGGGCACGACGGCGTGGTGCTGATGGTGGAGCCGGCGGCGTAGTTTCGCCCGGTTCCGGCGGGCTGTTTCGAAACCGGTGGCATAAGGGCCCGCTTATCCTGAGCCTGTCGAGGGATGCCGGCCAATGGGCGCGGATGCCGATATCCGCGGTGCCCATGTTCATGTGGCCCGCCCGCAAACGGCCTGCCTGCGGCTTCGTCGCGCGCGGCCGGTAGACAGTACGATGGGGCCGGGCGGCTATCGCGGCCCCTGGGCGATCGATCGCTGATCCGCGAAACCATATGCTGGACAAGGCCGCGCAGGCGATCGGGCAAGTGCCGGACGGGCATGTTCGGCACGGGAAAAGTCACCGCTGAACGGGCGTGCTGATAATATTCCCTTCCGGTTCGGGAGCGGTGCCTTGCGGTGTGGCTGAAATAATTTAATTTCGGTTTCTAGTGATTTCCAATATTATCAGGTCGAAAATAATATTGAATTATTCTTAACAGAAGATTCATTGTATTTCGGGAGATGATATATGGCGCGGAAATTTGCGGATCTGTCCCTTGAAGATCGCATTGAGGTTCTGGGATCGGAATACTACGGTATGGTGTTTCTGGGGCTGGCGAATGCTGCCTATACGGATGCCGGGGGAACCCGGGAGCAGGCGATTTCGGATGAATTGCAGGCCGTGTTCGCAAGCAAGGCTCCGGATACCGTCTACATTCCGCCCCTTCCCGAACTCGGGCAGGAGGGTGTCCGTACCCCGGATGCAACGGTGCCCGGCAGCTGGAGCCTTGACTGGGGGCCGGCCTTCCCGACGACGTTCGCAGCCAAGCTGAGCAATCTGCTCTACGTCGCCTCCTATCGGGACGGGGACGGCGTGCCCTATTTCTTCGTCGTCGGCATCCGCGGGACGGACATTTCGGCTGGTGCGGTTTCCGTGATCCAGCAGGTGTTCGAGGATTTCGCCGCTTTCGATACAGTCGAATGGTCGAAGCTGATCGAGGAGGAGCGGCGGAAGCTGGGCGGATCGGTCAAGACCGGGGCGGTTCCGGGCGGCCGTGTCGCGCGCGGCAGTTATGACGGGGCCAGGGACCTGCTCGACAGCGTAAATACGCCCCCGGAAGGGCAATCGCAGCCCTCCGGAACATTGCAGGAGGCGCTCAACTCCTTGTTGACGCAGAAGAATGTCCCAGCCGGCACTCCGATCGTCGTCACCGGGCACAGCCTTGGCGGATGCCAGACGCAGACCATCGCTTCCTATGTTCAGTGGCGCTTCCCTGACAATACAGTGATCCCCCATGCTTTCGCGCCTTCGACGGCGGGAGACGTGGCGTTCATTTCCGATCCCCTGTTCCGGCGCGGTGGCTTCTGGTTCAACACGCTCGATCTGGTGCCCTGGGGCTATGTGACGATTGCCGCGGATGACAAAGCCGAGTTTCCCGATGCCCTGTCTGACCCGAAACCGTCCGACCGGCCGGAACTGGGGGCCGAATGGGCCGTCCTGAAACTCTGGACAAGCTTTGACTGGCCCAAGAACGATGACGGGCTGACGAAGGGGCCTGAACTGCCCGCGCGCGACCTCATCCAGTTGCTGATCGATACCCACGGCGAGACATTGATTCGCAACAGGTACGCCCGGCCCCATCCCGAGTTGTGTCCCGATGTTCTCAAAAAGATGGACGGAACCATTCCCGAAGTTCAAGTCATACAGGACTTCTACAAGAGCCTGCATCCGGACGGCTGTCTCGGCCCCACCAGCGATGCCTGGTCCGACGGCGTCGTGCAGCTCGAATGGCAGCACTTTCCGCCTAACTACCAGATCCTGCTCTGGAATAACTATCAGGGAAGCATGGTCTATTACGACTACAAGAGCTATCCGGCCGTTACGGCGAAGGCGCCTGCGGGGGCTGCTATTTGATCTTGCAGGGCGCGCAGCTCGGCGGCCGCGCGCCCGTGCCGCTCCATGCGGAGGGCGGGAACATTCCGCCGATATCGGCGATGCCGTAGGCCTTGCCGGGTTCGGCGCCGATTGCGGTTTGCCCGTTGTGGCGCATCATTTCGGGATCGCTCCATGCTCAATACCGGCGCAACGCTCGATCCACCCAGGCACTGCGCCGATTACGCCCTCCGCGCAGCGGTTCGTGCCACGGCCATTTGCGGATTGTCTGGTCTTTGCGCTCAGGTAGCTCCAGCCGGAAAGTGCAACGCAATAGATTGCATTGCCCCTATCGATTATCAGGCGAACAGCTTTGTCACGATCCGCCTTGCCTGGCTCCGAAGCGGCGAATAGGCTCGGAAAACTTGGTGACCTGTCGCCCCGGCGGATGAGCCACAGGTCGCTCATTTCTATCGCGCCAAGTAACGTAAATTATTATTTTAACTCTATTTTTAAGGCACTCGGATCTATGAACGCCGCAATTGAAAGCTGGATGCGTTAGCCATGGGATTATCGCGGCCCGCCCCTTTTCTGTGGATTGATAATTTCCTTGGCAGCGACTGGGGTGATCGGCTGATCGCCTTTGCCGAAGAGCAGCAGGCGGCATTTCAACCTTCCCGAGTGGGTGCGAGCGAGGACCTGCACGAAGACCCGTCGGTGAGAGTATCCTGGGTACTGAAGGGACTCGACGGGCTGGGGGATGAGCTTACCCCTCTGGTCCGCGCAGCCATGGCGGATGCGGTTCCCAGGCTAGGTCTTTCGGCATTTCCGGAGGGTCGGCTCGAACTGGAAATGGCAGCGCATGGCGATGGCGCGTTTTTCAGCCCGCACATCGACACCATTGCGCATGGCAAGGTCGGCAGAGCTTCCAACCGGGCAGTGACGGGCGTCTATTATTTTAACCGTCAGCCAAAGGCGTTTAGCGGCGGCGAGCTTCGCCTGCTTCCGTTCGACTGGAAAGCCAAGGGTTCTCTGAACGCCGTCGAGTTGACGCCGCAACATGACAGTCTGGTGCTGTTCCCGTCCTGGGTGCCGCACGAGGTGCTGCCGATATGCAGTTCCAGCAGCGATTTCCTCGACAGCCGCTTTGCGATCAATTGCTGGCTCTGGAAAGCAAAGCCCGAATAGACTTGCAGCAGCACGGCATCGGCCCGTGGAACAAGCTCGAGCTGGCCAAACCGACCAGCCGGTTTGACGTGCCCATTGATTCTCCTCCACGCTCGCCTGGAGTCCAGCCCATTGGAAAGACGGACGAGATGAAGAGTAAGAGATTACCGAGGAACTGACGGACCTGATCGTGCAGGGCGGAAAGCCCAGCCTGTACCCACGCGGGATGACGGTGTGCGAGATTCGCGGGGCCTCTCGGAGAACTGTACGGGATCGACGTGTCGCCCCACAGGCCCGGCTGCACGGCTCATTGCTTCGACCGCGCTCATCCGCAAAACAACCGCCCGGCTCCAGTCCCAGCGGGAAGTTGTCAGTTCCCGCCTTCATACCGCTTGATGAACCGCCCCGCCGCCAGCCCACGCAGAGCCATGATGGGCTGCATCTGATCCGTCGTCTTGCCTGGCTCAGGCGGCGTCCAGCTTTCCAGCATGGCCTCCATCCGGTCCAGGTCTATGCTTTTCGGAGCAAAATCGCTGTTTCGCAGGTGCCTGGCCTCCGCCAGCAATTCTGATCGTTCGACTGCAAGGCTTGTTGCCGCATCCGCAGCCTGCCTGCCTTTCCTGCGCTCATTCACAAGCGTATCCGGCAGGATACCCCGCATCGTTCGACGCAGAAGCGAGCGCGGAACCCCGGCCTTCTTGAATTGCTCCTGCGGGACCGCAAAACTAAATTCCGCCAGACGGCGGTCGACCGTGGGGTCGCGCATATCAATGTTGTAGAGTCGGCGTGTTGCCTGTCTCCAGTCGCCGAGAACGTGCTGGAAGTTAGTCAGCATAAAAAGCCGCAATCGCCGTCCGTCGGAATTCGGCCATTTGCGAAAATCGCCCCCCGTCGTATCGCCGATACACGCAAGCCCCAGTTCCTCGGCAAAAGCCGGCTCGATCAGCGAATAGTCCCGCAAGCGCATTGGTCGCTTGCCCATCATGTCGAGCAATTGACGATGGACGGTGAGCGGCAGCATGACATGCGCCGTTTCGTTCGCGACGGCCAGCCAGCGGGAACTTCCCGAGCGCACGGCCTCGCGTGCGGCGTGAAAGGCTTTCAGATAATGGCCCGAACGAAGCAGGTCTGCATAATATTCGATGCCATCGTAACTGATCGTCATGTTGCCCATCTGGCCTGAAAGCAGGATTTTGACACCCCGGCCATGCGCATCGCGATCGATCGCGTCAAACCAACGCAAGTTGTTGCTCGCGATAATCGGCCATTCATGGGCCATTTCGCGCTTTTGCAGCGAGTCCATAAAGGTCACACCGTCATTGTCGATGCGTCGATGCCGGATATTGGAATGCTGCCCGGCCACTAGCGCAGCGTGCGCCCATTCATTGCCGAAGTTGTTTTTCGACAAAGTGAAATCATGGCGCGGTACGGCTGTGTAGGCGGTGATCTCGCGCCCTTGAGCCGCCAATTGGCGGGCCGCCAACGTCGTGACCGAGCTGCTGTCGAGGCCGCCCGAAAGATGTGCGGCAATCGGTTCGTCGGTTCCGATCCGACACGCAACCGCCGCTTCAAAGATCGCGAGCAACGCCTCTTCATATTCGCGGTCCGAGCCCAGCCGAAGCGTCGCGCGTTCTTCAGGCCGCCACCAGCGCGCGCTCCGAATACGTTGCTTTTCCCATGTCACACTATGGCCGCCGGGGACCCGGCAAATGTCCCGATAGATGGTGTGTTCTGGCTCAAGTGGCTGAATCGCAACGATCTTCGCCACCGATTTCCTGCTGAGCTCGCGCGGCACTGCCGAGTCGCTCATCAGCGCGCGCATTTCGGTCGCGAACAGCAAGCGTTCGCGATCCTGCCAGTAATATAGGGGTCGGGATGCAAGGGGATCGGTGGCAAGGATCAGCCTCCTGTCACGCCCCTCCCATAAAGCGCAGCAATATTCCCCTTCGATATGCTCGCAAAAATCCGCGCCCCATTTTGCATGCGCCAAAAGCATCAGTTGTGCGGGATTTGCACTTCGGTTCGCGGCTTCACCCAAGGCGCATCTGAGATCGTCGGCATAGTCTAGCCGACCATCGAATACAGCGATTCGATAATCGTCAGCGGCGATAACGCTATCATCGCAACAACCAATTTCAATATCGTCCTGGGACCGTTTTGGAAACCTGCGCCCCGGGCCGAGCTGCAACATTCGAAGCGCCGTGTCGATTCGGACAAAGCCTTGCCCGGTTCCTCCACAAAAACCCATTTGGTAGCAAGTCCATTCCAGTGGCACGGAGCGAAGTTAACTTACCCTGCGCCGAAAAATACGCTCGCACCATCTACGGCCTGCGCGATTCCATATCAGGGACGCTCTAAAAATCGCTGGAAAAACAGAAATTTAGCAAGGAAGGGCCTGGCAATAAGCTAACTTACAGAGCCAACTGCCAGGCGATACCGGTTGCTACGAAACGGAGACACCATCCGCTCCAGGATTGGCGGTGATAGCGGTTTCTTCGATCGGAATCGCTTGCACCTCGGGCTTGACCCAGCTTTCCAGGCCGTTGCCTGCTTTCGGATGAATATTGCTTTCCTGGGCCGTTCCAAAACCAGTCATGTCTCAACTCCTTGATGGGATACGCAATGTTAGCGTGGAGTCCTAACATTAATCTCAAAGCTCGAAAAGGATTGCTCTCAGCTTTTTCCATCGGTCCCAACCCAATTACGAATTAAGCTTGCTCTGGCTTGCCCGTTGCGGTCACTCATGAACAGCGCACTCGGGAGCCTGGGCGCTCCTCGCGGCAGCATTCACGTGATGGGCTGCGCGCGGAACAGCGCGGCATAGCGGTTTGGACAATGGGTGAAATCGCTCATAGAGAGGCCGTGACGCTTCGGCGCCGAAGCCATTACCCAGCATCTACGGTGAGCCCACGACATGACCGGCATTCGACGCCTCCTGGTTAGCAGCGAGTTTGAGGAACTGATTTCGCCACGCTTGCCGCATTTCTATCGAACTTGCGGACTGAATATCGCCAGCGATCTGGCACTCCCCTCGCTGCTCGACAGCGACCATCACGAGGCGCCTCTCGATGCAACGATTGTCGGTGGCAGTGTTCCGGAAGCGCTCGACGAGCCGCTGGTCGGCGAGGCGCCGAACTGGGAATTGTCGGCCACGCAGTTTCTGCTCAAGATGCCGGATGTCGGAAGTATCTGGATCTGCGACGGCTCGCGGATCACCTATGCACCGGCGCCCGGCCAGCCTGCCGCGGCGCTTTCCGCGTTTCTCACCGGCAGCGTCCTTGGGGTATTGCTGCACCTGCGTGGTGCGCTGTTGCTGCATGGCAGCGCGATCAGGGTCGGCGAGGGAGCGGTGATTTTCTGTGGGCCATCGGGAGCCGGCAAGTCGACCATTTCCGCCGCGCTCGGCCGGCGCGGCTATCCAATGCTGTGTGACGACCTGGCTCCATTGGTCGACGATTTCGAACGCGGTATGCTCCTTTATCCCGACGGGCGTCGTCACAAGCTGTGGGACGATGCGGTCAATGCGCTCGCCCTCGAAGGCCGCCGTGGCGAAGTGGTGCCCACGCAGCTTCACAAATTCCATGTCGAGCCCGTCGCGACGATCAGCGAGCCGCTTCCGCTGCTGGCGATTTACGAGCTCCATAAGAATGAGAGCGATGACGCGGTTTCGATCAGGCGGGCATCCTTGGTGGTCTCGGCAGCGATCGTGAGCAGAAACGCATATCGGCCGCGCATGATGTGGCGATTGGGCCAGTCGGCGAGCTATTTCAGCGGATCGACGCGAATTATGCGGACGGGGGGGATTTTCGAACTGATCCGTCCCATGGCGTTTGATCGGCTCGATGAGGTCCTCGACAAGCTGGAAACCCAATGGGGCGATCCGACCTTTCCCAAGCGCGGCAAGGTGGCATGATCCGGCGAATCTGGCTGGTGCCCTGTCCCGGGGCACATTCTGCGCGCCGAGGAGGAGGACAAGGCTTTTCGCAGGCCCGCCCCGAAGAGGCGATTCTGCCGCGCGGAATGGCCGGAGCATGGCGTTACGAACTGTTCCGTGGACAACTGCCGGGTATCGAACGTAACCACGCCGCGATGATAGAGAGGCCGGGTTATCCTCTTGCCTCTCCTTCCGAAACCGAGATCAATAAGGACGTGCCAAAAAATGGAAACGATACATAAGATCGGGGAATGGTTCGAAGCCGATGTGGACGGCGAAGTCATTATGATGAGCACCGAGACGGGCAAATATGTCTCGCTGAACAAGACCGCCCGGTTCTTGTGGAAGTGCCTGGACAACGCGGACAACGCCGCCGCGTTGCTGGAACAGACCCTGGGCACCTTCGACGTTTCCGCCGAACAGGCCAGCGCGGAAATCGCCGAAT
>JARROF010000125.1:3087-12050 GCA_037384205.1 Novosphingobium sp. | reverse complement strand
CTGCCACCTTGGCGAAACTGTTTTCCGCCCGCATGCTCGCTTCGATCCGCGCCTGCCGCTTGGCGGCATTGGGATCGATGCCATGGGCCAGCAGTCTGCGGGCCTCGTCCCGCACTGCGCGAGCCTCAGCCAATGTGAATTGAGGATATGAGCCGATAGCCAGTTTCCGCTCCACGCCGTTCCTGCGGTATCGGACACGCCTAACGGAACGGCAACGTCGCGCCTCGCCCATATGTACGGCAATGATGCTGATGCAATGCGGGAACACGAGGAAATTCTGGGTCTTTCTTCTGCACCTAGTTGTGGAACCTCAAGAGGTTGTCGCCGTTCATGCCGAGGCGACTGATTGGCGGTTTTGACTTTAGGCTGCCATGTGGCCTGTGCCAATTGTAGCGATGTAGCCAGACAGGCAGTTCGGCGGCACGATGCTGCGAGGTTGGATATGCGACGGCATAGGCGCATTCCCGCAACGCAGTCTGGGTGAAACGCTGGGCCTTTCCGTTCGTCTTTGGCGTATAAGGTCGGGTCCGGATATGACTGAGGCCGAGATGGCGGCAAGCCTTGTCGAAGGCCCCGGACTTGCAGCAGGAGCCGTTGTCGGTCATGACGCGGGTCACTGCCGAGGCGTCGATAGTAGGCGGCGGCGGCTTTGAGGAAGGCCGACGGCGCTCTCCTTCTTCTCGTCGGGCCGGATCTGCGCAAAGGCGATGCGCGAAGCGTCGTCGATGCAGATATGGACGAACTCCCGGCCGATCCCGCGGCTTTTGGACTGGCCTGTGCGATCGCCGGTGATACGATGTCCGAGGCGGTCGAAGCGGCCGAGTTTCTTGCTGTCGATATGAATCAGTTCGCGCTCATAGCGGCGCACCGGCCCGGCCGGCTCGATGTCCTTGAGCCGCGACAGGCCGGCGCGTCTGAGCACCCTGCTGACGGTGGCCGGCGAGACGCCAACCTCCATTGCGATGTGCCTGCCGGTGAAGCGCCGGCGGCGTAGCACAATGATGCGTTCGACGACGGCCGGATCGGTTGCATTCGGGCTGAGGGGCGGCCGCGACGGGCGATCGGCCATGCCCGCACGCCCTGCGGCCTTGAAGCGCTCGACCCAGCGCGCCACGATCTGGGCCGACACCCCATATGTTTGCGCCGCCTCGGCTCTGGAAAGACCTCCTTCGAGGACCGACAGCGCCATCTCCTCTCGACGCTGCGGCGTCACACGGGCATTCTTGTGGATGTTCATTCGGACCCTCCGGTGAGCGCTGAAGTGTGCTAACTCCAGTCTCCCCGGTCCGGCCCGAATGGACAACCTCCCGAAAGCTCACAGCTAGATCGCCATACCCCTCCGTCATTCGCTGCGCGAATGCCATCTCCCCATCGCTGTGCGACAGGGAGGATCTGGCCACTGCGCTTGCCCTTTTCCTCCCGATCAGGCATGGCCGCGCGCGAATTTGCTGCGGGTGCGAAGGCGCTCGCCTTCCCGAAATCGGCCCAGCCTGCTCTTTGCGCGTGGCGCGGCCCCTTGCGGCTGGACGACACTATGCCTTTCTTCGCTAACTTCCGTCAGGACTGGTTTGGCAACGTCCGCGCCGACACCCTTGCCGGCATCGTCGTGGCCCTTGCCCTTATTCCCGAGGCCATCGGTTTCTCGATCATCGCCGGGGTCGATCCGGCGGTGGGCCTGTGGGCCTCGGTGGCGATCGCCATCATTATCTCGTTCACCGGAGGACGCCCCGCGATGGTTTCGGCGGCAACGGCCTCGGTGGCCGTGCTTGTCGGCCCGCTGGTGCGCGAGCACGGCGTGGAATACCTCTTCGCCGCCACCATCCTGATGGGCGCGATCCAGATCCTCGCAGGGCTTCTGCGGCTCAACCTGCTGATGCAGTTCGTCTCGCGCTCGGTCATCACCGGTTTCGTCAACGCGCTCGCAATCCTGATCTTCATGGCGCAACTGCCGCAACTGACGGACGTGACCTGGCATACTTATGCCATGGTTCTCGGCGGACTCGCGATCATCTACCTGTTCCCGCGCGTGACGACGGCGGTGCCCTCCCCGCTGGTTTCGATCGTCGTGCTATCGGCGATCTCGATAGGGCTCGGCCTGCCGGTCCACACCGTGGCGGACATGGGCGATCTGCCCTCCGGGCTGCCCAGCTTCGCGCTGCCGCATGTGCCGCTCACCTGGGAAACGCTGCGCATCATTGCCCCCACCGCCGGGGCCATGGCCGCCGTCGGCCTGCTCGAATCGCTGCTTACCGCCCAGATCGTCGACGACATGACCGACACCGATTCGTACAAGCGCTACGAATGCCGGGGCCAGGGCATCGCCAATATCGTGGCCGCCCTGTTCGGCGGCATGGGCGGCTGCGCGATGATCGGCCAGTCGGTGATCAACGTCACCTCCGGAGGGCGCGGGCGCCTTTCGACGTTCGTTGCCGGGTTCTTCCTCTTCATCCTGCTGGCCATTCTCGGGCCCTGGGTCGGCCAGGTGCCGATGCCTTCGCTGGTCGCGGTGATGATCATGGTTTCGATCGGCACGTTCTCATGGAACTCGATCCCCAACCTGCGCCGCCATCCCTGGCAGAGTTCGGTGGTCATGCTCTCGACGGTCGTCGTCGTTGTCGCCACCAGCGATCTGTCGATGGGTGTCGGCGTGGGCGTGCTGCTGTCAGGCATCTTCTTCGCGCAGAAGGTGCAGCGCCTGTTCCGCGTCACGCGCGAAGTGAGCGAGGATGGCCAGACAGCAACCTATCGCATCTCGGGTGAGATCTTCTTCGCCTCGGTCCATCGCTTCACCGAGCAGATGCAAACCGAAAAGGAAACCGCCCCCAAAGTCGCGATCGACATGACCCACGCGCACTTGTGGGACATTTCCTCGGTCGACGCGCTGGACAAGATCGTCGGCAAGCTCGCCAAGGGCGGCGCGGACGTGAAAGTGATCGGCTACAACGAAGCCAGCGCGGACATTGTCGACAAGTTCGCCCTGCATGACAAGACCGGCTTCGAACTCGGCACGGTGCCGCACTGAAGCGGGACTGACACAAGGCCCGCCCCACCTCAGATCGGGTTGAATTCCAGGCGCAGGCTCCCGAGGGCATGCAGGACGTAAGTCGTATTCGAAGCGGCCGCGCCTTCGGGCCCATGATGCGCTTCGGACAGGCGGATATTGCCCATCCGCGCCGGCAGCCGCTCGATACCGGTCGCGACTTCGCGGCGGGGCAAGAGGCGCGCGGATCATCGACCAACGAGACATCAGCGTACCAGTCGGCATTCTCGTAAGACACAGTGAACTCTCTCGAATTCTATGATCCTTTGCCTATCGTATATTGAAAGCGGTCAAGACTGCCCCGCCATGGTAGAGGCGCTGTCATGCACCTGGCCGAACCACTCCTGCCCCCTGCCCTCGATCTGATCGGGATTGCCGTTTTCGCGCTCACCGGCGCGCTGGTCGCCGCGCGGTTGCGGCAGACCTTCGTGACCATGACTTTCTTCGCGCTGATCACCGGCGTCGGCGGCGGTTCCCTGCGTGACCTGCTGATCGGCGCCCCCGTGTTCTGGGTGCATGACCGCACCGTGGCGCCAGTATGCCTCGCCGTGGCTCTCGCAGCGTGGTTCACGCCGGTGCGCTGGTGGGAAGGCCGGCTGCTCGAATGGGCCGATGCGCTGGGGCTAGCCGCCTACTCGGTGCTGGGCACGATGAAGGCGCTGGCCTGGGACGTGCCGCCGGTCCCGGCCATCCTGATGGGCGTGGTCAGCGGATGCGTGGGCGGCGTGATCCGTGACGTTCTGGCGGGCCAACCCTCCGTCCTGATGCGCCCGGAGCTATACGTCACCGCCGCCGCACTGGCAGCATGCCTTGCCGCGGCAGGAATGGCCGCCGGGCTGGCGCCGGGGCTGACCTGGGCGCTGGCGGTGCTGGCAGGCTTCGGCTTGCGATGCGCGGCCATTCACTGGTCGCTCGGCCTGCCCGCCCATCGTGGCGGAGCGTAGACCGAAGGCTCCACTTCAGATCATCGCGTG
Organism: Novosphingobium sp.; assembly: GCA_037384205.1. Classification (GTDB taxonomy): domain Bacteria; phylum Pseudomonadota; class Alphaproteobacteria; order Sphingomonadales; family Sphingomonadaceae; genus Novosphingobium. Next base: position 8,036 of record JARROF010000125.1, on the reverse strand, counting down.
GCCATCGACCGCTACCGAGCGGACTCGCCCGTTGTCGTCGACACTGCAGGCATAGCCGCGGCCATCCTCCAGATGCCCTGCAACGCTGTAGCGCCCGCCCATGCGGCGCACATTGTCGACCGAGCCGATGCGGTAATCCCCGCGCTCGATCTCGCTGGCGCAGATGTCAGCCGCACCATCGAATCCGGTTCCCGCACCCGGCCCACCGGGATATTCCGCACCGCTCCGGCCGGGAACCAGCGGCGGCGCATAGTCCCGCTCGTAGCGCGAATCGTAAGGTCCATCGGGGTAACCGGCAGGTTCTTCGCGGACTTTGTCCCGCCTGGACTTGCTGGCCGCGCTGGCGATAGCGACGGCGGCACCGCCGATCAGCAGGCCCGCCAGAAGGCCGGTGCCGCTCCCCCCGTGATGGTGGTGATGGTGGCGATAGTGCCGGTAGTGCCCGTCACGGTATCCATGGGCAAAGGCCGGGCTCGCCGTCATGGACAGCGCCGCAAGAGCGGCCAGCGATGCCGCGGTACGTGAACGGAAAATCATCATTGCTTATCCCCACCCGGCAGGCGCGCACTGCACGCTCATCCAGTTTTCGAAAGATAGGCGGCCCATACTGTCTTCGGCATGAGCCGCCCAGAAGTCTCTTCGCCACTTACAGTCCCCGGATACCGCGGAAATCGAGATCGGCGATCCGTCCGCGATAGTCGACCTTGCAGATGAACCGACCCGAATCGTAGCGCCACGATCCTCTGTTCCAACGATGGACGTCGCGACCGGCATGGCCTATGGCCCGGACGGCAATGCGCCCTTCGACCTTGTAGCCGTAGCGCCTGTGATCGACATCGCGAATACCGGTAACCTGCGCACGGCGGCCATAGCTGTGGCGGTTGGCTGTGCCCGTGGCAGCGGCGATGCACCGCTGAACCGCATGGCGTCCGCTTATGCCCCGGCGATGGCGATCATAGCGCCCATGGCTGCCGCGATAGTCACGATGATCGCGGTCATACCGGCTTCCCTCGTAATCGCGCGCAAGCGCCGAAGAGGCGCCCGAAAGCGCCACGAGACCGGCAGCGGCAGTCCCTATCAGAGTCTTGGCAAAGGTCTGCATGGTTCGTCATCCTCATGCTGTGTCGGACCCTGTGTCCGACCATGAGGACGTTCTGGACGACAAGCCGTGAGACGACGCTGAACTGGCCATGCAGCAAAAGTTCAGCTTTCATCCTATTTTTCTGAACGCACTATCTTGTTACCCGGCACCGGCAGCCCGGTCCACTGCGCCATGAACCCCAGGATATCGGCCCCTTCCTCGATCACCTTGTCGGTCGGCTTGCCGGAGCCATGGCCCGCGCGCGTCTCGATGCGGATGAGATGCGGCTTCGGCCCCAAAGCAGCCTCCTGCAGTGCCGCCGTGTACTTGAAGGAATGGCCCGGCACCACGCGGTCGTCGGTATCGGCAGTGGTGACGAGGATCGCCGGGTAGTCTACGCCGCTGCGAATGTTGTGATAGGGCGAATAGGCACGCAGCATTTTGAAATCCGCCTCGCGGTCAGGATAGCCGTAGTCGTCCACCCAATAGCGCCCGGCGGTAAAGCGGTCGAAGCGCAGCATGTCCATAACGCCCACTTGCGGCACTGCCGCCGCGAACAGGTCTGGCCGCTGGTTGGTTACTGCGCCCACCAGCAACCCGCCGTTGGATCCGCCCTGGATGGCAAGCCCGCCCTTCGGCGTGATCCCTTCCCCAATCAGGTATTCCCCCGCCGCGATGAAATCGTCGAAGACGTTCTGCTTGTTTTCGCGGCGTCCGGCATCGTGCCACTCCCGTCCGTACTCACCACCGCCACGCAGGTTGGCGAGCGCGAAGGCCCCGCCCGCCTCCAGCCAGGCCATGCGCGTGGCAGAAAAGCCGGGGGTCAGCGAAATGTCGAAACCGCCGTAGCCATAAAGCAGCGTCGGCAAAGCCCGGTTCGCCTTGGCCGCATCCCTGGCCCGCACCAGGAACATGGGAACCTGCGTACCGTCCTTCGAGGTGTAGAAGCGCTGCTCGACAGCGTAGCGATCGGGATCGAAAGTCAGCTCGGGCTGGGCGAAGATTTCCGATTTTCCGGTGCGGATATCCATCCGGTACACGGTGGCAGGCCGGTTGAAGCTGGTGAAGGAATAGAAGGTTTCCGGATCGTCCGGCTTGCCCCGGAAGCCCGAAGCCGTGCCAAAGCCACCCAGCGCAAGCGCGCGCGCGGGCTTTCCGTCCAGCCCCACGATCACTGCATGGCTCGCCGCATCGCGCAGATAGTTGAGCACGAGCTGATCGCCGATGATCGTCGCCCGTTCGAGGATATCCTTGCCCTCGGGCACGACGTCGTTCCACTCAGGCGTCCTGTCGGCGACGTCGATACGCACGAGGCGGAAGTGCGGCGCATCCTTGTTGGTCACGAACCAGAGGACCGATCCCATCCCCTCCACGAGGTTCCACGAATCGTCGAAGCCCGTCACCAGCGCCCTCGCCTGCCAGCCCTTCTTCTTGCGCGCCTTGAGATCGACGACGTGGATCTCGTAACGCGCATCCGTGCCCACCGACGTGGTGATCACGGCATAACGGCCATCCTGCGTCACTTCGGCGGTGTGGTTGTATTCGGGATGGCCGGGCGTCGTATAGACCTGCTGGTCTTCGGACTGCGGCGTGCCGATGCGGTGGAAATAAATCGCCTGATTGTAGTTCAGGCTCTGGAACGCCTCGCCCGCTTCCGGCTGCGGGAAGCGCGAATAGAGGAAGCCTTCCTCACCCACCCAGGCAAGGCCGGTAAACTTGACCCAGCGCACCTCGTCTTCCAGCGGCTGGCTCGATTCGACGTCAAGCACGCGCAGGATGCGCCAGTCGCTGCCACCGTCCTGCACGCTGTAAAGCAGCTTCGAGCCATCGTCCGACGGCACCCAGGCATCGAGCGCGGTCGCCCCGTCCTTCGCCCAGATATTGGGATCGATCAGCAGGCGCGGCTCTCCGTGCAGCCCCTTGCGCACGAACAGCTGCGCCTGATTCTGCAGCCCCGTATTGCGGGTGTAGAAATAGTGATGCCCGGCCTTTTCGGGCAGACCGAAGCGCTCATAATCGATCAGGCCCTGAATGCGCTTCGCAAACCACGCCCGCTGCGGCAGCGTTTCCAGGTAGGCATCGGTAACGGCATTCTCCCGCGCCACCCAGTCGGCGACCTCGGGATCGGTGCGAACGTCGTTTTCCAGCCAGCGGTAGGGATCGGCGATGGTTTCGCCGAAAAGGGTTTCGGAAACCGTGCCGCGGCGGGTTTCAGGATAGTCCGTTTCTGTCATGTCGGCGGCGGAGATGGGGCCTCCGACAGCCATGGACAAGGCCGCCACGGCCCCCGCGATCTTGTGCAAGACACTCTCCCGAAAACAAAAGCGGCCGCGAGCTTAGCACTCGCGACCGCTTCCTCAAGTGTCGTGCGAAAGAAGATTACGCTTCGGCGTAGTCTTCTTCCTGGCTCATGACCGGGCCGGAATCCTGGCCCTTGGCCTCGGTGTCGCGGTCGACCAGTTCGATGATTGCGATCGGGGCGGCGTCCGAAGCGCGGATGCCGGCCTTGATAATGCGGGTGTAGCCCCCGTTGCGGCCGGCATAACGCTCGGCCAGAACTTCGAAGAGCTTCTTTTCCTGGGCCTCGTCCATCAGGCGCGCATGGGCCAGACGGCGGTTCGAAAGGCCGCCGCGCTTCGCCAGCGTGATCAGCTTTTCAAGGTAGGGGCGCAGTTCCTTCGCCTTGGGCGTGGTGGTCTGGATCTGCTCGTGCTTGATGAGCGCGGCAGCCATGTTGCGCAAAAGGGCGGCGCGATGGCCCGAGGTGCGCTGCAGCTTACGCTGACCATACTTGTGACGCATTGCATTTTCTCCGTTCGTAAGGGGCCCGTGTCAGGTAGCCCGGTCCTGGCGATTGCTTGAGGGGAACCGCCTTTCCCTGAAAACGATGATCCCGGCCGAAGCCGGGATCATCTTTGTCTGGCTTAGCCCAGCAGCTCCTGCTCCAGCTTCTTGGCCATCTCTTCGATGTTCTCGGGCGGCCAGCCCGGGATGTCCATGCCGAGGCGCAGACCCATCGAGGAAAGGACTTCCTTGATCTCGTTGAGCGACTTGCGGCCGAAGTTCGGCGTACGGAGCATCTCGGCCTCGGTCTTCTGCACGAGATCGCCGATGTAGATGATGTTGTCGTTCTTGAGGCAGTTCGCCGAACGAACCGACAGTTCCAGCTCGTCCACCTTCTTGAGAAGGTAACGGTTGAGCTGGTTGGCATCGCTCTCTTCGGGAGCGGCGCCACCGGCAGCCATGCCGATCATCGGCGCGACGCCAACCGGCGCGATATCCTCGAAGTGGACGAACAACGCAAGCTGGTCCTGAAGGATACGCCCTGCGTAAGCCACTGCATCTTCCGGAGCGACAGTGCCGTCGGTCTCGACCGAAAGGCTCAGTTTGTCGAAGTCGAGCTCCTGGCCGATGCGGGCGTTTTCAACCTTGTAGCTGACCTGACGAACCGGCGAGTAGAGCGAGTCGACCGGGATCAGACCGATCGGCGCATCGACGGGACGGTTGCCGACGGCAGGGACATAACCCTTACCGGTGTCGGCGGTCAGTTCCATGTTCAGCGTCGCACCCTCGTCGAGGTGGCAGATCACGAGGTCCTTGTTCATGACCTCGATGTCGCCCGAGACGGCGATGTCGCCAGCCTTGACTTCGGCCGGGCCCGTCGCGGAGAGCTGGAGGCGCTTGGGCCCCTCGCCCTGCATCTTGAGCGCAATCTGCTTCACGTTCAGGACGATGTCGGTGATGTCCTCGCGCACGCCGGCGAGCGACGAGAATTCGTGCAGGACATTCTCGATCTTGATCGAGGTGATCGCCGCACCCTGCAGCGAAGACAGCAGCACGCGCCGCAGCGCGTTGCCGAGCGTGAGGC
>JARROF010000125.1:0-3014 GCA_037384205.1 Novosphingobium sp. | reverse complement strand
GCTTGGGGTCTGGTCCCGGCTTGATCTCAAGGCTGTTGGGCTTCTTGAGTTCCTGCCAGTTCTTAATGTTGACAGTCATGGACTTCCCCTGGGATTTCGATGGCGGTTACGTCCCAAGGCCTGGTGGAAAGGCCGGGACGTTCCGAAAAACGGACGGCGACCGGTTCGCCGTCCGAAAAGGCTCGATCAGACGCGGCGGCGTTTCGAAGGACGGACGCCGTTGTGCGGGATCGGTGTCACGTCGCGGATCGAGGTAATGGTGAAGCCGACGGCCTGCAGGGCGCGCAGCGCGCTCTCGCGGCCCGAACCGGGTCCCTTCACTTCGACTTCGAGGGTGCGCACGCCGTGTTCGGCGGCCTTTTTGCCGGCGTCGTCAGCAGCGACCTGCGCGGCGTAGGGAGTCGACTTGCGGCTGCCCTTGAAGCCCATCATGCCGGCCGAGGACCACGAAATCGCGTTGCCCTGGGCGTCGGTGATGGTCACCATGGTGTTATTGAAGCTGGCATTGACGTGGGCAATGCCGCTCGTGATGTTCTTGCGTTCGCGGCGCTTGATGCGCTGGGGTTCGCGTGCCATGTCCGTATATCCTGTCGATTAGTCGCTGCAGAAACCGTAGACCGGTCCTGCCGCTTACTTCTTCTTGCCGGCGATCGGCTTGGCCTTACCCTTGCGGGTACGCGCATTGGTGTGCGTGCGCTGGCCACGAACCGGAAGCCCCTTGCGATGGCGCAGGCCGCGGTAGCAGGCGAGGTCCATCAGACGCTTGATGTTCATCGCGGTTTCGCGACGAAGGTCACCCTCCACCGTGTGGTCGGCATCGATGGCTTCACGGATCTGCAGGACTTCGGCGTCCGAAAGGTCCTGCACACGGCGCGCGTGATCGATACCGAGCTTGTCGGCGATCTCGAGGGCCGTGGTACGGCCAATACCGTGGATATAGGTCAGCGCAATGATCACGCGCTTGTTGGTGGGGATGTCGAACTTCACAAAACGGCGGAAGCCCGGCCGGCATTCCATCCAGTGCGGAAATACGCACGATGATAAACCATCCGGATGCCGAAGCTGACGAGTGAAGGGGGCGCTTAGAATGATTCGCGAGGGGTGTCAACGCCTCTCGCGCAGGAAACAACGCACCATCCCCCGCAAACCGCAGTGGACGGTACCGATGTGTTACCGTTGTTTAACCCAAGATAACGCCGCAGTCAAAGAAAGCTCCGATCACCTTGCTTTCAGCGGCCGATGATCTCTTCCTTGTCCGCTTCGGGCGGCTTCTCCGAAAGCGGCAGAATTTCCGTTTTCAGAGCATGCTCCTGCGGCGTGCCAGTTCGCTCTGCACCCCCCTGCCCTGCACTGCCCGGCATCGGAAAAGCCGCAGCAAATGCCCCGCCCAGCTTCGCAACAAGATGCTGCATCTGCTGCCCAAGCACACCGTCCACTGCGGTAGCCAGCTTCTCATAGGGCGTGCGCGCATAGCCGCCGACGACATATTCCAGCAGGATCTGCGTGCTCTTGCCTTCGTTCACCGGCTTGAGCTGGATCGTCAGGGTGCCGTTCAGGGCATCGGCCTGCAACGGCCCTAACGCGCCCCTCATCCGCAGGACACGGGGCCGTTCGATATAGACCACCCGCATGTGCTCCACGCTGCCGCGCGGAGCTGCCCTGGGTGAGTCCGGGCTGGGCAGGATTTCGCAAAAGCACCCGCCTGCATGCGGATCGATGGACAGGTTCGCCGCATCGCCAGACCAGGTATGATCGGAATCCCACCACTCCGCCGGCTTGAGCAGCATGGCCCAGGTTTCATCGGCCGTAGCAGGCACTTCCTCCAGATGCCGCACGACGAAACCATTGGACGCCACCGTCGTGACCTTGGCGGCCGCCGGAGCACCCGGTGTTGCGGCCAGAGCCAGTCCCAATGCAGAGATCAGCGCGCGGGCGAACGGTTCCATTGACGACTCCAGAAGCTGCTTCAATCCAGTAGCCTGGGCCACCGCCGGGATAGCCATCAGGAAGCGAGGATCGCCTCGATCGTGGCCGTAACCTCGTCCATGTCAGCCATGCCGTCGACCTTGCTGACGATCCCGCGCTCTTCATAGATCGGCAGGATCGGTGCGGTCTTAGCGCGATATTCGGTCAGGCGCGTGCGCACGGTCTCGGCGTTGTCATCCGGACGGCGCTTGAATTCGGTGCCCCCGCACTTGTCGCACGTGCCGGGAACCCTGGGCTGCTCGAACTTGTCGTGATAGCCCTTGCCGCAAGTGGCACAGGTAAAGCGGCCGGTGATGCGTTCCACCAGCGCGTCCTCGTTCACGTCCAGCTCGATCACATGATGCAGCTTGCGGCCACGAGCGGCGAGAATACCGTCGAGCGCCTGTGCCTGTGCGGCCGTCCGCGGATAGCCATCGAAAATAGCACCGGCATCAGGCCCCATGGCATCCAGCTCATCGCCGATCAGCGACGAAACGATCGCATCGGAAACCAGCTCACCGCGCTCCATAACCGCCTTGGCCTCAAGTCCGGTCGGCGTTCCCGCCTTGACCGCAGCCCGCAGCATGTCGCCGGTGGAAAGCTGACGCATGCCATGCTTCTCGACAAGACGCTGAGCCTGGGTCCCCTTGCCCGCTCCCGGCGGCCCCAGCAGAATAATATTCACACCTTACCCCTCAAAAATGCCTTATCGTCCCCACCCTTGGCCCTTGGCCTCAGCGCAGACGGCCTTTCAGTTTCGCCTTCTTTATGAGGTCGCCGTACTGGTGTGCCAGCAAGTGCGACTGAATCTGCGTAATCGTATCCACAGTCACGTTGACGACGATCAGCAGACTGGTGCCACCCATGAACAGCAACGGCAAGCCCGTCATGGACAGGAAATACTCAGGAACCGTGCAGACGACGGTGAGATAGATCGCGCCGATCACGGTTACACGCGTGAGCACGTAGTCGAGATAGTCCGCCGTGCGTGCACCGGGGCGAATGCCCGGGATGAAGCCACCGTTCTTTTTCAGGTTCTCGGCGGTCTC
>JARROF010000124.1:0-9020 GCA_037384205.1 Novosphingobium sp. | reverse complement strand
TATATCGGCACGCCGTGGATCGCCACCAGGGAGGCCAATGCGGTGGACGCCTACAAGCAGGCGATCGTCGACGGCCATGCTTCCGATATCGTCTATTCCAACCTCTTCACCGGCGTGCACGGCAAGTACCTGAGCCCCTCGATCGTCGCGGCGGGCATGGACCCGGACAACCTGCCCGACGGCGACAAGAGCCAGATGAATTTCGGTTCGGGCGGCAACATGGATGCCAAGGACTGGAATGTTATCTGGGGCGCGGGACAGGGGATTGTCGCGATCCACGCCGTGGAACCCGTAGCGGACCGCGTGGAAGCGCTGCTGGTGCAGTATCGGGCCGCCAAGGATGAACTGCGTGCCCGCGCGGGCCTAGCCTGAAAGAAAGGAAAGGGCCTGAACGGAAAGGGCCTGAACGGAAAGCGACGCCGCCGTCCCCGAAGGCTCGGTCGTTCCCCAGAGCGCCTCGGCCATGGCGTCGAGGCTGGTGAAATCGATGCCCGCACCCAGCGGATCGCGGCGGTTAAGCACGACCTGCCGCCTGACATCCAGCAGAAACCGGCGCAGCGCCCGTTGCAGCAGGGCAAGGCGCATGTGCGCCTGCACAGCGGCGTCCTCGGGCGAGAACAAGTGCATTCGCGACCATGCCGCCTCAATCTGACCCACCCGTTCCATCACCATGCCGCTATAGCGCCGGTGCGGCCCACGATGGAGCGGCAGGCCCAGGCGCAAGGCCGTCGGTTCACGGCAGGGCAGGAGAAGACCGTTCGTGCGGAAATCATCGAACCGCTGCCGTTTCCCGCCAACAGTCTCGAACATGCGCACGAAGGCCGGCCTTGCCAGCACTTGCCGGGGAAGCAGGTGGTGCCGTTGCAACCCGGCATCATAGCCGGGCCTGAACCGACTATTGACGGCCCGAAAAGGCAGATACCTCCCCGTCCGCCGCTCCATTCAAGCCTGTGCGCGCCAAATCCAGACCCTCTTGCCTACGGTTGATGGCTCTGCCTGCAACACACCTGCTTCCTGCTCGATAGCGCTGGGTTCGACGAGCGGGCCATGGCGCACAAGATAGTCCACCAGCCGGATTGCAAGCTTTACGGCCTCGGCCTGCGCTTCGCCCTTTCGCCCCTCAAGCTGCATTTCCTGCCCGATGAAATAGGACAGTCCGATACTGGCCACACTTCCGTCGCATGCAGGAACCAGCGCAGTGAGTCCCAAGGCCGGAAAGGCCCCGCCGGAGAGCCAGTTGAAGACGGTGCTGGCAAAGTAACGCGGCTCCGTCATGGTTCCTGCCGGTCCCCACAGCACGGCCTCCACTGGCAGCCGGATCGCCAGATTAGCCGCGATCTGGAGCAGTGTGCGCGAGACCGGTGCCAATGTGCGCCCCGCAGCAACGTGCCCAGAAGCCGCAAGCGTCACGGCCTCGAACGACCTTTCCGCCAGCGCAGCAGGAAACCCGTAGACATGCGGCGCGGGATCGTATGGCTCCGGCGCTGCCGGCGAGAGGCCGCACAAATCGAACGTCAGCCCGCTGGCAAGCAGTTCCAGCCATCCCGAGAAGGGCTTGGGCCGGTGGCTGATCCGCGCGGATATCCCGGAATCGGGCGCATCCAGAAGACGCGCAACATCGTCCGCCGTCGGGCGCGATCCGGTGCGGAACAGCAGTGCAAGCGCCGCCCCCTCGGCTTTTCGTGTTTGCGAACTGGGCAGTTCCGGCTTCTCCCTGCCAACGGAAACGCGGCGAAGTAGGCACGATTCAGCGCGCCGCGTCGAGTCTGTTTCCGCCCGGTCCCGTCAGAATATCCCAAGCGAAAGCCCTTCGGTCATAGCCGCGCCAAGTTCGCGGCACTGCGCCAGTTCGCTTTCCTGAACTCTCTTGTCCGCCATGATCTGCGCGGGCGTCTGTGCGCCCAGATTGACGATCAGCGGCTCGGCCACACGTTTCAGCCGCCAGCCGGTAACGATCCGGTCAATCTGCCGCTGCGCGCCCTCCCCGTCCGATCCTGCCGTGATAACAGTGGCATAAGGCCTGCCCTCGATGCGGCCCAACGCCGGGTAATAGCAGCGGTCGAACATCTCCTTCATCATACCGGACATCGACGCGAGATTCTCCGGGCAGGCAAAGACATAGGCCCGCGCGTCCAGCAGGTCCCGCGGCGCGGCATCGGCCGCGGCGATAAGCCGCGAGGCCTCGCCCGCGCCTTCTCGAACCGCCTGCGCCAGCGCCCGCGCCGCGCCGGTACGGCTATGCCAGATGATCGCGAGCACTGTGCATCTCTCCTCAGCTTCCTGCGCGCCGGTCTTCCCGGCCCGCGTGTGGTAGTCTAACCGTGAAACCATGGCTTCGCGACCTGCTTCCGTATTCGGCATCGACCGCTCGCTCACCGGCAAGCCCTGGCTCTGGCGCGGCGGTAACATGGACCTTTCCGACGGCCCCGGCGGTCTGGAGAACGACATTGTCACCCAGCTCCTGCTCTCGCGCGGCGTCGCGCGGGAGGATCTGGAGCGCCACCGCACACCGTCCCTGCGCGGCTTCCTGCCGGACCCTTCCGCCTTCCGCGACATGGATGCCGCAGCGGATCGGCTGGCACAGGCCGTTATGGCGAACGAGAAAGTCACCATCTACGGCGACTACGACGTCGACGGGGCCACCAGCGCGGCATTGCTGATCCTGCTGCTGCGCCATCTCGGCCACGATGCGGGCTATTACATCCCGGACCGTCTGCTCGAAGGCTACGGCCCCTCGGGCGAGGCGCTGGTACGGATCGCGAAAGAGGGATCGAGCCTGATCGTCACGGTCGATTGCGGCGCCATGGCGCATGAAGCGCTCGACATGGCGAACAAGGCAGGCGTCGATGTGGTCGTCGTCGATCACCACAAATGCGCTCCTGAACTCCCCCGCGCCGCCGCGCTGGTCAATCCCAACCGGCTCGATGAAAGCGCGCTGGCGGCCAGTCATGGCCACCTTGCCGCCGTGGGCGTCGCCTTCCTGCTGGCGGTAGCGACAGTGCGCGTGCTGCGCCAGCGCGGCTTCTTCGAGAGCCGCCGCGAACCCGATCTTTTCGCCCTGCTCGATCTGGTAGCGCTGGGCACTGTGGCAGACGTCGCCGCGCTCCACGGCCTTAATCGCGCTCTGGTGGCGCAAGGGCTCAAGGTCATGGCCAAGCGTGACAATATCGGCATGTCGGCGCTGATCGATGCCAGCCGTCTCAACCGCGCCCCGGCCTGTTCGGACCTTGGCTTTGCGCTCGGCCCGCGAATCAACGCGGGCGGGCGCGTGGGCGAATCGACGCTCGGCGTGCGCCTGCTCACCACCACCGATCCCGACGAGGCCCGCGTGATCGCCGCGCAGCTTTCCCGGCTCAACGACGAACGCCGCGCGATCGAGCAGGCCGTACAGGAAGCCGCCGAAGCGCAGATCGGACGCCAGCATAACCGTGCGGTGCTCGTGCTCGCGGGCCAAGGCTGGCACCCGGGCGTGATCGGCATCGTCGCCGGACGCATCAAGGAAAAAACCGGTAAGCCCACGCTCGTCATCGCGCTCGATGCCGATGAGGCGGGTAACGGCAAGGGGTCGGGTCGTTCGATCACCGGCGTGGACCTCGGCGCCGCGATCATCGCCGCGCGCGAGGCCGGACTGCTGATCGCGGGCGGCGGCCATGCGATGGCGGCAGGCCTCACCATCGCTCCGGACAAGCTGGAAGCCCTGTCCGAATGGCTCGATTCGCTACTGGCGGCAGACGTTTCGCGCGCGAACGTGAATCAGTCCATATTGCTGGACATGGCCGTTGCGCCGGGCGGCCTCACCCCGTCGCTGGTGGAAACGCTGGAAAGCGCCGGGCCCTTCGGTATGGGCTGGCCCGGCCCCCGCGTGGCCGTGGGTCCGGTGCGGATCATCAAGGCAGACGTGGTCGGCACCGATCACGTGCGGCTGATCGTTGGCGGGCAGGACGGCAGCCGTTTCAAGGCCATGGCCTTCCGCTCGGCCGAAACCGAAATGGGCCAGACCCTGCTCCACGCCTCGCAAGGACGGCGCCTGTGGCTGGCAGGCCGTGCGAAGATCGACGACTGGGGCAGCCGCCCGGCCGCCGAACTGCACCTCGATGATGCCGCTTTCGCCGATTGAATCGCCCTATCGTATTTTTATCTGCCACCGGGGGGTTGACCCCCCTGCAAGGCGCCGCTAGAGGCGCGGTCCTGCCTCCGGCACTGCACGGAATGGCCCCTTCGTCTAGCGGTCCAGGACGCGGCCCTTTCACGGCTGAAACACGGGTTCGATTCCCGTAGGGGTCACCATCCGATGCAGTGCCCGGCGGGCCTGACATGGCTTTTTGGCCCCTTCGTCTAGCGGTCTAGGACGCGGCCCTCTCACGGCTGAAACACGGGTTCGAGTCCCGTAGGGGTCACCACCGCTAGCCATCTTCATACATACCATTTCAGGGCAGTTGTGTGACACACTGCGGGCGGTTGTTGCGCTGCACCAAATGTCGCGTGCCTGCCACACCCCTCGCGCGAACGCCCCTCCATTCCCTTGGAAACCCAAACACATCAACTGTATAAGCGTGCAGCCGCACAAGTGCAGTCCAACTAGTCCGAAGCTTCGCCCCCCGCCTTGCGACAGAAAAGGGGAGCACTGCGGCTCCCCTTTTCTGTTTCTATCGCATGCTCGCTCAGATCGGCGGGACAGGCTGCGGCGGCACGTCCACGTCTTCCTCGTGGATCTCGATCTTGCCGAGCCCGACATGGCTCTTGCGGCGACCGTAGGAGAAATAGACAACCAGGCCGATGGCGCCCCAGGCAGGCAGCACCAGCATCGCCTCGACCGGCAGGTTGAAATAGAGCGCAAGGCACCCCAGCGCCGCGACCGGCGCGATCACCCAGACGATCGGCGTGCGGAATGGGCGAACGCGGCCGGGATCCCTCACGCGCAGCACCAGCACCGCTATCGAGACCATGAAGAACGCGAACAGCGTGCCCGAGTTCGAAATGTCGGCCAGTTGGCCCACCGGCAGCAGCGCGGCGGCAATCGCCACGAAAATGCCCGTCAGGCCGGTAACGATGTGCGGCGTCTTCCACTTCGGATGCACGCTCGCCAGCTTCTCGGGAAGCAGGCCGTCGCGCGCCATGACGAAGAAAATGCGGGTCTGGCCATAGAGCATCATCAGAATGACCGAAGGCAGCGCGAGGTTGGCGGCCAGGCCGATGAGGTCACCCGCCCAGGTGTAGTTGATCGCGCGCAGAACGTGGGCCAGCGCTTCCTTCGAGCAGACCAGCGGTTCCTGGCCCTGCTGAGCCAGCGCAGAGCACTGTGCGGCGAATTCGGGCGAACCGGGCTGCACGCCCAGCGCCGTCGGCTGCGCGCCAATGGCACCGATCGCACCGCCGGCCACCAGCAGGTAGAACACAGTGCAGATCGCGAGACTGCCGATCAGGCCAATGGGAACGTTGCGCTGCGGGTTCTTGGTCTCTTCCGCCGCAGTGGAGACCGCATCGAAACCGACATAGGCGAAGAAGATTGAGGCGGCTGCACCGACAATGCCCATGCCGCTGCTTCCGGCAGGGCCGAACCAGCCGTTAGGCGCGAAAGGTGCGAAGTGCTCAGCCTTCATCACCGGTAGAGCCAAGGCGATGAACATCGTGAGCGCCGCGACCTTGATCACCACCAGAATGGCGTTGAACGTCGCGCTTTCCTTGGTGCCGACCATCAGCAGCGCGGTTACCGCAAGCGCGACGACAATAGCCGGGATGTTGATAATGCCGGTGCTGAAGTCCACGCCGGTGAGCGACCACGTCGGCCCGGCGGCTAATGCCGCTGGTAACTCGAATCCTGTCCAGCTTTTCAACAGGCCCATGAAGTAGCCGGACCAACCGACCGAAACCGCCGATGCGGCAACCGCATATTCCAGAATCAGCGCCCAGCCGACCATCCAGGCGAGCAGTTCGCCAACAACCGCATATGTATAAGTATAAGCGGAACCGGAAACCGGCACCATCGAGGCCAGTTCCGAATAGCACAGTGCCGCCACCGCACAGACGAAGCCCGCGATAACGAAGCTCCACATCATGCCAGGTCCGGCTTTTTGCGCAGCAGCAGCCGTGAGAACGAAGATACCCGTGCCGATGACCGCTCCGACGCCGAGCAGCGTCAGTTGGATCGGCCCGAGCGAGCGGTGTAGTGATTTCTTTTCAGCCGTCGCCAGAATGGCATCGAGCGGCTTTACGCGTCCGAACATGCGCGACCCCCAGAGTTTTGCGGTTGCGTGACGCTAACGAGATGCGACCGCATAGCAAGAGTGAATGCCCCGCCGTTCCCCAGCTTTGCAGAATTCTGCTGCATTCGCTAAGAGCCACGCCATGTCCACGACCTTTCAGCTCGACACCGCGACCAGTCGCGCCAATCCCACCCCCGCGCCGATGAAGCGCCTGACCGTGCCCGCGATCCAGCGGCGCAAGTTCGAAGGCAGGACCGAAGAACCGCTGGTGATGCTCACGGCCTATACCGCGCGGCAGGCCCAGCTTCTGGATCAGCACTGCGACATGCTGCTGGTGGGCGATTCGCTGGGACAGGTGATCTACGGCCTGCCCTCGACGCTGCAGGTCACGCTCGACATGATGATCGCCCATGGCGCGGCCGTCGTGCGCGGCAGCTATCATTCGGTCGTCATCGTCGACATGCCGTTCGGCGCCTATGAGGCCAGCCCGCAGCAGGCCTTTGCCGCCGCGAGCCGGATCATGGCCGAAACCGGGTGCGCCGCCGTCAAGCTGGAAGGCGGGCAGGCCATGGCCGAAACCATTTCCTTCCTGACCCGGCGCGGCATCCCGGTGATGGCGCACGTCGGCCTCACCCCGCAGGCGGTGAACGCGCTCGGCGGCTACGGCGCGCGCGGCCGCAGCCAGGAAGAACACGCCCGGATCATCGCCGACGGGCAGGCCGTGGCCGATGCCGGGGCCTTTTCCGTGGTCATCGAAGGTGTGCTGGAACCGATCGCGGTAGCCCTTACCCAGAGCGTGGAAATCCCGGTCATCGGCATCGGCGCCTCGGCCCGGTGTGACGGGCAGGTTCTGGTGACCGAGGATATGCTGGGCATGTTCGAGCGCGTGCCTCGCTTCGTGAAGAAGTACGGGGACATTGCCGGGTTCATCACCGAAATCGCCGCGCAATATGCCGGAGAAGTCCGCACACGCAGCTTTCCCGGCGCGGAGCAGACATATCAGCCCAAGAAGTAGGCGGCCGAGCTCATAAAGTTGATATCGCTGTCCTGGTCAGGAGCCCCCTGCCCCGCGATCATCAGATAAGTCACTGCAGGAATGTCGACTTCCGCAAAGTCACCAGAAGGTGCGGAAAACAGACGCTGTTTATGTCCGATAGTGCGCGCAAAGCAAGACCCTGGTCACGTCGTCGCATGCAGGTCGTCGTGCTGTTTGCGAGAGAAGCCGGATTGCCAGCCTCAACCCTTGTTGTGCAATGCCCGGCGCGCTTCGGCAATCAGCGGTGTGTCGCCCACCATGGCCTGTGCTTTGTCCAGCAAGGCCTGTGCACTTTCGCGACGAATCCGGAGCACTGCATAGCTGAACCCCAACGCCTGCGTGGCCAGCGGGCTGGAGCGTTGCAGCCGGTAAGCCGCCTGCGCCGTACCTCGCGCCGCTTCGGTATCGCCCTCCCGCATCTCGGTAAGGGCAAGGTCCGACAGCAGCCGGGCATCGCGCGCATCACCGTTTGCGCGCAGCCAGGACAGGATCGCATCCGCGCGGCGCAGATCTCCGGTACCGATGGCCAGCCGTGCGGCGGCACGCAAGGCCGGGCGGCTCGTCGGATTCTGGCGCAGGTAGCCCTCGACAAGGTCCTGACCGCCCTTGAGATCGCCCGCCAGCGCATAAGCTTCGAAGCGGCGCGTAAAGAGGCTCTCCGGCATGCGGATCAGTGCCGCAGCGGCGTAGCGCTTCTGTGCAGCCGCAGGGCGGCCTAGCGCCAGTTGCACATCACCGGCCAGCGTCTGGTTGTTATAGAAGCCGGGGTCGGCATCCCGGGCCGATTCCGCAGCCCTTTCCGCTGCTCCCGCCTGCCCTTGCGCCAATAGGTCGCCAATGCGCCCCTGATGCGGCAGGACCCGCAGCGCGGGTTCTCGCGCACGCGCGGCGCGGTCCAGCAGGTCTCCTGCCCGCTGACGGTCGCCCAGCACTTCGTAACTGCGCGCAACCACGGTCAGCAGATAGGGCGAGGCATCATCGCGGGCAATGTCATCCGCGAAGCGCAGCGTGGCATAGCGGTACTGCCCTCCCAGATAGATCGCGCGCGCCAGCAGGTCCTTGGCCCTGCGGCAATCGGGCCGGGCTCGCAGCACGGCTTCGAGCGCATCGGC
Source organism: Novosphingobium sp. (assembly GCA_037384205.1). Lineage (GTDB taxonomy): Bacteria > Pseudomonadota > Alphaproteobacteria > Sphingomonadales > Sphingomonadaceae > Novosphingobium. Next base: position 669 of record JARROF010000124.1, on the reverse strand, counting down.
CGCCAGCCCGGTGTTGCCCGCGGCAATTTCCACCACCCCGCGCAGCATCTGGACGCCCGGCAATCCGTCAAGCTTGTCGCCCGTGCGCAGCAGCAGGGTACGGGCGAGTTCATAATTGTCCGCCCGCGCGGCGATGACCGCCTGCAGGTAGTAGGCGCGCGGATTGTTCGGGCTGAGTTCCAGCACCCGGCGCGTGACCGTCACCGTTTCGCTCGCCCGTCCCAGTTCACCCAGCGTCGCGGCATAGTCAAGCAGCACCGGTACGTCTTTCGGGTCCCTGATCAGGGCCCGCTCGAACCACGGAATCGCGGCCCGCAGGCCGTAGCGATCACGCACAAGCTGACCATTGAACTGAAGCGCGCGAACATTGTCCGGATCCAGATCCAGCGCATGACGGGCCGCGGCAATCGCCAGCCGGTGCTGCCCGCCCGCATAGCGCAAGCGCCCGATTTCGACCCACAGCGAGGCATCGTCCGGGATCAGCTTCAAGGCCTTGTCATAAGCCCGGCCCGATGCCGGCAGGTGGCCCTGAAGCTTTTCGAGCAGGCCAAGCGCACGCCAACCGTCAGCCTGCGTTCCCGGCGCGAAGTCACCGGGGGCGAGCCAGGCCCGGGCCTTGTCCAGATCCTGCTGTGCAAGGAATGCCTTGCCCATCCACGCCGCAACATC
>JARROF010000123.1:28732-46107 GCA_037384205.1 Novosphingobium sp. | reverse complement strand
CTTTCAGCATAACCGCGGGCATCCGGGGGGATTTAAGCGCGTGGTCGTGGTCCGTCCTTTGACTGTCGGGATGCGTGTTTCGGTCAGCTATTGAACTTGCAGGAACATGGCTCGATAGGGGGGAGGCAGCTGCTGACGGCTGCTTCCCTTTTCGAAGCCAGGAACATTTCGTGAGCGTGGTGCCTACAGAGCAAGTCGAAGACAGCGTACTTGACCGTGCAAAGCAGGCGTTGCGGGAACGTTCTTTCAGCAGAGCCATCGAACTGTGCGAAGGGCTCCTCGCCCGCAAGCCGGATTCGGCTGAGGGTCTTTACATCGCCGCGGCAGCCGCTCGCTATGCAGGCCGGTTCGGCGAAGCGCGCCGGTATGTCATGCGCTTGCGGGAAATCGCGCCGGAGCATGGGCGTGGCTGGCAGGAGGCCGGCCATCTGGCCCGGGACACCGGCGCTGTAAACGAAGCGATCCATGCTTATCGCCGGGCCTGCGAATTCAATCCGGCTCTGGAAGCGAGCTGGCGGCATCAGGCGGCCCTGTTGGGGCAACAGGGCCGCGCGGCCGAGGCGCAGGCAGCCCTTGCCCAGGCCGAACGCCTTGCCGCCTTGCCGCCGCTGCTGCTGGCCGCCACCAACCACATGCATGAAGGGCGCATCCTTAAGGCCGAGGAAATGTGCCGCTATTTCCTCCAGAAAAACCCTCATCATATCGAGGGCATGCGCCTGCTGGCCGATATCGGCCGGCGGCTGGGCGTGCTGGAAGATGCCGAGTTTCTGCTGGAAAGCGCCGTCACGTTCGAGCCGGACAACATCCAGTTACGGCTCGATTACATGCATGTGCTGCGCCAGCGCCAGAAGTTTGCCGCCGCGTGCGAGCAGGCGCGGATCCTGTATGACAAGGACCCCGGCAATCCGATGTTCCAGTCGCATCTGGCGATCGAGAGCATGCAGATCGGGGACTACGAACGCGCTCTCGAACTGTTCGAATCCGTTTTGGTCAGCCTGCCCGGAGATGCCGCGACGCTGACTTCCCGCGGGCATGCGCTCAAGACCTATGGAGCGCAGGAACAGGCGATCGCGTCCTATCGTGCGGCGATTGCTGCACGGCCGGAGCAGGGCGATGCCTATTACGCGCTGGCCAACCTCAAGACCTTCCGTTTCGGAGATGAGGAAGTGGCGGCCATGCACCGCCAGCTCGATCGTGACGACTTGCGGCTCATGGACCGCGTGCATCTCAATTTCGCGCTCGGCAAGGCGCACGAGGACAATCGGGAATATGCGGATTCGTTTTGTTTTTACGATGCTGGCAACACGCTGAAGCGCGAGCAGCTACGCTACAGTGCGGACCAGATGTCGCAAGAGCTGCGGGGGCAGGCGGAAACCTGCACGGCGGAACTGTTTGAGCGGCGTGCCGGTTCGGGCTGCGAGGCGCGCGATCCGATCTTCATTCTCGGCCTGCCGAGGGCTGGCTCAACGCTGCTGGAGCAGATTCTCGCCTCGCACAGCCAGATCGACGGAACGCTGGAGCTTCCGGACATTCTCGCTCTGGCCCAGCGCCTCAAGGGCCGGGGGGCTGGCGCGGGCAACTATCCGGCCGTGCTCCACGATCTTCCCGATGACGCGCTGCGCCAGTTGGGGGAAAGCTATATCGGGAGCACCCGCATCCACCGGCAGGGGGCGCCGTTCTTCATCGACAAGATGCCGAACAATTTCCGGCATATCGGCCTTATCCACCTGATCCTGCCCAATGCGAAGATCATCGATGCGCGGCGGGCGCCGATGGATTGCTGTTTCTCCGGCTTCAAGCAGCTCTTCGCGGACGGGCAGCAGTTTACTTACGGGCTGACCGAGATGGGCCGTTATTACAGCGACTACGTGGATCTCATGCACCACTGGGACGATGTTCTGCCCGAAGGGCGGATCCTGCGCGTGCAGCATGAGGACGTGCTGGCCGATCTGGCAGGGCAGGTTCGGCGCATGCTCGATTATCTGGAACTGCCTTTCGAGGAGGCCTGCCTCGATTTCCACAAGACCGAGCGGGCCGTGCGCACCGCCAGTTCGGAGCAGGTCAGGCGGCCGATCAACACTTCCGGGGTGGCGCAATGGAAGCCGTTCGAGCCCTGGCTCGATCCGCTCAAGGACGCGCTTGGGCCGCTGGTGGCCGAGGGCACTGCTGCATGAAGCGGCGATGCAGGCGCCTTGCCGGAAAACCGGGACAAGGCGCCTGCAAGTTCAGACTGTCCGTTTGCGATAGATCAGAGCGATTCCGGCGGTGATCAGGCTCAGCCCGAGGATCGCCGGGAGCGGCATCGGGTTACCCAGAAAGACCCCGTCGAGCACGGCGGTAACGCCCGGCATGAAGCAGAGCAGACTGGTGACGTTCACAAGGTTGCCGCGCGCGATCAGTCTGTAGAGCAGGAGCAAGGCTCCGACCGACGTATCGAGGCCGAGCCACAAGGCAGAGACCGTGAATGGGGCCGGAACGTCGATAAGTCAGGCCGGTGGCATACGGCATCGGCAGCACGGCCAAGGGGGCTTTCAGAAGCGATTGCGCCGCTGCTCCATAGAAGCACAAACAAAGGCGTCGACGCAAGCGTCAGGATACGATGCGGAGACATATCGCATAAACCTGAAACGAGTACGGTTTTGTCCGCGCGGCCGCTCGGGACCGGCGAACGGTCGTTCGTGGGCCGGATCAGCCCGCCGCCGGGCCCGGAGCGGTCTTGCGTCCGGGGACGCAAGTGTCCGGTTCAGGTGGGGGCATGGGAGGCGAAACGTCCTGCGCGGCCGCTGCCTCGGCACTGAAAATCGCGGGATGTGAGGCATTCGCGCGAATGGGCTGTTCCCTAAAGGCAGCGTACGTCGCAGGCAAGAGGGGCCTTGACCCGTCCTGCGTTGATCAGCATTCAACCACGTTGACGGCGAGTCCGCCTTGCGAGGTTTCCTTGTACTTGTCGCGCATGTCGAGGCCGGTTTGCCGCATCGTCTCGATCACTTTGTCGAGGCTGACGACGTGCTGGCCATCGCCCAGCATCGCCAGACGGGAAGCGTCGATCGCTTTTACTGCACCCATCGCGTTGCGCTCGATGCAGGGAATCTGGACAAGGCCGCCGACGGGATCGCACGTCAGGCCCAGATTATGTTCCATGCCGATTTCAGCGGCGTTTTCGATCTGCCGGTTTGTCCCGCCCAGCACGGCCGTAAGTCCGGCGGCGGCCATCGAACAGGCGACGCCGACTTCACCCTGGCAGCCGACCTCCGCGCCGGAAATCGAAGCATTGCGCTTGTAGAGCAGACCAATCGCGGTGGCTGTCAAAAGGAACGTGCGGCGTGACTGCAAATCGCCGCGATAGCACCTTTCATAGTAGCGCATGACGGAGGGGATGATCCCCGCTGCCCCGTTTGTCGGTGCCGTGACAACCCGTCCACCCGCGGCGTTTTCCTCGTTTACGGCCATGGCCCACAGATTGACCCAGTCCAGCACCGCGAGAGGTTCCGCCAGCGCCATCTGCTGGCGCGCGGCAAGCTCCGCGGCGAGCGACGGCGCGCGCCGTCTGACGCGCAGGCCGCCGGGCAGGATGCCGGTCTGCCGGCATCCCCGGTCGATCGATTGCGACATGGCCTCGGCCACGCGGTCCAGCGCGGCGTTCACGTCCTCCAGAGGCCGCATTTCCATCTCGTTCGCCAGAACAATATTCGCGAAGCTGAGACCTGCGCTCTCACCGATGGACAGGAGTTCCTTGGCGGACGTGAAAGGATAGGGGACAGAAGGGCCTTCGATATCGAGTGCATTGCGCAAGGCCTCTTCTTCATCGACGATGAAACCGCCTCCTACGGAATAGTAAGTGCGCCGATGGAGCGGGGTATTGTCCGTGCCGAAGGCGGTGATGGCCATCGCATTGCTGTGGAAGGGCTGGCGTTCGCGCTGGTGGAAGCAGATGTCATCGGCTGGATCGAATGCCACATCGTGCTTGCCGAGCAGGCTGATCCTGCGCTCTCCCTCGATGCGGACGATCAGAGCAGGAGCCGCATCGACATCGATCTCGGCAGGCTGTTCTCCGGCCAGACCCAGAATTACGGCGGTATCGGTAGCGTGTCCCTTGCCGGTCAGCGCCAGCGATCCGTAGAGATCCACGCGTACGGACGTTGTCCGTACAAGCAGCCCCAGGTCTTCCAGCCGCAGGCAGAAACGCCGCGCCGCGACCATTGGGCCGACCGTGTGCGAGCTGGACGGGCCGATGCCGATCTTGAAAAGATCCAGAAGGCTGACGTTCACGGGCGCCCCGGGATTTCGGCGATGATCGCCGGGTGGTTCCAGTGCGCAAGGGCACGTTGCAGGTCCTGACCGGAAAGGCCGCTGGTTGCCGTGTTCCGCAAGGGGTGGATATTGACGGAAGGATATTCGGCCCGTGCCTTGTCCAGAACCACGCGCAGGCGGCTGCCGGTGTCGTTGATCGCTGCCAGCGGCGCGACGGCGCCGGGCGTGACGCCGAGCAGGGTTCCTATGTCCTCCGCCTTGCCGAAACTGCACTTCTTCGCTTTGAGCACGCCTGCCAGCGCCTTCAGGTCGACGCGCAGATCATGGCGCACGGTGTGCTTTTCTTCGGCAACCAGAGTCTTCACGTCCTTGCTGCCATGATTGGCGAAGGCTTGTTCCGGGGGTTCGAACCAGCCTTCCATGGCGTGCGTTTCTTCCATTTGGCAACAGTCTTCTGGTTGATGCCGTAGCGCTTGGCAAGAACCCTCAGGCTCTCCTGACTATGTTGTATCGCTCGACGGACCGCCTTCTGTCGTGCGGGCGCTCCCGTGAAGAATCTGTCCCATAGTGCATCCTTCCAGTCTGGTATGGATGATGCCCCATCAAATGACGGGACCAAACATCTCGCGGGGCAAGCCCAGGTTGGGAGAGGGGAATGCCGATAACATCCCCTCTCAACTCCGGCTGGAGCCCTGTGGACCCAGGCCTGCGTATCTCTTCTCTGAAGGGGAGAGAAGGGCGCTCCTCACACGTTGCTATCGTCATCCATGGGGGAGCGGAACTCGTGCCACATGCCGTTGACGATGCCGAAGGCTACCGCGAGGCCTACGCCCAGGATCCAGGAAAAGTACCACATCGGTCTTGCTCCTTATCAGTAGAAGTCGGGGTTAGTGCGGACCTGCTCGATGGTCACGCGGCCGAACAGCACCTTGATCGCCCAGGCCGTGTAGGCCAGCACGATCGGCAGGAAGATCAGCGTCACCAGCAGCATGATCCACAGCGTGAGATGGCTCGAAGAGGCATTCCACGCCGTCAGGCTCGATTGCGGATCGATCGCGCTGGGCACGATGAAGGGGAACATCGACAGCCCCACCGTGGCAATAATGCCCACTGTCGCCAGCGAAGAGCCGGTCAGATTGAGCACGTGGCTGCGGCTGCGGATGCCCAGCAGCGCGATCAGCGGCCCGGCGAAGCCGAGAACCGGCGCCAGGATCATCCACGGATGGTGGCCGTAATTGTCCAGCCAGGCGCCGGGGGCGGCCACGGTATGCGCATAGTGCGGGTTGGAGGGCCCCTGCGCGTCGATCACGCCTTCCAGCCGGAAGCCCATCTGTCCCATCGCGACCCATACGCCGCCAAGCGCGAACAGCAGGATAGAGAGCAGGGCGGCGAAAGTGCCGATGCGCCTGGCGCGTTCGAGAACCGGGCCTTCCTCGATCTTGACGGCGAGGAAGCCCGCGCCGTGCATCACGATCATAGCGACGGACAGCAGCCCGGTCAGCAGCGCGAAGGGCGTGAACAGGCCGAGCAGCGAGCCTTCGTAGAAGGTGCGAAGATCGTTATCGAGCCGGAAGGGCAGGCCCAGCAGCACATTGCCGACCGCCACGCCGAAGACCAGCGCGGGTACGAAGCCGCTGACGAACATCGCCCAGTCCCAGCGGCTGCGCCACGCGGGATCGGCATGCTTGGAGCGGTACTTGAAGCTGACCGGCCGCAATATCAGCGCGGCCAGCAGCAGGAACATCGCCAGATAAAAGCCCGAGAAGCTTACGGCATAGACGAAAGGCCAGGCCGCGAAGATCGCGCCGCCGCCCAGGATGAACCACACCTGGTGGCCCTCCCAGTGCGGGGCGACCGCGTTGATCGCGAGGCGGCGTTCCTCGTCGGTCTTGCCGATGAAGGGCATCAGCGCGGCGACGCCAAGGTCGTAGCCGTCGGTCAGCGTGAAGCCGATCAGCAGCACGCCCAGCAGCACCCACCAGATCAGGCGCAGCGTTTCGTAATCGAGGGGAATAGCCATCTTGTGAACCTCCCTTATTCGGCCGGCAGCGGGGCGAAGCCGGCATTGCCCTGCTGCTGTCCGCCATCGGATGGCACCGGGGGATGCTCCACCGGCCCCTTGCGGACCGCGGCGATCATCAGCCGCACTTCGATCACGGCCAGCGTGCCGTAGAGCAGGGTGAAGCCGATGATCGTCGTCCAGATCTGGCTGATGGTCAGCGAGGATGCACCGAGGAACGTCGGCAGCACGCCTTCCACCGCCCAGGGCTGGCGGCCGATTTCAGCCAAGACCCAGCCGCCCTCGATGGCAAGCCAGGGCAGGGGCACGATGACCACCGCCAGTTTCAGGAACCAGCGCTTGTTGAACTGGCAGACGGAGGCGCAATAAAACGCCAGCGCGAAGAAGGCGATGAAGAAGAAGCCGATTCCCGCCATCATGCGGAACAGCCAGAACATCACCGGCACGTCCGGAATGGTGTCCTTGGCCGCCATCAGGATCTGCTGATCGCTCGCCTGCCGCGGATCGGGCACATAGCGCTTGAGCAGCATGGCATAGCCCAGATCGCGCTTGTGCAGTTCGAAGGCTTCGCGCGCCGGGGCACTGGTGCGGTCGGCCTTGAGTTTCTCCACCGCGTCATAGGCGATCAGCCCGCTGTGGATACGCTCGTCGGCCTTGAGCACCAGATCGTTGATGCCCATGACCTCGCCCGTCAGGCTGCGGGTGGAGATCAGGCCCAGCACATAGGGGATCTTGATGTCGAAGTGGGTGACATGCTTGTCCATGTCCGGAAAGCCGAAGATGGAGAGGCCCGCCGGGGCCGGTTCGGTGTCCCACATCGCCTCGATCGCGGCGAGCTTCATCTTCTGGTTGTCGGTCAGGGCGTAGCCCGACTCGTCACCCAGCACGACCACCGACAGCGAGGAGGCAAGGCCGAACGCGGCCGCCACCATCATCGAGCGGCGGGCGACATTGGTCCATTTGCCTTTCAGCAGATACCAGGCCGAAACGCCCATGACGAAGACCGAGGCGCAGACATAGCCCGCGCTCACGGTGTGCACGAACTTGGCCTGCGCCACCGGATTGAACAGCACGGTTGGAACCGAGCGCGACGCAGAACGTCACGAACAAGTGGCCGACCTTGGACAGCCTGTCCCACCCGAAGAACATCAGGCCGACGAAGGTGGCTTCCAGGAAGAAGGCCATCAGCCCCTCGATAGCCAGCGGCGCGCCGAAAATGTCCCCCACGTAGTGCGCGTAATAGGCCCAGTTGGTGCCGAACTCGAACTCCATGGTGATCCCGGTGGCCACGCCCAGCACGAAATTGATGCCGAACAGCTTGCCCCAGAACCGGGTGGTGACGCGCCAGATGTCCTTGCCCGTCATCACATAGATGCTCTCCATGATGACAAGCAGGAACGAAAGGCCCAGGGTCAGCGGTACGAATAGAAAGTGGTACATGGCCGTCAGGGCGAATTGCAGCCGCGAAAGCTCGACAACTGCCATATCCATGAGCATGCTCCTGTCGCTAGGGGTAGCGGGAGGCGGGACTCGACTCGTGGAGTTCCGTCTTTGCGCGCCGCCTAATATTAGGTGGTATTAATGTAGTCAATGACTGTCCGGTCCTGAATGTCCTCATCTCATAGTGTTACAACAGATTCTGTCCCGTTTCCGGGACGTTCCCGGCGTAAGTTCGATGCCGCAGCGATGTGGTGGCTGTCCGACACGGCAGGGGCCGTGCTGTTCGCCGGCTGCCTTGCGCTGCTGTTGGGCGGATGGGCGGCGCAAGGCCGGCTTCCGGCAGCCATGCCCTGGCTGCTGGCAGGCCTTGTCCTGAGCGGCGTGCTGCGCGCCGGGGCGCAGGGCATGGCCGCGCTGGCCGGACAGCGCGAGGCCATCGGTATCAAGCGCGATCTGCGGCGGCGGCTGATCGGCGCGCTGCTGCCGACGGGCCTCGTGCGCGGGCGCCTTGCCGGGGAGGACATGCGCACCGCGATCGACGATGTGGAAGCCTATGAAGGACTGATCGCCCGCTTCGGCCCGCTGAAACTCGCCGGCCAGTTGGGTCTGCGCGCTGATCATGGTGGTGACGCTGGTGCCGTTCGGCGTGGGCATGGCTTTTGCCGGGCTGGCGGGCAAGGCGGAGGCGGAGCGTCAGTTGGAAGCGCTCTCCCGCCTGTCCGGCCTGTTCGTGGACCGGGTGGCGACGCTGCCGATTGTCCTTTCCTTCGGTGCGGAAGACCGGGTGGCGCGCCAGATCGGCGAGGCCGCGCGCGAAGTCGCCTCGCGCACGATGCAGGTGCTGCGTATGGCCTTCCTGTCGAGCGCGGTGCTGGAATTCTTCGCGGCGCTTTCGGTGGCATTGGTGGCGGTGTACTGCGGGTTCTCGTTGCTGGGGCTGTTGCCGTTTCCGGCGCCGGAAGACCTGACGCTGGGCCGCGCCTTCTTCGCGCTGGCGCTGGCGCCCGAATTCTATTTGGGGATGCGCCGGATGGCGGCGGCCTATCATGACAAGCAGCAGGGCGAGGCGGCCGAGGCCAGTATCGCCGCAGCCTTGCAGCAAGCCGAGGCACACCGGGCCGCAGAGCCTGTTCCGGCGGTAGCCTGCGTCAGCCGTCTCTCCGTGGCTGGGCTGGAAGTGACTTATGCCGACGACAACCGTATCGGCCCGTTTTCGGCGGACTGGCAGGGGCCGGGGCTTCATGCGCTGACCGGGCTGACCGGGGCCGGAAAGTCCTCGCTGCTCCACGCGCTGATCGGCATGACTCCCGCCATGACGGGTACGGTGACGCTCGACGGCGCCGCGATCGCGCCTGCCTCTCTGGCCGCGCTGGCGGGTTGGGCCGGGCAGCGCCCCTTGCTGCTGCCCGGAACGTTGCGGGAGAATCTTCTTCTGGGAAGTCCGGACGGCGGGGTGGATCTGCTGCCCCTGCTGGAAGCTTGCGGCCTGTCCTCGCTGATCGGGGAGCGGGGGTTCGATCTTGCCATCGACCCACGCGGATCGGGGCTTTCAGGGGGCGAGCGACGGCGCATCGGCCTTGTCCGGGCGATTGCCTCGGGCCGTCCGCTTCTGCTGCTGGATGAGCCCACCGCCGATCTGGACAGCGAGACGGCACGCCGGGTGAGCGACCTGATCGAGACCGTCTCGCGCGACCGTCTGGTGATCGCCGCCACGCACGATGCCGGACTGGCCGGGTGCGCCGCCAGTGTGGTGGTGCTGTCATGATCGCACGGATGCTTCAGGACGCCAGCAAACGGCAGCGCCGGGCGACGGGCGTGGCGATCGTGCTGGCCGTGCTCGCGGCGATTGCGGGCGTGGGTCTGCTTGCCGTGTCGGGCTGGTTCCTCACCGGGGCGGCGATAGCCGGAGCGGCAGGTGCCGTGGCGGCGCGCGGGTTCAATTACCTGCTGCCCAGCGCGGGCATTCGCGCCTTCGCGATCATCCGCACGCTGGGGCGCTATGGCGAGCGGCTGTTCAGCCACCGCGCGGCGTTCTTTGCGCTGGCCGATGTCCGTCCCGCCCTGTTCGGGCGACTGGCGGGGGCGGAGCCCGGGGCGGTGTTCGCGCGCCCGAGCGGCGAAGTGGCGGCGCAGCTCGGCTCCGATGTCGATGCGCTGGAAGACGCCGTGGTGCGCTGGGTCACGCTGCCCGGTGCACTGGCCGGGGCGGCCACCGGGCTGGTGGCGTGCCTGCTGGCCGGACCGTGGTCGGCCGCCGCGCTGCTGGCGGGGCTGGCGTCAATGCGGATCGCTTCGCGCGGGGTGGTGCCCGGGCTGCTGGCGGCGCAAGTGCGGCGGCGGGCAGACGCGATGACGCGGCTCAAGTCCGCCTATGCCGAATATGCCGCCTGCTCGGCCGAAATCGCCGTCTATGGCCTTGTCCCGCAAATCGTCGAGGTCATGGAGATGGATGTCGAGGAACTCGAAGCCTCGCGCCTCGCCATCGTCCGGCTGGAGACCATGGCGCAGGGCGGGCAACGGGTGTTGGCAGCGGTGACAGTCGCCGGCGTGCTGGCGCTTGCGAGCGGCGGGGCACCGCTCGCGGCCGCCGCCGCGCTGGCCGGAGCGGCGGCGGCGGAAGCCTGGACAGGGCTGGTGCGCACGGATCTCAACCGCCCGCGTGTGGACGATGCGCTGAGCCGCCTGGAAAACATGGCGTCGCTGCCGCCGCGCGCGCCGCATCACGACGAATTGGAACGCCTCGCCCGCGCGCCGTTGCGCTTCGCGAGCGAGGGATGCGAGTGCGTGGTGGAGCCCGGCGGCAGGCTGCTGATCGGCGGCCCTTCCGGCAAGGGCAAGACGCGCCTCTTGGGCACGCTGATGGGCCTGCGCGCCGATGCGCCGCAACAGGTGGATATCGGCGGCACGGAGGTGCGCGAACTCGGGCTGGAAACGCTGCGCAAACTCTTCGCACAGGCTCCGCAGGATGCCAGCCTGATCGCCGGAACCGTGGCCGACAACTTGCGTCTGGCCCGGCAGGGGGTGACGGAGGCGGACATGTGGGCCGTGCTGGAAACCGCCTGCCTTGCCGAAACCGTCCGCGCCTTGCCAGACGGGCTGGACCAGTGGCTGGGCGGCGACGGTGCGCGCCTGTCCGGCGGCCAGCGCAAGCGCCTGTCGCTCGCCCGGGTCCTGCTGGCGCAGCGCCCGTGGATCGTGCTAGACGAGCCAAGCGAAGGGCTGGACAGCGCAACCGAGCGGCTATTGGCGCGCAACCTTGCCGGGTGGCTGGATCGGACCGGGACCGGGATGATCCTTGTGAGCCACCGGGAGGGGCTGCATCATCTGGCGGGCATGACGTTCGCGTTGTAGCGCGTCGCGTTTCAACTGCTCGTTCGTGTCGAGCGAAGTCGAGACGGTTTTGTCGCAAACTTTTCGTTGGTGCGCAAATGGCTCTTTGAGATGGCGGATTAGTTAGGCTGCGAGGCTGTTGAACTGTTCGGCCAGGAACGGATTACTGGTGTCATTGGTAGCTACCATCCGGCCCTTGCGGATCATATGGATGAGCTCAAGGCCGCTCAGGATGATTGCGGCGCTATGTTGCGCTTTGAAGCCAGGTATGGGTCGGATACTGCGTTTGATGCGCCGATGGTCCTTGTTCGACGCAGTTATTCATATATTGGCTTTGCCGGACCTCGGTATGACAACGGTGGACGGCCTCGAGGTTGGTCTGGTTGCCGTCTGTGGCGATCTGCGCCGGCAGCCCATAGCGTTCAAGAGCTTTGCGGAAGAATCGCTTGGCATCTTTCCGCCATCGCCGGGAGCAATCGCAATCGGAAGACTGGAGTTCTCCATCCGCTTCAGCTTTCATTGACTTTGCCCGGACCACCGGTCCCGCCCAAGATCAATACTCCACATTATGAATGCTGGGCAGCCAACGAGCCACCGTAGAGGCAGTGAACGACCGCAATGTTTTCGTATGGGAATGGGCAACAGTCCGCCCATCCCGGGGAATGGGCGGACTGGCGAGCCCGCATTCAGATGGCTGCTTTGCGAAGGTCTATCCGACCGAGGTGACGGAAGCCTTTCGCAATGGCCATGTCAGCGCCGTTGCCTTGTTCCGGCAGCGTGACATCGTGCTATGCGTGGCTTCCGCCCCAAATCAGAAATAGAACCGCAATGCCGTGGTGACCGTGCGTCCATACAGCGTACTGCCCAATACCACGGCGGAACCAGTAGTTCCCATGGTCGAAGATGTGACTTCGGTCAGCCCTCTGGTGTTGAACAGATTGCTCGCATTGAGGGACCACACAACCTTATCGATCGGCCGTACCTGCAGGAACGCGCCTACCGTTGCATATCCGGGCATTTTGAGCTGATTGCTATCCTGTGTATAGCTGGTCGCGGTACCGGTAACGACGGCACCGACCGTGAACAGGTCCGAATCATATTGCGGCATGACGCTGAAGATGACCGGTGCCTGATGGCGCGGTTTATTGCCGACAATTGTGCTATCGTTCGCCGCCGTGATTTTCGCGTCGGTCACGGTGGCATTTGCCGTCAGGCTCCATGGGCCGCTTTTAATGCCACCCTCAAATTCCGCGCCAAAGGCACGATAGCTGTTCTGGACCAGAACGAGAGCCAGACCGCCGCTTGCCGAGGGCTGAAGCTGCGCATTTGTCTCGCTGACCTTCGCCCAGAAGCCGGTGACGTTCAGGAACAGCGCATCCTTACGAAATTTAAGCCCCACTTCCGCCTGCTTTACTGGATCATAGGCCGCATTCTTGTCGGCCAGGCTGCCATCGGCGGCAATAGCGGGCGAGAACTGGATACGATCGGCGGCGGCACGCCCGCCCTTGCTGTAACGCCCGAAGGTCGAGAAATTCTCCGACCAGCGATAGTTGGCGCTCACCGAATAGGAAAGATAATGATAATTATAGTCGACGGGTGTCGTGTTGCCGAATGGCGCATAAGGGATCGTCTTTTCCGCATCGGAAATGACGCCATCCCTATTGACATCGAGGGAGCCCTGATCACCGACATGGTTGTTCCGCGTCGTGCCGTTGACCTCGCCCATATCATATCGAATCGAGGCGCCGATGGCCAGCTTGCCCTTGTGGAAGTTGAGCGAACCATACGGTGCGAGAATGCCATAGCCCAGATCGAGTACGCGATGGCCGCCAACGGCCGGGCCGGTATAGTTGACCACGCCGTCCGTGGTGACAGGATGGCCATCGGCCGCCACAACGTCGATCAGTGCCGAATTGCCGCCACCGGCAACGTCCTGCAAAATGCTGATGAGGGAAAGGTCCGTTTTAAAGTCCTGATGCGCACCATAAAGACCCATGGTGGTGGTCAATACCCCGCCGCCCATATCCCAGACGCGGCTGACACGAAGATCGTTTGTGAAGTTGTCAAAGCTGTCGATATTATTGTTGATGACAGCGTTGACGACGACGAGCCCGTTGCCGTTCAGGTTTGGATCGATGATGGCCTGTCCCTTGTTCGGGCCGCTGGCGTAGACGAGCGAACCGCCGGTCGGGGTCAGGCCCATATAGCCTTCAACCGCAAAAGCTGCCGCTGTGACTGGAGCCGTAAGCAATGGAGTTCCATAGGTGCTGGAACCGCTTTGCCGCGCATAGGCCATACGGTTTGAAACGGACCATTCACCGATCTTGAATTTGGCTTCCATTCCAAGCGACTGTGCCTTGATATGCATACCATCCTGAACATTATAGCTGATCAGGTTATTGTCCTTGTCCAGACCCGGCAAAACGGAGATGTTCCGGGACAGCAGGCTATCGCCGACCGCAGAAAAATTCCCCACATTTGAATATTTGGGGTGTGAATCGGATCCCGTCACCAGCATCGGCTGATATTGAAACAAGGGGTTTCTGTCATCGAGCAGCTTTCCGAGGACACGGACATAACCGCCGGCAAACTCCTTGGTGACGTTGAACTTGAACTGGCCGCCCTGATTGCCGGAATAGCCTGTTTTTCGCGGACCCTCGCCTTCGCGATAAAAGCCGCCAAAGTGGAAGCGCCACGTATCGCTCAGATGGCCGCCATAATCGAAGTCAAGGCGATAGCGCTCATAATCAAGGCCTGTGCTCGCCTGAACGGAACCGCCCTCGACATCGCCGGTTTTGGACTGGAGATTGATGAGACCGCCCGGTGCGTTGGAGGCGAAGGTCGAGGCAGAACCGCCGCGGATCGATTCGACCTGATCCACGTTGAAATCGGCGCGGATGAAGGAATCGCTCGGAAAGGAGTAGAAGTCGCCGAACTGGAGAACCGGCAGGCCATCTTCCTGAAGCTGAAGATATTTGACGCCATTGGCAACCAGCGGCAGGCCGCGGATCGTCAGGCTTGCATTATTTTCACCCATGCCCGCTTCGGCGCGAAGGCCGGGAATGTTGCGCAGAAGGTCGCCGAGCGAGGTCGGCGATATTTTGACGATTTCGCGCTCATCGAGCGAACTGGTGGATGTCGCGCTGTCAAGCCGGTCACGCGCACGGGCAACGCCGGTCGAAACTGCTTCATTGCTTTCATCTAGCCGGCTGGCTTCCCATGCAGTCAGCGGAGCGGAATCCTCTTTTGCCCATGCCGGGGAAGCGAAAGTCGCCGCCACAATTGCAATCGAGCTACACGCAACAAAATTCGGAAATTCTCTCATGACATTCAGCCCCTGCCAATTTAGTTTTTAGAATAGGTTAGAACTCAGAGGCTGCTGCTATGCCCAAATGGTAAAAAAATTATTTACCTGTATCGACCTACTTATCCACAGTAATAATACTATAATTTCGGTTTCCTTGGTCTTTTTCGGTGGCAGATGGCTGCTACGGACTAGCGCTCAGGGTTCTATCGCAAATTTTGTTTGCCCTCTAGAGGCTGTTATGAACCTGCGACAGGGGTTTCGACCTGTTTTGTCATAAGAGTTGCGAAGGCGACAAGGCGCGGACCAGCGAGTGTTTAGGCATATCGTTCGTAATACTTGACCAGCCTTCGAAACCGGGTGGCTTCATGCGAAGGATCGTTCGACGACCCATCGGCGCGGCAGCAGGACGAAACCGCGTTTG
Organism: Novosphingobium sp.; assembly: GCA_037384205.1. Lineage (GTDB taxonomy): Bacteria > Pseudomonadota > Alphaproteobacteria > Sphingomonadales > Sphingomonadaceae > Novosphingobium. The sequence goes on along the minus strand of JARROF010000123.1, from coordinate 31,338 downwards.
GCCTCGGGCAATTTGACGACCTTGAGATCGATACCGTGCCTGGCCGCAGCCTGCTCGGTCCGTTCACCGGTACGCCTTGGTCATGGGTCAAGGGAACTGGCGGGTAATCATACCGCCATAGCCGGGCGGATCGCCGGGGCGTTTCGCAATCTCGGCTATGACCGTTTTGCCGATGGCATTTTGGGCACGATGCGGGCAGCGGGCCATGTCGTGCGGGAAAGTGATCCGTTCCAGCAGCGGCTCGCGCCGATGGAACGGCAGCGTGAAACATCGCCTTATGTCCATCGCATCCGGCTGCTGTGGGCGAAAATGCGAGAAGACATCATAGGGCGCTTTCCGCCACCGCCGCGACAAGCGGATCGGGCGCATCGCAACGCGCGGGCCGCTCGCAGCTACTGGCAGGCGCTCAACGTTGTGAGGGATGGTCTGACCCGTGTGCTTGGCGGAGATAATCCCGGTCGAGATGCGCGACCGCTATATGGCGGCGCTTGAGGCTGCCAGCGTTGATCAGGACATCCGCCCCTTCGCCAATTTTCTTGCAAATCTACTCGCGGTTCCTTCCGAGCGGGCATAGGTCCGTTTGGATAACTTCCAGTTGGAGGCCGGACTAATCGAACCGCAAAATGAAATCGGTAAGGCATCGAACTTTGACGAGAGGAATTGGTCAGGTAAATTCGGGGGTAGCGTCGGCGGGTTTCTCAATGCGGCATCGAGCGGCGCCCCGCTCATCGTCAACACGGCCCTGGGCAATGCGCGGAACAATCGCTTCGCCTGACGGCAAGCAATCGGATGACGTTGTCATCGCGGCTCGACTGCTGCTGGAGGGAAACTGGAGCCACGAAAAACTGCGGTCAGATGACGAGTATAGCGATGCCATCGCCAATGGCTGGCGCCAGTTTCCCCGAGCGGGCCGGAGAGAGGAATATCGGATCAGCCTGAAAGGCGAGTGGCGGCCCACCCGTTTTCTCAAGTTCAATGCCGGTCCCACCTGTTCGGGATACTGGGCACATGACGATTTTCTGGAAGACTGTCATTCAGATTGTCCCGCGCTGCCTGTTCTAAGCAGCACTCCAAGGCCCAGTGCGCACAGCGCCGCCATACCGGCAAACACAATCCATGGAAGTGCCGGTATGCCCAGTACGGCGGCCTGATCGAACATCCATCCCCCGGTCACGTTCCCGATACCTCCACCAAAAGCGAGAGCCAGCGAACTGAATCCAAGGAAAGTGCCCATCGCGGCGGGATTGGCCATGCTCGCGATGATGCTTTGCTGTGTCGGCCGGGTCAGGATCGCGCCCAGGGAGAAAATAGCGACGCAGATCAGGAAAGGCGCAAAACTGGAAACGAAGGCCATTGCCGCGACGCCCACGGCCATGATGATGACGCCGGCGATGAGGATTTGTGCGGTCGAGAGATGCTTTTCGAGCCATCTGACCAAAGGGTATTGGAGAATGATCGACATTGCAGCGCTCACGGCGAACATGATGCCGATCCCTGTTTCGGAGCCGGTAAGGCGCATCACCAGCAGGGGGAAAGTGATGTTCATCTGCACCGAGACGAACCAATAGGCCATCATCAGAAGCGTCATCAGCACGAAGGGCCTGTCGTCCAGCACAAGGCAGAAGCTGGCTTTGAAGCCTTTATGGGAGCCTCCCGCTCCGATGTGGGGCAGCTTCAGGGCTATGAGCGCGTTAAAGGCGAAACAGGCGCCAGCCACGAGCGCTACGACCTGGAAATCGAAGCGGAGCAGGGCGACCCCGATCAAGGGCCCAAGCGTGGTGGCGATGCCGCTCACCGTATTGCTCAGCGAATAATATCGGGCGCGATTCTCCTCGGTTGTCAGCGACGTGATCGCGGCCTGGTAAGGCGCTTCAAACAACGCGCCGCCCAGAGCCGAGACGATCATCGCTAGCAGGAGGCCGGGCAGGTCATGTGCGAAGGCGAGGGCGCCGAACCCCACCGCACGGAGCAGAACCCCAAGCACGATCATCCGGCGCGGCCCCGCCCGGTCGGACCATTGGCCGCCGAAGATCGCAAGGCCCTGCTGCGCGAGCTGCCGCACTGCAAGGGCAAGCCCGACAGTGGCCGCAGCCATGCCGATGCGGTCAACGAAGTGCACGGCGACCAACGGCATGACCATGGTGAAGCCGATCACCATGAAAAAGGTGTAGATCAGCAGCGAGCGCAGACCTCTCCGGCGCGTTTCGTCGGAATAAGCGGCGGAAACCGCCTCACTCATCGCTACCCTCGGCCGTCGAGCGATAGAGATAGACCGGGGTGGGATCGCCGCTGAATTGCGAAAAGGGGAAGGGTTCGGCGGAAATGGCCGCGATCCCGTTGTCCAGGAAGCACGGCGCGATGGCGCTGCCCGTCTGCGCATAGATCAAAAGCGGAATGGAGCGTTCGCGCGCAACCGCGAGCAGCCGGTCGAACGAACCGTTGCTCATGGTCATGCCAGTGGCGATTACCATGTCGGCGGTCGCCAGGACCGGCTCCATATCCGATGCCACGACATGACCAAACTGCGTGATTTCCATGTTGAAATCGCAGGGCAGGCAAACCCCTCCCTGCTCCTCGATCGCGGCGACCAGGGGATTGACCACGCC
>JARROF010000123.1:4676-28657 GCA_037384205.1 Novosphingobium sp. | reverse complement strand
CGATCCTGAGCAGGCTGGCGATCGCCTTGTCGCGTGCTACGGCCCGTGTCGGCGGATCACCGAAGGGCAGGAGGTAGGGCGTCGCCGCCGGGTTGTCCTTGTGCGGGCGAACCGTGGCAAGATAGGCGTCCAGCGCCGCGATGCGCACGGGCAGCCGCTCATCGCGCAGGAGATCGGCCAGGCTTTCGCCCGCCAGCTGCTCGGCGATCGCCGGATCGAGTTGCTCCGGCTCAAGACAGCAGGCCCCGAATGTGGCTCCCGATCGCAGCAGGAGGTAATAGTTGCGGTATTTCTGCTGCGTTCCGGGGAAGCGCGTGCTTTGGGAAACCCAGAATGCGCCTGTTGCGAACAAGGTGGCCGGATCCGGACCCAGCGCTCCGGCAAGAACCTGATCGACCAGCGCGGGAATGGAAGCGGCGTGCGGCATCTCGTATGGCATGGTGCGTTGTTCAGTTGGTTTGGGCGTCGGCGACATCGGCGATGCGCATATCAAGCTGGGAAAGGACTTTCTCGGCATGCGCTCTGGCCCCAAGGCCCTGCGGGTCGATCGCCATGACGTGTCCAAGATAACAGGCGTTGTCGATCGGCGGCGAGATCTCCCGGCCTTCCAGAGAACCGAAGCTGTGGCGCACGATGTTGGGGTCGGCATCGAAAGCCTCTGTTCCGGTGAAGGCTTCGATCCGGCCCCCTTTGGGCGGGATCAGGAATTTGATGGCGGCGCTGGCGATGCCGGTTTCGGTGCGGACGAGATCAGGCTTGCGGCCGAGCGCAAGGTCGATCTGGACGGAAAGGAGGTCGATGGCCGTGACCCGTTCGATCAGCTCGGCGATGAAGTTCCCGCCCGGCCGGGGATTGATCTCGACGATGCGCGGGCCGTCCGGGGTCAATTTCACCTCGGTATGGCTGATGCCATGATCGTGGCCGACAGCCGCAAGAACAGCTTTTACATAGGTTTCCACTTCCCCGACGACGGTGGGGTCGAGCCTGGCCGGGAACATATGGCCGTCCTCGATGAAATAGGGGAAACCGCTGAGGCTCTTGTCGGTGATGCCGAGCACCGTCGTCTCACCGCCGAAGGTGACGGCCTCTACGCTGATTTCCTCGCCGGTCATGAATTCCTCGAGCAGCCAGAGCGGCTCGCGTGGCTGATCGCGGAAGTTGCGGGGAAACTGTTCGAGCGCTGTGAAGGCATCGCGCAGCTGGGCTTCATCCCGCACCAGCTTGACGAAGGCGCTGGAGGCGAGATCGGACGGCTTCAGGATCAGGGGATAGCCAATCGCCGCGGCCGCCGCCTGCGCCCCGCTCCACGAATCGACGACGCTGAACCGGGGATTGGGAAGGCCGGCGCGCTCGATCGCCTCACGGACCAGATGCTTGCGGCGCTCGGTTACGACATTGGACGAGAAGCCCTGCGGCAAGTTCAGCGCCTGGGCGATCTGGGCCACCGTGTCGATATAATAATCGCAGATCGTGACCACCCCATCGAATCCGAGAATGTCATGCTGCTGCCGCAGGAACGCGATCAGCGCAGGCACATCGTTGGTTTCGGCCGTAAGAATATGCTCGGCATGTTCGATCACGGGGTGGATCTCGCGGCTGTGCGGATCCTGGTAATGCTGCCGGTTGCGGGCAACGAAGGTGTAACGATGCCCCTTTTGGCGAATGGCGGGGGGAAAGATCCGGCCTGTTCCGCCAACCCAGCTTTCGATCATCAGCAAATGTGCCATGTGGTGTTCCTTCCGGTTCAATGGGCCGATCGATCGGCGGCTTCATGGTCGCGCCCATCGTCGTAAGTTCGGCGGCCCCATTGCATCGCGGACCAGGGCAGCACGAGATCCTCAAGGCGCTTGGTTTCCGTGGGCGCGAGAGCCTCAAGGGGGCAGGCCTGCTCATGGTTGGCAAAGACAGGTTCGACATAGCGATGCCCCGTGTCCGGCGCCGTGAAGATCACGTTGGTTGACGGTGCCCGAGCTGCTTCATGCCGTGCGACGAGATAAGAACAACCGCTGGAAAGGCCGGCAAAGATCGCATGGCTCCTCAAGAGTGCGACCGCCCCCGACAAGCCGTGGTCGAAGGAAATCCAGTGCATGCGGTCATAGAGGCGATGATCGACATTGCGAAACGGGATCGAGCTGCCGATTCCGGCGATGATGATGCCGGGATCTTCGATATGCTCGCTGCCGAAGGTGAGGCTGCCGAAGGGCTGGATTCCGACCAGTTCCGTCTGCTCGTCATAGCGACGCAGCGCACGGATCAGGCCGCCGGTGGAGCATCCCGATCCAACCGACCCAACCAGCTTGAGCGGGCGGTTGCCGATGGCGTCGCGCATCGCCTGGGCCACCGGCTCATATCCCAGATAATGAATGTCATCATGATATTGGCGCATCCAGTGCATGTCCGGCCGGCTCGCCAGTAACTCACCGATCCGTGCGACACGACGGTTCTGATCCATCTTGAGGGTCGGGGAGGATTGAACCGGCTCGACTGTCGCGCCTAGTATCTGCAACTGGACCATCAGCGTCCGGTCGACCGTCTTGGAAGCCACGATATGACAGTTCAGGCCGTATTTGTGGCACGCCAGGGCAAGAGCGTAGGCATAGATGCCGCTTGAACTATCAAGCAGCGTATCTCCCCTTCGCACGCGCCCTTGTTTGAGAAGATGCGCGACCGCTGCCAATGTCGAATAGACCTTCATCGTCTCGAAACGCGCGATGAAGAGATTATCGGCGAGCCGGACGAGTGCAGGGGACTTGATGGCATCGGCGATGTGATCAAACAGCATGGCTCAAAACCCCGACTGAGTGCACTGGCATTGGTAACCAAGCTCAAGGAAGAAGGCCGAAAGCTCACCGACCCGTTGGACCTCGGGTGAACTGCGGAACAAATAGCCGATGAGGCTGCCAGTGTGCGCGACGACGAGGCCGTCAGCGCCAAATTCAGTCTGGCGGGCGAGCATCGGTTCCAGGCTTTGCTTGGGCAGGACGTCCTGTCCGAGTATCGCGCTGCGCGTCGCGCATCCGGCGATCGCGAGGGCATCGCCACGCGCGAAGGCGCCGACTATCTCTTCGAGAACGGACGCATAGGCGGCTGCCTTGGCCGTGTAGTGCGCCAGCAGGCGTTCGCCCATGGCTTCGGTGTCGATGACGTTGCCCTCGTCGATAAAGCAGACTTGGAACGACGGGTTGAACGGCAGGCGGGCCACGATCTTCTGGACGCCGCTCAGGTAGAGCGCATGCGTTTGCAGAAACACGCTGTCCGACCGTTCGATCTCCTTGAGGATAGCGGGAATGATGTCGGCCGATTGCGTACCGAAAATGGCGTCCAGGCAACGGATCGTCGCCACGATATCGGCAGTCGAGCTGGCCATGCCCTTGCCGCGCAGAAGATCGGTGGCGAAGCACCAGCGGCCTGCTGGAAGCGAGACGCCATGGCGCTGCAGGAACAGGTCGATCGCGCGCAGGCACCGGGACCGATCTTCAAGACCGCCACCCTCAGAGTCCGGGAACAAGGAATAATGCGCCCAGCTATATCTCCGCACCGGGAGCGAGATAATGGCTATCTGAGGCGTGTTCCCATCGATGTAAGGCCCCTGGAACAGCTCGCCGACGGTGCCGTGGCACACGCCGCTGTAATGGGAGCGGGTCGGCTTGACGGAGGATGGCGATGCGGTCATCGTCTCCATCTTCAAAAGTCCACTGCCAAGAAGGCGCTGAAGCGTCTTTTGTCCATGAGGCCGTATGTGTTGCTGCCTATGATGCTCCAGGCGAAGGTGTCGGCAACGTTCTGCATCTGCACGCGGAAGGTCGCCGGCGATTTGCCCAGCTTGAAGCGGTAGCGCGCGCCGATATCGATCAGCGTATAGGGATCGAGCGTCACCAGATTATCGCGTGAAGCGGGGCGCTTTCCATACCAGGAGACGGCCAGATCGACCGAGATGCCGGGCAGGAAGGGAATGCGGTAATCGGCGTTGCCACGCAGGATGGTTGCGGACTGCCCCAGCGGTTTGCGGCCGACGCGTCCCAGCTCGACCGCCTGGCCCGTGACGCGCGGCTGCATGAGCATGGCGCCCGCCACGATGCTGAGATTGTCGACGGGATCGCCGGAAAGGCTGATTTCCGCGCCGCGATGGCGCACATCGCCCAGCATCGTATAGACGTTCGCCTCATCCGTGTTGAAATAGGGCTTGCGCACGTCGAAGAGGCCCGCGACCAGTTTCATACGCGATGACAGCGTCCAGCGCAGCCCCGCGTCGATCTGGCGCGTGCGGATCGCCGGCAGCGCCTCATTGCGGTTGGCCGCATTGTTGGGAGCCAGCCCGCTTTCTTCAAGCCCGCGCGTGAAGCCCGCATAGAGCGCGATCGCGTCCGTCAGATAGACGGCGGCCGAAGCGTTGAAAAGCCAGGGCCTGTCTCGGGTCTGTGTCCTGGGCAGACCGCCGGGAAGCTCGATGGTCTTGCCGTAGCTGGCGCGCTGGATGCCGAGGCTGAGTTCGCCGACGCCCCGCCAGCGGCCTTCATAGGCCATCCCGAATGTCGTCTGCCGGACATGATCGCGGGTGAATTCGCCGAAGGCGAAAGAACCGGGAGACGGCACCGGCATGGCCTCGCCCAACTGGCGCTCGCCAAGGTCGATCGGGTTGGCGCTGCCGCCATAGCGATTGTCGAGGCGGCGGGTTCTCACTGAGGCGTAAAAGGTGTGGAGCCGTGGCCCTTCGGTGAAACTGCGGCTGACCCGCAACTCGCCGCTCAGCGAGGCGTAGCGCTGTCCGGGATCGGCGATGACTTCCGCGCGGGTTCGCCCTTCCGGCGTTTCGACGAGGAAATCCTGCGCGAAATTCTCCTTGTTCTCGAAGGTCGATCGGAAGACGCCGCCGGTGATCGCCCAATTCTCCCCGATCCGGGCCTTGGCGATGATGCCGCTATTGGTGCTGATGCTGTCCTTGGCCGCCCATTTCTGCCCGAAATAGTGGCGGCGCGGTACCGGCGGAGGGACGAACATGCCGGCGGCGATGATGGACGGCGCGACCTCTTCGTTCGTTCCGATCGTCATCGACCAGAAAGGCATGATCTCGATATTGTCCGAGGGGCGCCAGCGCGGGATGATCGCGGCACGGAAATAGCCGGCATCCGCGGCGTCATAATATTCCTCATGCGCATAGGACGCCCCGAAGGCGATGCCGAGACGCTCGCCGTCGATCGGAAGCTGCGCATCGACTTCGATCGTCGGAGCACCATAGGCGAAACTGCCGGCGACGACACTGACCATGGGGCGGTCGCCCGCGCGCCTCAGCCGATAGTCGACGATGCCCGTCGGCGCCGGAAAGGGATAGCCTTGCGCCGTGAGGCCGACCCGGATGATCGAACCCGAGACGAGACGCTGGGAGATCGCGCCTTGCCGATCGAGATAGACGCCCTCGATGCGGACATTGCCGGCCGTAACCGGCGAGAAACCGCGCACCTGAGAGCTGCTATACAGGCCGATGCTTTCATTGCCGATTGACGTACCGAACGCATCTTCCGCGGCGGTGACAGCATTATCCTCTGTCCGCTGGGCCCAGGCCTTTGTGCTCCCCAGCGCAAGCCCTATTACCAGCAGGCACGGGACGCACCATCTCGTCGTGAGGTGCAGAATATGTTCGATACCTACGTCAGTGGCGCACTGTATGCTCACGCGCTGTTTGCGCGCTGGTTTGAATATAAAAGACATTGCCTTTGGCACGTCAGGCGATCGAATATTTGCGAAGCGAGTAGATCCCCGCTCCACCTACTAGGATTGATGATAACAATAATAGCAGGATACGGTCCCTTACATCGCGAGAGGCGTCGGATCGGGATCTTTCGGTCCAGTGCCAAAGGGGTAGCTTTGCCAGATCGTTTTGCCCGAAAGCCACGCCCCCCAAGATTCTGGGAGTGAAAAAACTGCGCCAGTTGTCGTGAAATTTGCTGACATTCTGTCGGAACGTCAGATAGCGCCGCCCATCATTGCCGGCGAGCGACGTCATCGCCTCATAGGCAATGACAGAAGGAGAAAGTAAAGACAGGTGATCGACCACTCGCTGCTGCTCGATCAGGCTGGTGTCGAATGTGTCCAGCACGACATCGATCCGCTTGTCCATGTCGCGCTTGGCAAGAAAGCTAGCGCGCGTGCGAGGAGGTATCTCGATGCGGCCATTCTTGGCAATGAGCGAAGCTGGGTCGGCGATGTAGCGGTAATCGCCGCTGAACAAATCATCGTATCTGCGCAGGTTTTCCGCTTCGATCGCACGGGTCTGGATCGCAAGCTGGGTACGCGATGGTGCAGGTTTCAAGACTTCAGCCACAAGATCTAACAGAACCGGCACGACCAGAACAAGCAACGTCCAGGCGGCGATCAGGATAAGGGAATTTGTAGCTGACGACAGGCGCAACGCGTTCACTGCAAAAGCCAATGCAAACCAGAACCCACCATATGCCAAAACAATCGCGACCCAGCTCAGGATCGGCATGATTTGATCCGTGTTCCGTACTTCCGGACGAAATGTAAACAGAAGCAGCATCGGCAGAACGGTGGCCGTTAGCAAAAGTATTGCCGCACGCGGCAATAGCTTTCCAAGACACAGCGTACCAATACTCAGCGGTTGTGCCAGCAGCATCCGCTGTATCCCGACTTCACGTTCGCTCGAGAGAAGATTGAAGCATAGCGCGAAGACCAACAATGGCATCAAGAAGACAATAACGAACGAAAGGTCGAAATGACCGTTCAGTAAGCTCCACGGGCTTTCAATCTCGCTGTCATACATGAACTCGACTTTCGAGCGTATGCCGATCTTGTAATAGTTGGGCATCATGTCCGACTGGCCAATGGCCATCGGCGCCAGCGGCAAGCTCGGAAGCGCTGCCTGACGGCCCGATCCGTTGCCCATCGTCGCAGGATTCGCTGGATTGTCGAATAGCCGATCAGCAACGTAAGCAAGCCGATGACAAGAAACAAAGAGCGATCTGCGACCAGCATCCGCCATTCATGGCGGATCACGAAGCGTAATGCCGGGGAGATCGGGTTCATGCCGAATGGTCCTGTCAGAAGTTAGGGCGGCGTGTGACCGCGAACCGAGCAAACAGTATGCTGATTGCAAAAACGATCGCCAGCATTGCCAGGCTAATCCCGTGCCTGCGCAGCGCAAACGCTGCATATGGCGCGCGATAATTGAAACGTGGTACCTTGGCCCAGACTGCGGGGCCGGCCTTGTAGCTGAAGTGCTGGTTCCCTAGCGGATCGGCATGTTTGACCAGATCATCGCTCACGACCTCCTGAATCCGGCGCCGCTGCTTCTCGGCAGACTCAGAAAAATCGCGATGATGCGAAAAATCAGTCCCTGCAGCAGCCATAGAGAATGACCGGAGCGAAACCACTGGTGCGATGATACCGACCAGTTCCTGAAGATGCTGCTGGCGTTCGAAAGTGTCCCATAGCGAGCCGAAATCCCGGTCGAGCACGCCATAGCCCGCGCGGTCATCGACCTGCAGCGCCTTTCCCCATTTGTTCAAAGGTACGCTGGCGTCCCATTGAGTGCTCACGCCAAAATTGGCTTTCCAGACTTTTGTCGCGGCTGTCCCCAGATCCTTGGTAAGGCCGGATTCGAAAGCAAGGCGCGAAGGTGCGGGATAAGCCCTGTTGGCGAAGTCAGCGATGGCACGCGGGGCGATGAGCACACATGCAATCCATAGCGCGAGCAGAAGGAACAGTGATGCTCGGGCCGTCCTGCACAACGCCGAAACCCCTAATACAAAAAACACGGCTCCACCGAGATATAGTCCGTACGCGCTTCCAAGCAGAGCCAGCCGCGCAGCTACATCGAGCACGTTTTGGGATCCGAGATTGGAAAGAACGGCCATCGATGCCAGTAAAGCCGCCGGTAACAGCAACAGACCAAGTGCGCCGGTCAATGCCAACGCCTTGCCCCAGAGGAGGCGGCGCGTACTTACGCCAAGGCTGAGCAACTGACGCAGCGTTCCTTGCTCGCGCTCGCCGGAAAAGGCACTGAAGCCAAGGATGATAACCAGCAACGGCCCCAATACCTGCAGCAACCAGGCCGGAGAGAGGTTGCCGAAGCGTTTGAGGCCGGTCGCGTCCTGAGCCGGACGGAACTTCGTTTCACTTTGGCGATGAGAGCGCAGCCAGATCGTCGAACCGACAAAAGGATCAATGCCTGGATCGATGACGCTTAGCGGCGGATCTGGTTTGAAGACATGCATGCCTTGATCGGCAGCATTGTGGGGGTGACGCCAGCCCTGTTTCAACCAGGCGTCGTAGTCGAGGGCTTGCCCGGCGTTCCGTTCGGCCTGGACCGTGCGCTGTTGCTGCCACCCGGTCAGGATGGCGGCGATCATGAGAACGACCATAAGCCCTCCAGCCCAGACAAGACGGCCATCCCGTTTGAATTCTCGGATTTCCTTGGCAGCGATGATTCCAAGCATAACGAGATCAGTCACGCATGTGCTGGAGATAGAGGGTCTCCAGATCGGAATGGGTAACGTCAGCGCTATCGAGTTCCTGCACTAGGCTGCCCCGCTTCATTATTCCCACGCGAGTGCCGGTCTGTTTAGCGTGAAATAAGTCGTGGGTAGTGGTCAGGATGGCCACACCGCGTTCCCGCGATCGTGTTAGTAGAGCAGAGAATTCATTTGCGGCGGAGGGGTCGAGGCCCGATGAATAGCCCGACACCCGACGGCGCGCCGCATCGGCCGGAAGTCCCGCTTCGATCAATAAGGCATTGAGGTGCTTGTTCGGCTGTCTTCCTCCCGTTGCCAATGCCGCGAAGTAATCGAGGTTCTCCAGCCCGGAAAGCATGCCATAAAGCATCACTTGCTCGGGAATATACGCAATATCGCGCTTAGTTTCGATTGGCGCCGAAGCGACCACCCGCCCATTGACCCGAACTGCTCCTGAAGTTGGCCGATGAAAATCAAGAAATAGATTTATGAGTGTCGTCTTTCCGGCTCCATTGGCGCCGAGGAGGCAATAAATCTCACCCGATTTAACGCACAAGCTCACACCTTTGAGCGCTTGCGTGGCTCCAAAAGTTTTGGAAACTTCAACTGCTTCGAGCATTGTCTAGACCTTTATTGAGAGCCAGCCTTACTGTTGGTTATTAGGACGTCTCACCAAATGGCGGCAGCCACCGCCAATTTATCTCTGCATTTCCTCCTAGAACCGCGTTATAAGGCTGGCCTCGAATGTGCGTGGAGAAGCCAGCATAATTTCCGATGGATAGAAAATATCTGCCCACTGCACGTAATCTTTATCGAATAAATTCTTAATCCGGCCAGTCAGGTGGGTTTTCGACGTCAAATTGTAAGTGATATAAGTATCGACAACCTGATAAGGGCGAAGTTTAACTTTGTTGTTGGTCGCAATATAACGCGAACTAACCGCGCGAATGCCGCCTCCAACTTCCAACGGTATGCCACCGATCTGCTTCCAGCTTGTCCAGACACCGCCAACCCACTTGGCTACATTTGGCGGCCGGTTGCCACTGGCATCGATGGCGTTGGCCGGATCGACAAATGTACCATATCGCGCATCGGTGTAAGAAAGATCCGCACTCAAAGACCAGTTGCGTGTCACATGAAAGGTGCCCGCCAAATCTATACCGCGCGAGCGGATACTGCCAATATTGGACAGATCACCCTGAGTATTAAGCTGGGTCAGCATGTTCTTACGTTTGATGTGATATATCGATGCCGTGAAGTCGGCCCTGCCGTCAGGCAGGCTGGCCTTCAGGCCGGCCTCGAACTGCTGAGTGCTCGCCAGTTTAAAAGTCTTGCCCTGTGCAGCATTGATCAGGAACAGGCTGCTTGACGTGCCCGCAAGATCCCGGCCCGTTGAAAACGAAAGATATGTTGAGATGTCGCGTGAAGGATTAAAGACCAGCGCGGCGCGATAGCTCGGCGCGTCAAGGCCGCGCTTGAAGCTTGTAGTCGCACCAAAGGATCCGTCGAAATTATAGTTCTTGCGGTTTAAGTCGAGATGGTCGAAGCGAAAGCCCAACACCGCACGTAGCTTCGGAGTGAATGCAAGCGTGTCCTCGGCAAACACCGCATAGTTATCCCATTTAGTGGGAGAAAGCTTGTACTTGATCGGTCCGAAAGTCGCTGGAGCCGGATTCCAAGGGTTGACGCTGTCACCGTTGGGAAATCCTCGATATTGTTTGAAGTCAAGGTGGCTATATTCGAATCCGACCAGGAAGGTGTTCTGCATCCTGCCCAGCTTATGCTTGAAGCGCGCTGTCGCCCGATCTCCCCACAACTGCTCATATTGGTCGATTGCAAAACGATCGCGATCGATGAGACCGGTAACGCTGTTGTAGTTATAGACTTCCGAATTCTTCCAGACGCGATGAGCATCGATATAGTAGATCTCGTTCTGCACCTGAATATTTTCGGCGGGTGTCCAACGGAGCTTGGCTTGCGGCATCCATTGTCGAGAACGGATCGTTGCATCGGTGAGATTGTTGTAATTGATCTTGCGCATGGCGCCGTCGACCGACAGGCCGTTTCCGCGTTCAAGGACATTGAGCGGATCGCGTGCCACGGCTTCTGGAACCAGCGGCGTACCGTAATAGCCAGATGGCCGATCACGCAGATAGTCGATGGACATCGCCACCTCGAACGAGGGTGCCGCCTGCCAAAGTGCGCTGACATGCGCATTGAACGCGTGGGAATGGCTGTCATGAACATAGCCGTTCGACCCGTTCTGACTGACGATTGCGCGCAGTGCCAGCGTGTCGAACTGATGCGCCACGTCCAGGCCCAGATCGTAGGTGTCGAAGCTGCCATACGATCCCAATGCCATAATCTCATTTCGACCGGCGACCGCTTCTTTGGTCACGACATTGATCGCGCCTCCCACCGCGCCGTTTCCATAAAGAATGGAAGCAGGGCCTTTTACGGCCTCGATCCTATCGATCGTGAAACTCGAGCCCGGTCTGGCGATGAAGTTGGCCGGACCATAATAAAACCCGTTGAACAAGAGACTGACCTGATTGCCGGTGAAGCCTCGCACGGAGAAGTTACCCATATCCCCCGGTGGAAAACCGGCCAATACTCCAGGCAATGCGCGCGTCGCATCCTCCAAGGTGTGAAGGCCGCGGCCAAGGATAGTCGCGGAGGAAAGCGTATCGATCGTCTGGGGCGTTTCGCGCAACGATAAACCGAGCCGACTTCCTGCCTCGCTCTTGCGATCAAGGGCGTCAGAGCGGATACCGATTACGATAATCTCTTCGGGCGCGTTTGAAGCTGCCGATCCTTCATCCTGAGCCAACGCGGCCGATGGCGCCGCCACGGCGATCATGGAGGCAAACAAGTATCCGCGACTATCCACCGGCAATTATCCTCGCTCCTTCAGGCGCCGCAGTGGTGTGTGAGCCGATGGGAGCGGACAAGTATTTTACGGTTGATACACAGTTACATCAGCGTCCATGTTACGTGTTGCGCGTTGCGCGACAATCCCGTGCGCCGTTCAGTCTCACGCATCGGGATGTGCCGCTGGAAATGCCGGCGTCGGGTTGCGCGCAATAACGCCATGTCGATCACTCCAGGATCTCCCGACCTGCAAGCCAGGAGAACGATCAGAACATGGGTCAATTCTCAGTGGAAATTTGTGCTCGTCCCGGGTCAGATCTCAGTGGAAATTACCATCTGTTTCAGATCCTTTCATCACGATCCGCCCCCGAGCGCGCGATAGAGGGCCGTTGCGCTGGTGAGTTCGGCGTGGCGGACGCCCAGCATCGCCTGCCGTGCGGTATAGAGGGTGCGCTGCGCATCGAGCAGTTCGAGCCGGCTTGTCACTCCCGCCCGGTAGGCCTGGCGAACGAGGTCCAGACGCCGTTCGGCCTGCTGTACGGCCGCGGTCTGCGCGGTCAGTTGCGCCGAGAAGGTGGCACGGGCGGCAAGACCGTCGGCAACCTCGCGAAAGGCGGTCTGGATCGTTTTCTCATAATTGGCGACGGCGATCGAAGTGCGGATGCGCGACAGGTCGAGCGTGGCTTGCAACTCTCCGCCGCGAAAGATCGGCACGGACACCGAAGGCGCATAAGACCAGCTCTGGTTGCCCGACTGGAACAGCGATTGAAGCGCGAGACTGGCGAAACCGAACGCGCCGGTGAGCGACAGCCGTGGGAAGAAAGCGGCGCGCGCTGCACCGATATCCGCATTGGCCGCGCGCAACGCGTGTTCGGCCTGCATGATGTCGGGGCGGCGGGTCAGCAGGTCGGACGGAGCGTTGGCCGCCAACGCGGTTCGGATCGGTTGCGTCGCGAGATCGATCGGCGGGGGAAGATCGGCCGGAATCGGAGCGCCAACTGCGACTGCCAGCACGTTGGTCGCTTGCAGCCATTCGCGCTGGTGTTGCGCCACATCGGCCTGTGCCTGACGAACCTGTCCTTCGGCCTGCGCGACATCCAGGCCGCTCGACTGGCCCGCGCCGTGGAGCTGATGGGCAAGCGCCAGCGAGGCCTGCCAGTCGGTAAGCATCGCTTCGCTCAGACGCAGTTGCTCTTCGGCCAGCCGCTCGGCCAGATAGGCGTCGGCGACCGCGCCGATCACCGTCAGCCGCACCGCGCGCTGGCCCTCGCGGGAGGCGAGGTAGCGCTCCGTCGTGGCGGCATTCTGGGCCCGGAGCAGGCCGAACAGATCGATCTCGAAACGGGTCAGGGCGGCCTGTACGGTGAACTGCCCGAACGAGGCGCCGGCGGCGGCACCCCGGTTCGATCGGCCCACTGACCCCACCGCGCCGTTGGCCTGGCGCTGGCGGGTGTACCCCGTGTCGAGATTGACGCCCGGCAAGCCTTGCGCCCGCTGCACGCGGATCTGCGCACGTGCGGCCTCGGCATTGAGCGCCGCGATGCGCAGATCGCGATTCTCGCGCAGCGCGAGCGCAATCAGCGCCTGCAACCGGGCATCGGTGAACATGCCCTGCCACTCTGGCACAGGTTCTCCGCCCATTTCGACCGGATAGGTGGCGGCGACTGGCGGTGCTGGCAGGGTCAGCTTCGGGGTCATCGAGCAGGCGGTTGTCGCTAGCAAGAGCCCGAGGGTGAGGGCGCGCATCGTCATGCCTTTCCTCCCCGCCAGCGTTCAGCCAGTCCGAGTACGACGACGAAGAAGACGGGTACGAAAATGACGGCCAACACCGTGCCGGAGATCATACCGCCAAAGACACCGGTGCCGATCGCTGTCTGCGTCTCCGCACTGACCCCGCGGGCCAGCATCAGCGGCATCACGCCCAGCGTGAAGGCCAGGCTGGTCATCACGATCGGACGGAGGCGTATCCTGGCGGCGGCGATAGCCGAGTCGACCAGCGGCATCCCCTGTTCGCGATAGCGTTTGGCGAATTCGACGATCAGGATCGCATTCTTGGCGCTGAGACCGATGATAGTGATCAGGCCCACGCGGAAGAAGATATCGTTGGCCGTCCCGCGCAGCAGGACCGCGGCGACCGCGCCGATCAGCCCCAGCGGCACGACCAGCATGACCGAGGCCGGTATCGCCCAGCTTTCATACAGCGCCGCCAACACCAGGAAGACGACCAGCATCGACAGCGCGAGCAGGAGCGGCGCCTGTGCGCCAGCCTCGCGCTCCTGCAGCGACGCGCCGGTCCAGTCTATAGCGAAACCGCGCGGCAGTTCGGCGGCAATGGCTTCCATCGCCTTCATCGCATCGCCGCTCGATACGCCGGAGGCCGGTGAACCGGTGATGCTGATAGACGGATAGCCGTTATAGTTGGCCAGCTGCAGCGGACCGTGCTGCCACGTCGCCGTCACGAGCTCGGACAGTGGCACCGTTCCGCCGGTCTTATTGCGGACGCGCAGCGCGAGGACATCGTCGAGGTTCATGCGGTATGGCGCATCAGCCTGCACGATAACCTGTTGCAACCGGCCCTGATTGGGAAAGTCGTTGATGTAGGAACTGCCGAGCGCCGTGTCGATCATGTCGGTGATCGCGGTGAACGAGACACCCAAGGCGCGTGCCTTCGCCCGATTGATGTCCAGCCGGACATTGGCGCCGCTCGGCAGGCCATCGGCATAGACGTTTGCCAGCTTGTCATTCTTGGCGGCAAGGTGGAACAGTTGCTTACTTGCGGCGGCGAGCGCCTGTCGTCCGTGCCCCGCGCGATCCTCCAGCTGCAGCGTAAAACCCGACGATGTCCCCAATTCCTCGATCGCAGGAGGCATCATGTTCATGATCACCCCTTCGTGGACTGCCGTGGCCATTGCCGCCTCGGCGGCGGCGACTTCCTTTCGGACGTCGGTGCCTGGTTTGAGAATGGTGTAGATCATTGCCGCATTGGCGCCGGAACCGGAAAAGCCGAAGCCGAGGATTGCCTGCGTCGTCTGCACGCCTGGGCGGGCCGCAGCAAAGTGTTCGAATGCCGTCACGGCTTCCATTGTGCGGCTGGCGGTCGCGTCGGCGGGCAGTTGGAACGTCGTCATGTAATAGCCCTGATCTTCTTCGGGCAGGAAGGACGATGGCAGGTTGACGAAGCCGATACCGAGCAGCCCGACCAGGAGCGCGAAAATCACCATCATCCGTCCGGTGCGCTTCAGGAGCTTGCCGACCCAGGCCTCGTACCGCGCCGTCGCTCGGTCGAGCCAGTGGTCGAACGCCTGGAAGATGCGGTTCTTCGGCCGCTCCTGCTGGACGGGCTGCAACAGCGTGGCGCACAGAGCGGGCGTCAGGGTGAGTGCAAGGAAGGCGGAGAACAGGATTGAAACGGCCATCGCCATGGTGAACTGGCGATAGATGGTGCCGACCGTTCCCGACGCGAGTGCCATGGGGATGAAAACGGCCGACAGAACCAGCGTGATGCCGATGATCGCGGGCGTGATCTCCGCCATGGCGCGGATCGTTGCCTCGCGCGGGGGCAGGCTTTCGTCGTGCATCAGCCGTTCGACATTCTCCACCACCACGATGGCGTCGTCGACGATTATGCCGATTGCCAGTACCATGCCGAACATCGTCAGGACATTGATCGAATAGCCGGCCAGCAACATCACCGCGATCGTGCCGAGCAGCGCGATCGGCGCGACGATGGCCGGGATCAGCGTGTAGCGGATCTACCAGCTGACGTCCGTGGGAAACGCGCGCGACAATTCCGCCATGCGCGCCTTCACCGCCTTCGACACCGCCACAGCGTTCGCCCCCGGCAACAACTGAATGGCCGCAGAAGCGGCGACCTTGCCGTTCTCACGGGTCGCGGTTCCGAAGCCCTGAGGTCCGAGTTCGATCCGCGCGACCTTGTCCAGCGTTACCGACGAACCGTCGGTATTGGCCTTCAGAATGATCGCGGCGAAATCCTCGGGCGTCTTCAACTGGCCATCGACGGTCAGCGGGACCGTGACCCGCTGGCTCTGCGTGGTCGGCTCCATCCCCAGCGCACCCGGGGCGACCTGGGTATTCTGCTTGCCAATAGCGGCCGTCACGTCGCTGGCGGTCAGGCCATATCCGGCCAGCTTCGCCGGGTCGATCCAGATCCGCATCGCGCGTTCGGCCGAGAAATTCTGCACCCGGCCGACGCCCGGGATACGTTTGAGTTCATCGACGATGTTGCGGGTCATATAGTCTGCCAGCGCGACCTCGTCCCGGCGGCCATCGTCGGACATCAGGCTGACGATCATCAGGAAACCGGATGATGCCGATTCGACGGTAAGGCCCGTCTGGCGCACCGCCTTCGGCAAGCGCGCCTCGATCCTCTTCAGCCGGTTCTGCACGTCGACCTGGGCCATTTGGACATCGGTGCCGGGGCGGAGCGTGGCCGTGACGGTTGCGCTGCCCGATGTGTCGGTGCTGCTGTTGAAATAGAGCAGGTTCTTTACCCCCGACATCTCACGCTCGATCAGCGAGACCACGCTGTCGTTCAGCGTCTGTGGCGTGGCGCCGGGATAGGTGGCGAAGACGCTGACGCTGGGCGGCGCGACGCTCGGGAAACGGGCGACCGGCATCTGCGGCAGCGCCATCGTGCCCGCCAGCATGATCGCAATCGCGATGACCCAGGCGAAGATCGGGCGGTCAATGAAGAAACGGGGCATTGTCTGACCCCCTCAGCGCGCAGGCCCGGGCAGCGGCTTGACTGGCGTATTGGGCTGGACGCGGTCCTGCCCCTCGACGATCACCCGTTCGCCGCGCCTGAGGCCGGACAGGATCACGTATCGCCCGTCCACCAGCGCACCCACAGTGACGGGGCGGACGCGCACCTGCTTCTGCTGGCCGACGATGCTGACCTGCGCCTGTCCCTTGGCATTGCGGGTCACGGCCTGTTGCGGGACGGTCAGTGCGGCAGGCAGCATCGCCTGGGGCAGGCGGGCGCGGACGAACATGCCCGGCAGGAGCTGCTCGTCCGGATTATCGACCGCAACGCGAACCAGCACGTCGCCCGTACCCGGGTCGACCGCAATGCCGGAGAACAGGACATGCCCCTTCTGCGGATGAATCTGGCCGGCCGCCGTGACGATCTCGACGGGCCTTTCGGCCTGCCGCGAAGCGCGCAGCGCGGCATAGCGTTCGGCGGGCTGGCGAATATCGACATAGACGCGGTCGATCTGCTGGATCGTGGTCAACGGACTGGCGCCGCCGATGTTTACCAAGGCCCCTTCGGTCACGTTGGCTGCACCGATCCGCCCCGAGATCGGTGCGACCACGCGCGAGAAGCCGACGTCCAGCAGCCTCCGTCGCAGGGTCGCGCGCGCTTCGTCCACTTCCGCGGCAGCCTTGTTCCGGGCCGCGACGGCATCATCATAGCTTTGCCGGCTGATCGCGTCGGTTGTGACCAGCGGCATCAACCGCTCGGCCTGAGTTTTCACTCTGGTATAGGCGGCGGATGCCTTCGCCAGAGTTGCCCGCGCGATATCGGCGTCCGCGCGATAGGGCGCCGGGTTGATCTCAAACAGCGGCTGCCCGGCATGGACCAGCGCCCCCTGCTCGAACAGGCGGCGCTGGATGATCCCGCTGACCTGTGGACGGATTTCGGCGGTGCGCCATGCGACCACGCGACCGGGCAGCTCGTCCGCTATCGTTACGGGTGTGGCGGTGACGGTCGTCGTCAGTACCTCTACAGCGGCCGGCGGGGTGGCTGGAGTTTCGGCGCCACACGCGGCCAGGGCCGGGACCAGCAACAACGACAAAAGAGTGCAGTGGAATGTGGATGCGCGGATCATGGTATCCCCCTTGTCCCGCCGATGTTGCTCGACCGTCGAGATCGTATGGAGATTGTGTGGAGCCATCTGGCAAAATGCGCCCCGGCGCTGCTATGCCCATGGCATGAACCCGCTTGCCCTGATTGCCGAGGACGACAAGGACATTGCCGACATCCTGCGCGCCTATTTGGAGCGCGAAGGCTTTCGCACAGTGCAGGCCGGCGACGGGCGAACCGCGCTCGACGTCCATCTCGCCCTCAAGCCTGATATCTTGCTGCTCGATATCAGCATGCCGATGGTCGACGGATGGGAAGTTCTTTCCGAGGTCCGGCGGCGTGGCGGCACGCCCGTTATCGTGATCACCGCGCTCGATCAGGATCTCGACAAGCTTCAGGCCCTGCGAGTCGGCGCGGACGATTACGTCATTAAGCCGTTCAACCCGGTCGAGGTCGTCGCGCGCGTCAAAGCGGTGCTGCGGCGGGGCGGCGGCGTCGGTGCCATCGGCGTGCTGCGCATCGGCTTGGTCGAAATCGACATGGCCGGCCATATCGTGCGTGTCGGCGACCGGGACGTAGCGCTGACGCTGACCGAATTTCGCCTGCTGGCGCATATGGCGCGCAGCCCGACACGGGTGTTTGCGCGCGGCGAACTCGTCGATGCCTGCATGCCCGGGTCGGACGCGCTCGACCGCACGGTGGACAGCCATGTCAGCAAGTTGCGGCGCAAGCTGCAGCAGGCGGGCGCGCGCGATATGCCCGAAGGCGTTCGCGGCGTCGGCTATCGACTGGTATCGCGCGTATGACTGGCGGCGTCAGCCTGTCGCGGCAATTGTCGGTGGCTATGGCGGCGCTGGCGATGGCCATGATCGTCGTCAGCACTGTGGCTTTTTATATCGTTTACGCCGTTCTGGAGCGCTGGCGGATGGTGGCGCCCATACCCTCTAATGCCGAGGATACCACCCAGTTGGATATCGGCATCACTTTGGGCATATGCCTCATCGGGCTGGCGGTCGCGATTGCCCTTGCGGTCTGGTTGGCGCGCCGGATCGTCCGTCCGATGGGCGCCGTCGGCGATGCCGCCCGGCGGATCGCGCAAGGTGACCTCGCGACGCGGGTGGAGCCGCTGCCTGAGGCACAGGGCGAAACCGCGCTTTTGATCGCGGATTTCAACATAATGGCGGATCGGCTGGAACGGATGGCCAACGATGTTAGCGTATGGAACGCGCAGATCGCTCATGAACTCCGCACGCCGCTCACCATCCTGCACGGGCGATTGCAGGGAGCGAAGGACGAGATCTTTCCGCTCGACGCGGCACTGGTCGATGGCCTGCTGGTTCAGGTCGCCGGATTGACGCGACTGGTCGAGGACTTGCGCAGCGTCAGCCTGGCCGACAGCGGCCGACTGGACCTCGTCCTGACCGATGTCGATCTGGGGGCGGAAATTGCAGGCATAGCACCGACGCTGCGCTCGATCCTTGAACCAGCTGGCTTTTCGCTGACGCTCGACCTGGCGCCGGGCATGATCCGCGCGGACGCTGCCCGGATTCGCCAGGCCGTCCTCGCTCTGGTCGATAACGCACGTCGCCATGCCGAACCCTGTGCAATCGTCATCCGGGTAGTCTACTCCCAAGACGGAGCGACGATTGCCGTCGAAGACGCCGGTCCAGGTCTTCCATCCGGATTCGAGGAGGATGCCTTTCACCAGTTCGTCCGCAGCGGGCGATCCGCCGACGGCTCGGGCCTCGGCCTCTCGGTTGTTCGCGGGATATCCCGCGCGCATGACGGAAACGTCGCATACCGCCGCGATAGCGGGCGATCGGTATTCGAAATCACGCTCTCCGCGGATATGCGATGAAGTGCGGAGCCGAATGGGCCCCGGTGCATTATTGGGACACAGATTCACGGTAGGCACTGCGACCTGGTCAATGTTGGCTGATTTTGAGCGGGCGGTGGCATTGCGCGAGGTCGGCCGCATCGAACGCTCGCTCTTCATGCTCGACTGGCTTCGCGATCTTGACCTGCGCCGGTGGACCCAGGCTGGGCTCAACAAGGGCGAAGCACGCAACGCTCTTGCCCGCGCGCTCTTCTTTAATCAGCTCGGCGAACTGCGCGGTCGACGTTTCGAGAACCAGAGTTATCGGGCCTCCGGCCTGAATCTGCTCGTGGCTGCGATCATCCTGTGGAACACCCGCTATCTCGAACAGGCGATCAGGGCGCTGTCCATTCCTGATGACCTTGCACGTCATGTCGCGCCACTGGGGTGGGAACACATCTCGCTCACCGGCGATTATCGCTGGAACGTCGAAAGCGGCCCCGATCCGGATCAGTTGCGCCTGCTGCGGGTGCAAGCCTCGTTTCTGGCAGCGCGATCACTTAGACTCAATTCGCTTATTGTTCTCATCTGGCGTACGTAAAACGCACTTTCGTGTAGTCAGCCCCGGAACGTTGCGTACCATCTCCGCGATAATCGCCTCGCCCCGGTCAGTCGATGCCGCTACATCGGCGGCTGTGTCCCCCGTCAGCGTCCATGGCACGGATTAGGGGGGAGTCGAAGGAGGGTTTGGGCTTCGGTCGCAGTGACGAAGGAACGCATCTATGGATGCCTCCCGCGCAAGGTAGTTTCTCGATGTTGCCGCGGCATTGGATGCGTGAATCTATCCGGCCTGTTGATCGAGGCATAGTTGCCCCTGGCCATGATGGGAATCCGCTCGTTTCAGTGCCTTCCAAGATGAGCGGCCCCGAAGGCCATCGTTCCTTACAGGCTGTGAAGCGGCGTCCGTGCCGTTACACCATCACATCGGCATTGATCGGGCGCACGGTCTGATCCGCACCTGGGGCGCCAGCGCTGCGAATGCGCACGATGGCGCAAGGCTGCCGGTGCTGATCAGTCCGGACAACACGGCCTCGGGTGTCTGGGCTGATACCGCCTACCGCTCGAAGAAGAACGAGGCCTTCCTCGTCCTGCTTCGCATAGGGGCGGGCTGGATCGGGTTATTCAAGGGCCGCACCTCCCATCCCGACCATCGGCCCGCGCTGCACCGGTCGCTGCCTATCGCAGGTGCCGGCGCGCCGTTTGCTCCTTGTGATTGACACGCCGGTCAGGGATGAAATGCCTGTTTTTGCCGTGAGTTGTTAAGGAACGACGCCGATTTTCATTCAGTCCGGAAACGTCGATGCGACGCGTTCGGCGACGGATCACCGCTCATATGGCGAGCTTGATCCGTCCCTTGATCGTGCGCGGCGCGCCGGGCGTGATCCAGACATCGCTGTACGAGCTTTCGAGATAATAGGCGTCGAACAGATTATCGGCGTCGAGATGCACCGACACGGCCTTGCTGACCTGCCAGCCCAGGTTGACGCGCGCCGTGACATAGTCGGGCAGGCGAAAGCCGCTGTTGGCGTCATCGCCCGGCCTGTTGCCGACATAGGTGAGGCCGCCGCCGATGCTGACAGATCCCGCTTCGCTGCCGTTCGACTGCCAATAGCCGTACAGGGCGCCGCTATGTTTCGGCACATTGGAAAGCGCGCTGCCGAGCAGGGTCTGGCGCGTATCCTTGGTGATTTTCGTATCGGTCAGCGCATAGACGGCGGTCAGGCTGAATTGCGGCGTCATTTGCCAGTTGAGATCGAATTCGATCCCTTTGCTGCGCGCCTGCCCGGTGGCGATCTGAAAGCTGCTATTAGCAGGATCGGGATCGCGGACGAGCATATTTTCCTTGGTGATCCGGAACAGGGAAAGAGTGCCGTTCAACCTGCCTTCTGCCAGCGCATATTTGACACCGCCTTCCCAGGCCTCTCCGCGTTCGGGAGCGAAGGCATTGCCGGCGGCATCCACGCCCTGATTGTAACGGAAGGACTTGCCCCAGCTGACATAGGCGGAAAAGCTCTCCGACGGTGCGAAGGTAAAGGCCGCGCGTGGCGAAGTTGCGGACGGGCTCTGTTTCGTAACAGCGTTCGTGCGGTAGTTGGTGTTCGTCTGGCGTATCCAGTCGTGCCGCACACCCAGTAGCAGGCTGAACTGTTCGCCCAGCGTGATCAGATCCTGCGCGTAGAGGCTTTCCCCGCGCAGCTCTTCCAGCAAATCCTGATTGAGCGTGGCGACGGGTTTGGGCTGACCGTAGACCGGGTTGAAAATATCAATTTCATAGGGCGTTTTGGCAGAAGGGCTGAAACGATAAAAGACCCGCCGCTGGTCATATGTGAACGCATCAGCGCCTATGCGCAACTGATGATCAAGGCCCATCAGATCGGCATTGACGCTAAGTTCGACGCGGCCGCTCAGATCCTGCCAGTCATAATCGTGAATGCGCAGCTGGCGACGCAATTTTGTGCCAACCAGCATGCTATTGTGCGTAGACTGGCCGCTGAAGCGTCCGTCGCGCCAGCCCCCGGTCGTGCCGGAAATGCACGAAGTTATATTCAAGTTGGTAGAGGAAATGAATGCCCTCGCCGGGGTCGAAAGCGATGGATGGGGCCACCAGCAGGCGGTCACTGTCGCCATAGTCGCGAAACCCGTCACTCTCCTGATAGACGCCGATCATGCGGGCAGCCAGTCCGCCGCTTGCCGGGCCGCTGACGTCGAAGGCCGTTCGCCAACTGTCGAAGCTGCCGTCCACGATTGGCCGTGAAACGGTTGATCAGCAGGTCCGGCCCCTGATTGATGTCGCCGGAAAAACCGCGACTGGCATAGGCATCCCATGCGCCGCCAAAGCTGTTTTGCCGCGCCATGCCGCCCGCCAGATCGAACAGCTGCGAAAGATCGGTGATACCCGTACGATCAATCAGATTGTGATCCAGAACACGCACATTCTGCGGCAGGCGCAGCGGGGCGATGATCAGGCCGTTGATGCTGGCGTTCGCCTCGCGCGAGCCGGTGACGATGATTGAACTGTCTTCGGCTTCTTCGGCGAGTGCAGGTGATATGGCAGAGGCCAGCGCGGCTCCCGCGAGCAGCACGGCATGATTTCTGTACGACAATGATTCCCCCTAATTCGATTTAGATGAGTTCAGCCCCCCGGTAATCGTTCACGGCGATGGGCCGGGCATGAAAGCCACGGCGCGGCAGGCTTGTGAAATGATACAACATATCATAACTAAGCGAGAATCATTTGCAAGAGGCCCGATATGTCCGATAGAAAAATTGTACTGGAACTGAAAGACATATTGGCGGGCTATGGGGGCAGGTCCATCCTCAACGGATTGAATTTCAACGTTGCCGCCGGCGAAATTCATGCGCTTCTTGGCGGCAATGGGGCAGGCAAGACGACGACGCTCAACATCTTCCTTGGCTTCCTGAAGCCGCAACAGGGCGAGGTGCGGGTGTGCGGCATCGATGCGGTCGCGGCGCCGGACGAGGCGCGGCGGCAGATTGCCTATATTCCGGAAAATGTCGCGCTCTACGAGCATTTGAGCGCAGTCGAAAACGCCGATTATCTGCTGGCGCTCTCCGGCGAGCGCCATATGCCCGGCACAATCAAGGATGCCTTTGCGGCCGCCGGGCTGCAGGAGAATGCCTGGGGCCAGCGGCTCAGCGGCTTTTCCAAGGGGATGCGGCAGAAGGTGGCGATCGCGGTCGCGCTGCTGCGCCAGGTGCCGGTGCTGCTGCTCGACGAGCCGACGTCGGGCCTCGATCCCCGCGCGACCGCCGACTTCAACGCGCTGGTGGCGCAGGTTCGTGACCGTGGCACGGCAATATTAATGGTGACGCACGATCTGCTTTCCGCCGCCGATGTGGCCGATCACATCGTTTTTCTGGAAGGCGGGCGGGTGATCAACGATGTGGCCGCGAGCGGAGCCGAAAGGTTCGACGTGCGCGCGCTTCACGCCCGTTTCCAGACGGGTGGCGAGGCGCTGGCGGCATGACAGCAGTTCGTTTGATCGCCCGGGACGAGCTGCGGCTGATGGCGCGCAACCGCGTCGCCGTCATAGCCTTCGGTCTGCTCGTGCTGCTCACACTGGTCGCGGTGCTGAGCAGTTGGTCGCATCAGCGGAGCGTCGCCGAACTGCGCGCTCGCCATGCCCATACCGCCGATGCCGCGTTCGACGCGCAGCCGGACCGGCACCCGCACCGTGTGGTCCATTACGGCACCTTCATCTTTCGCCCGCTCGGCCCGCTCGCGGCGTTCGATCCGGGGGTCGACGCCTTCACCGGCAACAGCATGTTCCTGGAGGGCCACCGGCAGAACAGCGCGAATTTCGGCGACGTGCGGCAAAGCTCGTTGTTGATACGCTTCGGCCAGTTGACGCCCGCTTTCGTGCTGCAGGTGGTAGCGCCGCTTCTGCTGATCTTCCTCGGCTATGGCGCGCTCGCGCGAGAAACGGAACGTGGTACGCTGCGTCTGCTGATGCTGCAGGGGGCGAGCCGCGGCGAAGTGGTGGGCGGCAAGCTGCTGGCGCTGGGGGCCGTGGCGCTGCTTGCCGGACTCCCGGCGATGATCGGCTTCGTGCTGATCGCTGGCCAACCGGGTGCGCTTGCCTTGCCGATGCTCACGATCGCGCTTGGCTATTTCGCCTATCTCGCGCTGTGGGGCGTTGCGATCCTGCTCATCTCTGCTATCGTAAAGCGCAGCAGGGACGCGCTGCTCGCGCTGGTGGCAATCTGGGCCGTGACCGTCGTGCTGCTACCGCGCGTCGCACCCGACATGGCCAGCGCTGCCGTGCCGATTCAGAACCGGCTGCAAACCGACATCGCGATTGCGCGCGACCTGCGCGAGGTGGGCGATAGCCATAACCCCGACGACCCGCATTTCGCCGCATTCAAGCAATCAGTGCTGAACCGCTATGGCGTGAAGCGCGTTGAGGATCTGCCGGTCAAC
>JARROF010000123.1:0-4667 GCA_037384205.1 Novosphingobium sp. | reverse complement strand
GGCATTCTCGGCATGGAGGGTGAGCGTCTCACGTCCGAACTGTTCGACCGCTATGCCGGGCAAAGCTATGACGAACAGGCACGCCAGAACCGGCTGGTGGAGACGGTGGGGCTTTTGAGCCCCACCATTGCAATCCGTTCGCTGTCGATGGCTGCGGCTGGCACCGACTTTGCCGGACATCGCCGCTTCCTCGATCAGGCCGAGGCGTATCGCTATGATCTGGTGCAGCGGCTCAACAAGCTGCAGGCGGATGATGTGAGTTATGCCGACGACACCGCCGGGGACCCCGGCGCTGACCGGCGCAAGCGGGTCTCGGCGAGCAACTGGCAGGCGATGCCCGACTTCACCTTCGCCTCGCCACGGGCCGCCGATCTGGCGCGCGGAGCGCTGCCAGGGCTGGCGATCGTCATTCTGTGGCTGGGCATTGTATCCCTGCTGCTCGCCTTCGCCACGCGCCGGCTGGGAGGGAGCCGATGACCCTCGTTGCCCATGAAATTCGCCTGCTGGTGCGGCAGCGGCTCAGCCTGTTCGCGCTTGTGCTGCTTGGCCTGCTCACCATCGCCGCGCTCGTGGCCGGGATAGCGGAGGTCTCACGCCAACGCGCCAACATTGCCGCCATACCCGCAGCGCAGACCGAGGATATCGGTGCGATTGCCGCCTGGGTCGACAAGGAGAAGAACCCCGGCAGCGCTGCCTATTACAGCTTCCATCCGACCTGGGATACGCCCGCGCCGCTCGCCTTCGCCGCGCTCGGCATGCGCGACGTCTCACCCTATATCCTGCGCGTCCGCGCACTGGGGTTGGAGGCGCAGATCTACGATGGCGACACTTTCAATCCCGAGCTGGCGCTGCCCGGCCGATTCGACTTCGCCTTCGTGCTGGTGTTCCTGGCGCCGCTGTTCGTGATCGCGCTATTTCACGATCTCATGTCGGCCGAGCGCGAGGCGGGGCGGCAGCGTATGCTGGAGGCGCTGCCGCATGGCGGAAAGGCGCTGTGGCGGCGCAGGACGGCGCTGCGTTTTGCGTTGCTCTGGCTGGTGCTTTCCGTTCCGCTGGCGATTGCGGCGGTGGTGGAAGGGGTGCCGGCAAATGCTACCCTGATCGTACTTGCGCTGATTGCCGCCTATCTCCTGTTCTGGATCGGCCTCGCGGCGCTGATCGGGCGCTTGCGCTGGAGTTCGGTCGCCAATGCCGCGACGCTGGCCGCTTTGTGGCTGGTGCTGGTGCTGATCGTGCCGACACTTGCCCATGTCGCCATCAATCAAGCCATTCCGGTCGATCAGGGCGCGGAAATCGCTCTGGCGCAGCGCGAGGCGGTTAACCGCGCCTGGGACATTCCGCGTGAGGATACGATGCGGCGCTTCTACGCCAATCATCCCCAATGGGCGGATTCGCTTCCGCTCGGGCCTGAATTCCATTATAAATGGTATCTCGCCTTCCACCAGAACGGCGACGAGAGCGTGGCATCGCAGGTGCGCGCCTATCGCGAGGGGCTGGAGCGCCGGGACGCCGCCGGACGGGCGCTCGGCTGGGCGCTGCCCTCGGTTGGCGTACAGGCGCTGCTCACGCGGCTCGCGCAGACCGATCTGACGGCGCAACTCGCCTATCGGGATCGCATCCGCGCGTTTCATGAGCGACTTCGCACCTTCTACTATGGCTACCTGTTCTACGACCGTCCGTTCGGTAAAGACGACTTCGACCGGGCGCCAAAATTCGAGGAGCCGCCCCATGGCTGACAGCAACCAGATGTTCCTGGACATGTTCTCCGACCCGGAGGCAATCGCGCGCTATTCCGAGGGGCCACCTCGCTTTACGCCCGGCTTCGAGGCGCTGCACCGAATGACCGCGATCCTGCTCGCCGAGCATGCACCGGACGACGCGCATGTGCTGGTGCTTGGCGCGGGCGGCGGGCTGGAACTGAAGGCGTTGGCACAGGCCCAGCCGGGCTGGCAGTTCACCGGCGTCGATCCGGCCGGGCCGATGCTGGACCTTGCGCGTCGCACCATGGGCGACAGCGCCGATCGCGCGCATCTGGTGGAGGGGTATATCGACGACGCCCCCGCCGGGCCGTTCGACGCAGCGGCCTGCCTGCTGACGCTCCACTTTCTCGGATATGAGGAACGTGTCCGCACCCTCGAAGAAATGCGGCGGCGCATGAAGCCGGGCGCGCCGCTCGTGGTGGCGCATGCCAGCTTCCCTCAGGATGAGCCGGCCCGTGCGCGCTGGCTCTCCCGTTATGCCGCCTATGCCGTTGCGTCCGGGGTCGCCCCGGACCAGGTCGAGCAAGCCCGGGCCGCGGTCTCCGCAAGTCTGGCACTGCTCAGCCCGGAAATGGAAGAAGCGTGTCTGATCGAGGGCGGGTTTCATGAAGTGGAGCAGTTTTACGCCGCTTTCACCTGGCGCGGCTGGATAGCGCGAGCTTAGGGGCCTGACCCTAAACAGCTGTCGCTGACATATCTGTCATTCGGATGGCTGATCGAGGGATCTGTAACCTGCCTTCCGCTCAGCCTGAAGAAGCTGAACCTTCGCGTCGATTCGTGGTGCGCGAAGGGGGTGTCATAGCCGGAACGGCAAGTCAGGCGGTTGCCCGTTTGCGCCGCCGCCTGCGCGCGAAAATGCGCACGTCGCGCCTTGTCTTGTTCCACGCCATCCATGTCCCGGTCGCGCAGACGGCAGTCACCATCGCAAGCAGCGGCACGACAACGAGGTCCCAAAGCGGGCGGCTGCGCAGGATCGGGAAATCGAGGCTATGAAGGCCTTCCTGCAGCCACCGGAAACCGCGTCCGTTGCGATCGACCGCGCGGTTAAGCTGCCCGGACACCGGATTGATATAAAGCAGCGTCTGGCCGGGATCGTCGAGGCGCGCGCGCCAGACCGGCAGAAGCACCGGGAACTTGTGCGCGTAATAATAGGAATCTTCATGCGTCAGCCGTTCCAGCCTGGAGGCATGGAGCGGACGCAACGCGGCCCGCAATTCCCGCTCCCCCAAAATGCTCACCCGGCCATTTGCGTCATAGCGCACCGATTTGCCGCTGCGGTCGGTCGCGAGGAAATAGAGGCGGCCGGCGAGTGGCGCGGTCTCGATCTGCACCGTATCATGTGGCAGAGAGCGCAGGGCCACCAAGCCTTTTTGCACTTCACCCCAGTCGAGGTCGCCACTCAGTTTCTGTCGTTCGTCAAAGCCCGCCATGCTATCGAGAAATCCCCAAGGGTGCACCGAGAACAGTCCACTTGCGACCCAGGTGAGCGTCAAAATTCCAAAGAACAGCCCGAAAACATGGTGCCACCACCAGAGACCTCTGTAGGGAGAAGCGATCTTGCCATCGCGCTGCCGCTTTAGTCGGGCAACCCCGGTCCATAATCCCGTTGCAGTGAGGAAACACCCGGCGAGCGATGTCCAGATGACGACCTGACTCCACAAGGGGCCGTTTTGCCGCAACATCGTGGGATAAAGCCAATGCGGCACAGCGCCGAGCCAGCCCCAGAACCGCTCGAAGCGCGTGGTTTGCTGCACTACCTCACCATGCGCCCCGGAGATATAGATCTGAGTTCCGGCCGCATCATCGAAATCGGCGCGGAACAGCGGGGCGTTACGTTGATAGACTTGCAACGACCATTGGTCGATCGGCGTTTCCGCGAGATGCGAGACGGCGCCGGTCAGATGGCTTTGACGGCCAAATGATGCGGCCACAGCGCCGATGTCGCTTTGCGAAAGCATCGGCAATTCAGTGCCGGACCGCAGGTCTATGATCGAAGGAATGGCCGGGATTTCCGAAACCGGCTGTTCGAAGCTGAAGGACGGCGTGATCCGCATCACCGGGTGTCCCGCCAGCATTTCGATCCGGGTTGAAGTCAGCGCCGCGTCGGCGGGCAGATCCAGCCGTTCGAACGTCGCGGCCGTCGGCAGTTGCAAGGGCTCCAGCCCCTGCAACCGCTCGGCTGGCGACAGCCGGGGATAATCGACATACATCATCACGAAGCCGGACAGGCACCAGATGGTCATCAGCAAGCCGATGACCACCCCGAGCCAGCGATGCAGAAACAGAACCGGCTTCAGCATCGGATCAGAAATTGATGCCGTAGCTAACCCGCAGCATGCGCGGCGTGCCCCTGGTGTAATACAGGAACCGCGTATTCGTGCCATCCAGCCGGCCGGCATCTGTTACGGACCGCCCATAACCGATAGAGGCGTAGTCCTTGTTGAACAGGTTTTCCACATTGATGCCGAAGCGATGCTTGCGCTCACTGTCAGGATAGAGATGGAAACCCAAATTCACGAGTGCATAGTTGCCGTAGTTGAGACGACCGAAACCGGGCAATGTGGTGTAAGCATCGCCGACCCAATCGACAGAGAGGTTTGTGCCGAACGGCAGCGTTTCGGGTTCATAGCTGATCCAGCCCTTGGCATATTGCTTGGGCGCACGGTCGCGTTGCAGGCTGGAACCCGGGTTGCGGAGTTGTGACCAGGTGTAATTTGCTGTGATCTTCAAGCCGTCGGCCAGCGTGGCATCAAGCAGCAGATCGACGCCCTTGCCCTTCACCTTGTTGCGAACATTACCATAGGTTCCGTTCGGAAAGGCGGGATTAGCATAATCATAATCGATCAGATTGGTGATCCGCCGCTGGAAATAGGTCGCTTTCCAGGACACCGCATTGCTCGTGAAAGG
>JARROF010000122.1:0-9119 GCA_037384205.1 Novosphingobium sp. | reverse complement strand
AGGCCGAGCGCCGTCGCCAACACATCGCCGAATTGCAGCGGCGGGCCGCCGAATCGGAATTGCGCCTCAAGCGGCTCTATGACGCCATCGAGGCGGGGGTTGCCGATCTGGACGATCCGGCGCTGACCGAACGCATCGCCGGCCTAAAGGTCATCCGCGATCAGGCGCGGGCGGACGCCGACCGGGCGCAAGCGCTGCTCGACAGCCCCGGCCATAGCGCTGTCAGCCCGGCGATGATCCGGCAATTCTCGCAGATCGCCCGCGACCGTATCCGGGACCGTGAGGGCGGCTATCGGCGGGATCACCTGCGCGCCCTGGCGCAGCGTGTCGAGGTCGCAGACGACACAATTCGCATCATGGGATCGAAAACGGAACTGCTGAGGACGCTCGCGGGCGGCCAAGTGCGGCAATCGGCGGCGATTGGCGTGCCCAGAGGCGGACTGAAGTGGCGGAGAGGGTGGGATTCGAACCCACGAACGGCTTGCACCGTTGCTGGTTTTCAAGACCAGTGCCTTCAACCACTCGGCCACGCTTCCAAACCGCTTCAGGGTCCTGGCGCTTACGACATGCTTATGGGTGTCAAAACCGATAAACCCGAACCGCGCCTAACCTACTGAAACATAAATCCTGTAACACCAACCTCGCGGCAAGCTCCGATAACTTTCAAGACCGCTGCCTTCAACCACTCGGCCACCTGTCCGCCTGCATTTGCGAATAGCCCAATGCGGCGCTGGCGCAAGAGGGTCTTCTACGGTGAATGGCATTCTATGCACGCCCGGCTGTCCACTGCGCAGATAGCCGGACGGTTTGCAAGCCATGCAGTTTGTGCGAAATTTGCCGTAATGGCCTCTCTCTCGAAAATCAGAATCTTGCGTGTGCCCGTGCTGGCCGCTTGTCTTGCCCTTCTGCCGTTGCCCGCCATGCGGGCCGACGCGCAGCAGGAAAGTTTTTCCGCTTATCTCCAGATCGTTGCCGGCCATGCCCGGCGTGAAGGTGTGAGCGAGGCGACGATCGCCGGGACGCTCACAGGGTTGACGCCGAACCAGCGGGTTATCGATCTCGACAGGGCCCAGCCTGGCCGACAAGGCGGACCGCCACCGATGGCGCCGTATATAGCGCGGCATGTGAACGGTTCGATCGTCAGGCGGGGCCGGGCGCGTTATGCATCGCTGTCTCCGATCCTGCCGGGGATCGTGCAGCGTTACGGCGTTCCGGCATCGGTTCTCTTTGCCATCTGGGGGCATGAGACGAATTTCGGCAGCTACACGGGGAACTTTGATCTCGCGCGTTCGCTGGCGACGCTGGCCTGGGAAGGGCGGCGGCGCGAATTGTTCGAGGATGAACTGATCGCGCTCATGAAAATGATCGACCGGGGGGTGCCGCGCAGCACGCTCAAAGGCAGTTGGGCAGGGGCCTTTGGTTATCCGCAGTTTTTGCCCAGCGTCTATCTGCGCCTTGCCGTGGACGGGGACGGGGACGGCAAGGCCGACATTTTCAGTCCGGCCGATTCGATAGCGTCGATTGCCAATTATTTTCACGATGCCGGCTGGCGGCCGGGCCAGCCCTGGGGGGTGGGGGCTGCTGTACCCAAAGGTTTCGACGTCGATGCCTACGCGACCAAGCTTGTCGCACCGAGTTGCGAGAAAGTGCATGCGCGCCACTCGCAGTGGAAGACAGTGTCCGAATGGCGGGCGCTGGGTGTTTCGCCGCTCGCGCCGATCGGCAGCGATGTGCTTGTCTCTCTGTTCCAGCCTGACGGGCCGGGCACAGCCGCGTATCTGTTAACCGGGAATTATCGGGTTATCCTGCAGTACAATTGCTCGAATTACTATGCCATGTCTGTGGGATTGCTTGCCGATGAGATTGCCCGTTAACCACGTTCTCCCGCTTGCGGCTCTGATCCTGCTGGGGGCCGGCGCTGCCGGTGCGAAAGACCACCATGCACAACAACCCGCGCCGGTGACCGGGCCCGCCGCCGACTACCCGGTAGTAGTCGGCAAGCCCTTTACGATCGGGCAGACGGTCTGGACCCCGGTCGATCAGCTCAATTATGATGCGGTCGGCTATGCGACCGTGGGCGATGACAGCCTTGCCGGGGTGACCGGCGCGCACAAGACGTTGCCTCTTCCATGCTACGTCGAGGTGACCTCGCTTGCGAGCGGCAAGACTATTCTGGTGCGACTCGAACGGCGCGGGCCGATGGTCAACGACGTGCTGATCGAACTCTCGCCCATGGCTTCCGCCCAGCTCGGCATAGCGCCGGGCACCCATACGCCGGTGCGCGTACGGCGAGTCAATCCGCCCGAGCAGGAACGCGCCATGCTGCGGATGGGGCAGCGCGCGCCTGCGCGGATGGAAACGCCCGAGGGCCTGCTCAAGGTCTTGCGGCGCAAGCTGGCCGATCAGGCGCCGCTGCTGCCGCCACCTTCGACACCGCCTGCAATGCCGACCGGCGTGCCGCCCGCGGCCGCCGTAAAGCCCATGGCCTCCCCTGCAGCAAAGCCGGTTGCCGCGAAGCCTTCTCCGGAAAAATCTGCCCCGCCCATGGTAAGCGAACCTTTGAAGGTTTCGGTGTCCGCTTCCGGAGTTGAAACGCCGAAGCCGGTACAGGCCGCTACAGCGGCGCAGAAAGGGAAGTTCGTGGTTCAGGTCGCGGCGTTCTCCGTTGAGGCGAATGCCCGAAAACTCGCCAGGCAACTGGGCGCCGATGTGTCCAGGGCGGGCAAATACTGGCGCGTGCGCCTCGGCCCGTTCGCAAACCGTGTAAAAGCTGCACCGGCGCTGGAGAAGGCGCATCGCGCCGGCTATAAGGACGCACGAATCCAGTCAGCGGATTAACCGGAATGGCCGGCTCCGCGCGCATCAGGCGTCCCGAGCGGGCGCGCGGGAGATATCGGGTCTTGAAGTCTATCGTTATGTTCGGGCTGGCGGTTGCCATGACCGCAGGCACCGCGCAAGCCGCCGTTCCCGCTCCTCCGGCGGAACTGGCGCCTATTCCGGTCAGTCTGCTGGTCGATCTGGGCTCCGGTCAGGTGCTGGAACAGCGCCATGCGGATACGCCGTTCCTGCCGGCCTCGGTCACCAAGGTCATGACCGCTTATGTCGCCTTCGAGGAGATCGCCGCTGGACGGTTGTCGCTTGACCGGGTTTTCTCCGAGCGACCGGAAACCGAGCAGGCATGGTTCGCCAAGGGCACCAACATGTACCTGACGGTCCACGACCGTCCGACCGCGCGCGATCTGCTTCACGGCATCATGACGCAATCGGCCAACGATGCCTGCATCGTGCTGGCGGAAGGCTACGCGGGCAGTGTCGAGGCCTGGACTGCGAAAATGAATGATGCCGCCCGGCGGCTCGGCATGACGGGCAGCCACTACAACACGCCAAACGGGTGGATGGACGAGGGCCAGACTTACGTTACGGCCCGCGACATGGTGAAGCTCGCCGACGCTATGATCACGCGTCATCCCGATCTCTACCGCGAGTTTTCGGGGAAAAAGCACTGGCTCTGGCACGGCCAGGCCGGTGATGTGGCCATGCGCAGCCACGATCCCACGGTGGGGATCGTGGCCGGCGCTGACGGGATCAAGACCGGGTATACCCGCGAGGCGGGTTACAACTTCGTCGGCAGTGCCGAGCGCGGCGGGCGAAGGCTTGTCATGGTACTGGCCGGATCGCCGACCACGCCGGTGCGCGATGCCGCAGCCCAAAGGCTGCTGGAATGGGGTTTTTCCGCCTGGAGGCCGCGCCACCTTTTCGACAAGGGACAGCCCGTTGCCGAGGCGCAGGTACAGGGCGGTGCAGACCTGAACGTGCCGCTGGTCGCCAACCGCGAGGTACACGCCACGCTGCCCAAAGGCAGCAAGGCAAAGGTTTCGCTCTCGGTGCACTATCGCGGTCCGCTGATCGCGCCCGTTCGAAAGGGCGATCGGGTTGGCGAACTGGAGATTCAGGTGCAGGGCCTCGCGCCGGGCCGCGTGCCGCTTTATGCCGGGCGCGCTGTCGGCAAGGCGGGGCCGCTGGACAGGTTGCGCAACGGGCTTATCAACCTTTTTTCATGACGACGGGACGATTCATAGCGCTGGAAGGCGGGGAGGGGGCAGGCAAATCCACGCAGGCCCGGCTTATCGCGGAGGCTCTGCCCGCACGCGGGATCGACGTGGTCGTAACGCGCGAGCCGGGTGGTACGCCGGGAGCCGAGGCCATCCGCAAGCTCCTTCTCGAAGGCGTGCCCGGCGATGACGGGCCGGGCTGGAATGCACGCGCCGAGGCCCTGCTGTTCGCTGCGGCGCGATCCGATCATGTCGAGCAGTTGATCCGCCCTGCGATCACGCGCGGAGCGTGGGTCATATGCGACCGTTTCCTCGATTCGAGCCGCGCCTATCAGGGGGGCGGGGGCAGGCTTTCCGACTCCGATATCGTGACGCTGCACGCGATCGGCAGCCAGGGGCTGCTGCCCGATCTCACCGTGTTGATCGAAGTCTCGCCCGATGTCGCGGCCCAAAGGCTGGCCCTGCGCGACGTTGATGGCACGGACCGGATCGGCGGCCGCGATACGGCCTATCATGCCCGGGTCGCTGGTGCGTTCGCGGCCTTCGCCGCTCGGGAGCCCGAGCGGTTTGTCCGTATCGACGGGAAGGGCACACCCGAGGAAACGCACGCCCGGGTCATGGCGGCGCTGGCCCCGCTGCTGGCCTCAGCATGAGCAGCGCGAAACCCTTTGTCGGACAGGACGCGGCCTGGCAGGAATGGCTTGGCGCCGTCGCGTCCGGGCGCATGCATCACGCCTGGCTGCTTTCGGGCGCAAAGGGCCTTGGCAAGAAGGCATTCGCCCGGGCTGCCGCCATCGAACTGCTGGGCGAATCCGGCGGCAAAGCGGCCGATGCCGCGTCCCATCCGGACATTCATATCCTGGCACACCTGCCGTCGAACGATGACGAGGCCAAGAAGAAGGCCGAGGGCAAACCCTACCAGACCAAACGCAACATCACGATCGACCAGATCCGCCGGATGCAGCAGCGTCTGACCACCCGGCCGACGCTGGGCAGCCGCCGCGCGATTATTATCGATCCGGCCGACGATCTGGAAAAGAACGCAGTCAACGCGCTTCTCAAGAGCCTGGAAGAACCTCCGACAGGGACCTATTTCCTGCTTGTCACGCACCAGCCCGGGCGCCTGCTGCCGACTGTGCGCTCACGCTGCCGGGTGCTGCGCTTTGCGGCATTGGCGCCGGACGAACTCGACGCCGTCATCCGGCGCGAGGTGCCGGAGGCTGACGCGGAGGCCCGGGCGGCGGCTATTGCCGCATCGCGCGGATCGCCGGGCGTCGCGCTCAATTTCGTGGAGCACGATCTGGGCGGTATCCACCGGCTGATGATGCAGATCCTGCAGGAAGGCGATGAGACTTTCCATTTGCGCGGCGCGCTGGCCGATGAAATGGGGGCCCGCCCTCCGCGCGACCGCCAGGTTGCTGCGCTTGAACTCGCGCGTAGCGTGCTGGTGGCCGAGTTGCCCGGTGCGCCCCGCACGCGACAGATGAAGATTATCGAGGCGCACGGCACGCTGACCAGCCTCAGTATGCAGGCGCCGGTCTACAATTTCGATGCCGGGCTCCTCATAATGGAAATTGGCGGGTTGCTGGCCTCGGCGGCGATGCCTAGAGAGACCGCTCGCTAGACACTGAAGAGAAAGTGCGACCGCCCATGGGCGAGCCCTATTACATCACGACCGCGATCAGCTATCCCAACGGCAAGCCGCATATCGGCCATGCCTATGAGGCGATCGCCGCAGACGTCATCGCCCGCCACCGCAAGGCCGAAGGCTTCGACGTACGCTTCCAGACCGGCACCGACGAGCACGGCCTGAAGATGGCCCAGAAGGCGCGCGACCTGGGCATGTCGCCGATCGAGTTGGCCACGGAAATGTCTGGCTATTTCCGCGACATGTGTGACGCGCTGAATGTCGGTTACGATGTTTTCATCCGCACCACCGAACCGCGCCATCATGCCTCCACGCAGGAACTGTGGCGGCGGATGGAAGCCAGTGGCGATCTCTATCTGGATCGCTACGAAGGCTGGTACTCGGTGCGCGATGAAGCTTATTACGACGAAAGCGAACTGGTCGAAGGCGAGGGGGACGAGAAGCTTTCCCCGCAGGGCACGCCGGTGGAATGGACGGTCGAGGAATCGTGGTTTTTCCGCCTGTCCAAGTATCAGGACCGGCTGCTGGAACTCTATGGCTCCAGCGAGTTTATCCGCCCGGAAACCCGCCGCAACGAGATCACCAGGTTCGTGGAAGGCGGCCTGCGCGATCTTTCGGTTTCGCGCACCAGCTTCGACTGGGGTATCAAGGTGCCCGGCAGCGACAATCATGTGATGTACGTGTGGGTCGATGCGCTCACCAACTATATCACCGGCCTCGGCTTTCCGGACGAGGAGGGCGATTACGCCAAGTTCTGGCCGGCGGACCTGCACCTGATCGGCAAGGACATCATCCGTTTCCACACGGTGTACTGGCCCGCCTTCCTGATGAGCGCCGGGCTGCCGCTTCCCAGGCAGGTCTTTGGCCACGGCTTCGTGCTCAATCGCGGGCAGAAGGAATCGAAGTCGCTCGGTAACGTGACCGATCCGATCGCGCTGTCCGAACTCTATGGCGTCGATACGCTGCGCTATTTTTTCCTGCGCGAAGTCGCTTTCGGGCAGGACGGTTCGTGGTCGCACGAAGCCATTGTCACGCGCTGCAATGCCGAACTGGCCAACAGCTTCGGCAATCTGGCGCAGCGCACGCTTTCGATGATCTTCAAGAATATGGGCGGCGTGCTGAAGCCCGGGCTTCCGGCCGCCGAAGCCGATATCGCGCTGTCCGATGCCGTTGCGCTCGGCATTGCGGGGCTGCGCCGAGCGTTCATGGATCTCGATTTCTCGGCCGGTCTTGAAACCTGGATGCGCGCGGTCTTCGCCTGCAACCAGTATGTCGACGAGCAGGCCCCCTGGACGCTGCGCAAGACCGATCCGGCACGCATGGAAGCCGTGCTGATGACGCTGCTGCGCTGCGTGCGCAGCCTCGCCATTGCCGTGCGTCCGGTCGTCCCGGCAGCGATCGACACGCTGCTCGATCAGACGGGCGTGGCCGCCGATGCGCGCGACTACGCCGCGCTGGCCGATGCAAACTGGCTCGAAACGCTGGCGGCGAGCGGCTTCACGCTGTCGCAGCCAGCGGGTGTGTTCCCGCGTCTGGAAATCCCCGCGGACGAGCCCGCCTGATGCTGATCGATTCGCACTGCCATCTTGAATACGAAGGTCTCGTATAGGACCAGCAGGGCGTTCTGGCCCGAGCGCGCGAAGCGGGGATCGGGGGATTTCTCAACATCTCCACCCGCCAGCGCGAGTGGGACAAGGTGGTGGGCACGGCCGCGCGCGAAGCCGATGTCTGGGCTTCCGTGGGCATCCATCCGCACGAGGCGGACCGGCATGCCGATCTGGGCGAGGGGGCTCTGCTGGAAGCGGCGGTGCATCCCAAGGTCATCGGTATCGGCGAAACCGGGCTCGACTATTATTACGACAAGTCCGATCGCGCGGTGCAGCAGGCACTGTTCCGCACTCACATCGCGGTTTCG
Organism: Novosphingobium sp.; assembly: GCA_037384205.1. GTDB lineage: Bacteria > Pseudomonadota > Alphaproteobacteria > Sphingomonadales > Sphingomonadaceae > Novosphingobium. The sequence continues at coordinate 1,504 of JARROF010000122.1, read as the reverse complement.
CGCGAAACCGGCCTGCCGCTCATCATCCACACCCGCGATGCCGAGGAAGATACCGCGCGCATCCTGACCGAGGAAATGGAGAAGGGGGCTTTCCCCGCCCTCATCCACTGTTTCACCGCCAGCGCCGGGTTCGGGCGCACGATGCTCGATCTGGGGCTGACGATTTCGCTGTCCGGGATCGTGACGTTCAAGAACGCGACCGATGTGCAGGCCGTGGCCGCCAAAATTCCGGAAGACAGGTTACTTGTCGAAACCGACTCTCCGTTCCTCGCGCCGGTGCCGCATCGCGGCCGCAAGTGCGAACCGGCCTATACCGCCGACACCGCGCGCTTCGTCGCCGGACTGCGCGGGGTGACGCCGGAGCATCTGGCGGAAGTGACGACGCGCAATTTCTTCGCCTTGTTCCGGAAAGCCGCCGCGTGAAAGTGACAATCCTCGGTAGCGGCACGTCCACCGGCGTTCCGCGCCTGGGCGGCGAACACGGCGCCGATTGGGGCCGGTGCGATCCGCTGGAGCCGAAGAACCGGCGCACCCGCGTCTCGATCCTGCTCGAAAGTGATGCCGGCAGCCGCATCCTCGTCGATACGCCGACCGATCTGCGCGCGCAGCTTCTCGCCAATGAGATTCACCGGCTTGATGCCGTGTTCTGGACGCACGATCACGCCGATCATTGCCACGGTATCGATGACCTGCGTCCGCTGCGCTATGGCCGCGCCGGGCCGATACCCGGCTATGCCGCTTCCGAAACCGTACGGCGGCTGCGGCAGCGCTTCGGCTATGTCTTTGCCGGGCAGGAAGGCTATCCGACAATCGCGACGATCGATAATCTGGATACCTTGCGGCTCTGCGAAGGCTTCCGCGTGGATCATGTCCAGATGCCGCACGGCCCGGCGCAGTCGACCGGGTACCGGTTCGATTGTGACGGAAAGTCCGTAAGTTACGCAACAGACTTCAGTGAAATTACCGACGGTATAGTCGATACGTTCTATGGTACGGACGTGCTCGTGGTCGATTGCCTGCGCCGCGAACCGCATCCCACGCATGCGCATCTGGGCATGGCACTGGAACTTGCCGAAGCGGTGCGGGTTGAAACAGTCGTGCTGACGCATCTCGACAAGAGCATGGACTACGCCGCGCTGAGCCGCGAAGTGCCGGATCATGTGCAAGTGGCATTCGACGGCCTGGTGATCGCGGCATGACTGGCACGATCGTTTCCATCATCGCGGTGATCGCATGTCTGATTCTGGCCACGCGCGGCGCGCCGTTCCGCGATCTCGGCGTGAACAAGACGATTCAGTACGCCGCAATCTGGGTCGCGATCATCATCGGGCTCGCTTTGGTGATCCAGCTCACCGGTTTTCGTATCGAACAATGAGGACAGGTATTATTCACCCCTAGGCACCTGAATCCGAAGTTTGGCTCACTGTTTTCTGGCAGAGGCGTTTGACCGAGGCGAGGATCGTGTCGGCGGGCTTTACCCATTTGTAGGGCCTGGGATTTTCAT
>JARROF010000121.1:0-13627 GCA_037384205.1 Novosphingobium sp. | reverse complement strand
GCAGAAGAAATTCGGCAAGAACCGGGTGTTCGATTCGCCGATCAACGAATGCGGGATTATCGGTGCCGCCGTTGGTATGGCCGCCTATGGCCTGCGCCCCGTGCCGGAAATCCAGTTCGCCGACTATATCTATCCTGGCCTCGACCAGCTAATCTCGGAAGCGGCACGCTTGCGCTACCGCTCCGCGGGCGAATTCATCGCACCGATCACGATCCGTTCGCCCTTTGGCGGCGGCATTTTCGGCGGGCAGACGCACAGCCAGAGCCCCGAGGCACTGTTTACCCATGTCGCCGGGTTGAAAACGGTGATCCCCTCAACTCCGCACGATGCCAAGGGCCTGCTGATCGCGGCGATCGAGGACAACGATCCCGTCATCTTCTTCGAACCCAAGCGCATCTACAATGGCCCGTTCGACGGCAATTACGATAACCCGTCGAAGACCTGGAAAGCCCATCCCGGGGGGCAGGTGCCTGAAGGGTACTATTCGATTCCCCTGGGCAAGGCGCGCACGGTGCGCGAAGGCTCCGCGATGACCGTGCTGGTCTATGGCACCATGGTTCATGTTGCCGAAGCGGTGCTGGAAGCCAAGGGCGTCGATGCCGAGATTATCGACCTGCGCACGCTGATTCCGCTCGACATAGAGACTGTGGAAAAGTCCGTGGAAAAGACCGGGAAATGCCTGGTGATGCACGAGGCGACCCGCACGTCCGGCTTCGGCGCCGAGCTTGTGAGCCTGGTGCAGGAGCGCTGTTTCTACCACCTCGAAGCCCCCATCGAGCGCGTGACCGGGTTCGATACCCCTTACCCGCACAGCCTTGAGTGGGCCTATTTCCCCGGTTCCGTTCGCATCGGCGAGGCGGTGGACCGGCTGATGAACGCAGATTCGTGAAGGATTGATCCGATGGGCCGCTTTACATTCCGTCTTCCCGACATTGGCGAAGGCATCGCGGAAGCCGAGATCGTCGCCTGGCATGTCAAAGTTGGCGATGTGGTCGAGGAAGACGGCCGCCTGGCCGATATGATGACCGATAAGGCGACCGTGGAAATGGAAAGCCCGGTCGCGGGCAAGGTGATTGAAGTTGCGGGTGAGACGGGCGATGTGGTCGCCATCGGCTCGCCGCTGGTCGTGCTGGAGATCGAGGGCGAAGGCCATCAGGTCGACGCCGCCGTGGAAGGCGCCGAGATCAGGCCGGAACCGGAGCCTGTGGCTGAAGCGCCTGCGAGGGAGGCTGACGAACCCGTTGCCGTTGCGGAACCGGCACCGGAGCCCATGCCCGCCTCAATTTCTGCGCCAGCAGCCGCTGGAACTGTGCCTCCAGCACCGCGCACCCTGGCCGGGCATGCGAAAGTCATGGCCAGCCCCGCGGTGCGCAAGCGGGCTGCCGGGCTGGGGATCGATCTGGGCGAAGTGCGCCCGGCTGAGGATGGCCGCATCCGCCATGCCGATCTCGATGCCTTCCTGGCCTACAATTCGGCAGGCGGATTCCAGCCTGCCGGACACAAGGGGCAGGACGAGCAGGTCCGCGTCATCGGCCTGCGCCGGCGGATCGCCGAAAACATGGCGGCCTCCAAGCGCAACATCCCGCATTTCGCCTATGTCGAGGAATACGATGTCACGGCGCTGGAAGATCTGCGCACGCAGCTCAACGAGGGGCGGGGAGACCGGCCCAGGCTGACGATGCTGCCTTTCCTGATTTCGGCCATCTGCAAGCTGATCCCGAAATATCCGATGCTCAATGCCCACTATGATGATGAGGCTGGCGTGGTGACGCGTTATGGCTCCGTGCATCTGGGCATGGCGGCGCAGACACCGGCCGGGCTGATGGTCCCCGTGATCCGCGATGCGCAGCGCCGCAATTTGTGGCAACTTGCCACAGAGATTTCCCGCCTTGCCAATGCCGCGCGCGACGGCGCGGCAAAGTCGGCCGAGCTGTCCGGCTCCACTCTTACGATCACCTCTCTGGGCCCCATGGGCGGCGTGGCGACCACGCCGGTGATCAACCGTCCCGAAGTCGCGATCATCGGCCCCAATCGCATTGTCGAGCGTCCGATGTTCGTCAAGGACGCTGGCGGCATGGAGCGGATCGAGAAGCGCAAGATCATGAACATTTCCATGAGCTGCGATCACCGCGTAGTCGATGGCTGGGACGCGGCGAGCTTTGCGCAAGACCTCAGGAAATTGATCGAGGCTCCGGCTGCGCAGGGCCCGGCAAGGCAGTTGACAGGTCCTGATGGCTGGCTTAGTGGCGCGGCTCCCAAGCGGACGCTCCGCAAAGTACGCGGGTGTAGCTCAGTTGGTTAGAGTGTCGGCCTGTCACGCCGAAGGTCGCGGGTTCGAGCCCCGTCACTCGCGCCACTTGGGATCTCTGCCGGGAAACCGGCATGGATGCGGAAAACATGGCTGTGCGGGTGTAGCTCAGTTGGTTAGAGTGTCGGCCTGTCACGCCGAAGGTCGCGGGTTCGAGTCCCGTCACTCGCGCCACTTCTCACGAAGTGGTCTCCACACAGCAAGAAAACAAGGCCGGGGAAACCCGGCCTTTTCTATTTCCATGGATGTTTGCGGGAAGGGCTCAGCCCCAGCGTCCCGTTTCCATCCAGATCAGGAAACGCCGCAAGGGTAGCAGCCAGATCACGCCGAGCACGATGTAGACGGGCGTCTGCGCCAGTGCATTCCACTCCCCGATCAGCGGCGGCACGAAACTGGCAACGGCAATCCCGTAGAGGCCCAGCGCGAAGACCAGCAGAAGAACACCTGCAGGTATCCGCCATGTCGGGGTTTCGCGCATTGTTACGGCTGTCCTTCGTAGATTCGGGTCGGCGTTACCACGGCGGCCAGTGGCTGGTCGTGGGGTTCGAACGGCAGTTTCCGCCCTGGCCGAGTCTGTGGCCGGCCGCCGTAAAGGCCAGAAGGGGCACAATGACGACATCGGGAACGATCGCGTTACGGTCGTCTGTCGGCTGCAGCGCGCGCCAGGGGCCGGGAACCAGCAGGTCGTCGTCCCAGGGATTGATCCAACTGCGGAACTCCATGGCCGTATCGCGGGCCGCGAACCAGGGCAGGGCGATCTGCCTGCCATTCTCGGCAAGCCAGCGCGCCCACCCCATTGTCGGCGCCTCGGCGCCTGCGGGATAATAGAGGCCGACGGCCGCTCCCTCGGGTATCATTTCAGCAACTGGTGCCGGTGGACGGTTGAGCACCAGCGCGCGAATCCACCATGGGTCGTTTTCCTAGAAATCCTCTGACGCCTTCACGTCAGGTGGGGACCATGTGCGTCAGGCCAGGACCTGGGCAGGGACAGCCCCCTTGGATTGCTTATAGCCTCAGGGATGTTCGAACGGCTCGTGCCGGGCAGAACCCGTCCCTCGCTATCTAGGCGTTCGGAGCGCTACCCTCAAGAAGGTCTGCAAGATTTTCAACCTGACCTGCGATGCGGGCGAGGCGGTCCTGCAATTCGGCGGAGATGGTCAAGGGCGCGTTGCCTTTTAACTCATGCACTTCGTCTGCCAGCAGGAGAGCCGCGTAGAGCAACATACGGGTTTCGTTCTGGCCCGTCGCACCGGCTGCAGAGACTTTTGCATCGATCAGCGCGCCGAGATGGCCGACATGCGCCTCTTCGCCATCGGCGCAGGCAACCGTGAAGCTGCGGCCCCCGATAGAAAGTGTAACGTTGCTCATGACGGGCTCACTCGGGCTGGCTCTCTATAAGCCGGTCGAGGTCTTCAAGTGAGCGGGAAACCGATGCTTTGAGCCGTTCGTGCCGCTCTTGCAATCTGCTCAATTCGCGCGATGCCGCCTCGACGCGCCTCAGGGCGGCCTCGATCCTTTCAACCGCATGCACGATCGACACATCCTCCATGGGGTGATCGGTATCGTATTACTGTCACAAGGCAAGTATTTGGGCCCGGTTGTTCACAATCTTGTGAGCGCATGTCCGGGCGTCGTCTCACGATGTCATGCGGCAGAGCGGGGCGCTGAGCTTGACGGGGAGGCACCTCTCCCTAAAGGGGACCCCAAAAATACCGAATCATCCATTGTATTCCCGTGCCGGAGCCTAATTACATGACCCTTGCCCCAGACCGTCTTGCGCCGATGGCCAATGCCATCCGGGCGCTGTCGATGGATGCGGTTCAGGCTGCCAATAGCGGCCATCCTGGAATGCCAATGGGCATGGCCGATGTCGCTACTGTGCTCTTCGCCAAGTTTCTGAAATTCGATCCCGCCGCGCCCGGGTGGGCCGATCGTGACCGCTTCGTGCTGTCGGCCGGTCACGGCTCGATGCTGATCTACTCGCTGCTTCATCTGACGGGTTACGATAGCCCGACGATGGACGACATCCGCAATTTCCGTCAGCTCGGTTCGGTCTGTGCGGGGCATCCCGAGAATTTCCTGATCCCCGGCGTCGAGTGTACGACGGGCCCGCTCGGTCAGGGGTTGGCCATGGCGGTTGGCATGGCCATGGCGGAGCGCCAGCTCAACGGCACCTTCGGCGATGACCTGGTCGATCACAACACCTGGGTGATCGCGGGTGACGGCTGCCTTATGGAAGGCATCAACCACGAGGCGATCGGTCTGGCCGGTACGCTGAAGCTGGGCAAGCTCAAGGTCCTGTGGGACGACAACAAGATCACGATCGATGGCGACACTGCGCTTTCGACGTCAGAGGATATTCCGGCCCGCTACCGCGCATCGGGCTGGGACGTGTTTGAGTGCGATGGGCACGATTTCGCCGACATCGAACGCGCGCTCGCCGAGGCCGCGGCTTCGGACAAGCCCACGCTGGTGGCATGCCGCACAGTGATCGGTATGGGTGCCCCCAACAAGCAGGGCAGCCACAACGTTCATGGCGCGCCGCTCGGGGCCGACGAGATCGCGGCGGCCCGCGAATATCTGGGCTGGACCTCTGCTCCGTTCGAGGTTCCTGCCGAAACCTTGTCTGACTGGCGTTCGCTCGGCGCTGCTGGCGCCAAGGCTCGCACCGATTGGGAAGCCCGGCTTGCGGCGAGCTCCGATGCGGCCGAGTTCAATCGTCGCATGGCGGGCGAGCTTCCCGATGTCGAACCGGTCCGCAAGGCGCTGGCAGAATGGGTGGAAGGCGATTCCACCGTGGCGACCCGCAAGGCTTCAGAGAACTGGCTGAACGTGCTGGCCCCGGCGATCCCGGAAATGGTAGGCGGTTCGGCGGACCTCACCGGTTCGAACAACACCAAGGCCAAGTGCCAGGTACCGTTCACCTCCGAGGACTCTTCCGGCCGTTATGTCTACTACGGCATTCGCGAGTTCGGCATGGCCGCCGCGATGAACGGTATGGCGCTGCACGGCGGAGTGATCCCCTACGGCGGCACGTTCCTGATTTTCTCGGACTACTGCCGCAATGCGATCCGCATGTCGGCGCTGCAGCGCGCGCGCGTGATCTACGTCCTGACTCACGATTCCATCGGCCTTGGCGAGGATGGCCCGACCCATCAGCCGGTCGAGCAGATCATGAGCATGCGCCTGATCCCGAACCTCAACGTGTTCCGCCCGGCAGACGTGGTGGAAACCGCCGAGTGCTGGAATCTCGCGCTGGAGGCGGCCGGAACGCCCTCGGTTCTGGCATTGACTCGCCAGAACCTGCCGCAGCTGCGCAAGTCGGGTGACATGCTCTCGGCGCGCGGTGCCTATGTGCTGTGCCATGCCGAGGGTGAGCGCAAGGTGATCTTGATCGCTACCGGTTCCGAAGTCGAACTGGCCTGCAAGGTGCGCGATGCGCTGGCGGGGCAGGGCGTCGGGGCCGATGTCGTCTCGATGCCGTGCATGGAACTGTTTGACGCTCAGAACGAAGCGTACAAGCACGAAATTCTGCCTCACGATCCCTCGATCCTGCGCGTCTCGATCGAGGCGGGATCGACCATGGGCTGGGAACGTTACACAGCTGCCAGCCGCAATGGCGGCCTGAATATCGGCCTTGACCGCTTCGGCGCGTCGGCCCCGGCCAAGGACCTGTTTGCCCGCTTCGGCTTTACGGTCGAAGCGATCGTGCCCAAGATTTTGGACAAGCTCAGCGCTTAAGGAGGAGTATTTATGGCGACGAAGGTTGCGATCAACGGTTTCGGACGTATTGGGCGGCTTGTTGCTCGCGCCATTCTGGAACGTCCCGATTGCGGGCTCGATCTGGTTTCGATCAACGACCTGGCAGACACCAAGTCGAACGCGTTGCTCTTCTCTTATGACAGCACTCACGGCCGCTTCCCCGGCACTGTCGAGGCCGGCGAAGGCAAGATGACCGTCAACGGCAAGGACATCATCGTCACAGCCGAACGCGATCCCGGCAAGCTGCCGCACAAGGATCTGGGCATCGACATCGTTCTCGAATGCACCGGCTTCTTCCAGTCCAAGGAAGCATCGCAGCCGCATCTCGATGCGGGTGCCAAGCGTGTGCTGATCTCGGCTCCCGCCACCGGTGTTGACAATACGGTCGTCTTCGGCGTGAACCACGAAACGCTGACTGCGGATCACATCGTCGTTTCTAACGCCTCGTGCACCACCAATTGCCTGGCGCCCGTCGCCAAGGTGATGAACGACACCGTGGGGATCGAGCGTGGCTTCATGACCACGATCCACTCCTACACCAACGACCAGCGCATGCTCGACCAGATCCACAAGGACCTGCGCCGCGCCCGCGCCGGTGCCGCCAACATGATCCCGACCACGACCGGCGCGGCCCGTGCGGTCGGCCTCGTGCTGCCCGAACTGAAGGGCAAGCTCGACGGTTCGTCGGTCCGCGTGCCGACCCCGAACGTCAGCCTGGTCGACCTGTGCTTCGTGCCGAAGCGCGACACTACCAAGGAAGAGATCAACGCTGCGCTGAAGGCGGCTTCGGAAGGCCCGATGAAGGGTGTTCTCGCCTACACCGAAGAGCCGCTGGTCTCCTCGGATTTCAACCACTACCCGGCGAGCTCGACTGTCGACAGCCTGGAAACGGCTGTCATGGAAGGCAAGTTCGTCCGCGTCGTGTCCTGGTACGACAACGAGTGGGGCTTCTCGAACCGCATGATCGACACTGCGGGTGCGATGGCGAAGTTCCTCTGACAGTGCCCCCGGCTGCGGGCACTCTCCGGCGCATCGCGCGACGAATACGATCGCGCGATGCCATGGAAGAGCTGATGTCCGTCGCCGTTACTGCCGCCGCGGGAGTCCAGGAGGACTTTCGCGGCGTAGTGCGTCGGGGGAAGGCGCCGCGTCGTCAGGTCTCGCTGATCGAGGCCGAAAGCCGGGCGGCGGCGCTGTGCGAACTGGATGATTTCGAGGGCGACGGGCTGCCCTGGCATGTGCGGCGGGGAACTTGCGCGTTTCCGGCCTGCGCCTGCCGCGCGAGCCGGGCGCGATCATCGCGATCCGGTTCTTCCCGCCGCATCGGATTAGCGATGGAATGCGATCCATGCAGCCGCATGGATGAGATCAGGCCGGGCCGGAGGGCCGCGCTGACGCCGGACTGGCGCGGCGGCGTGCTGGGGCCTGTGCTGGATGACGGCGAGATTGCCGTCTGAGACGATGTGAGGATCGAGAAATGAGCGCTTTCAAGACGATTGATGATCTGGGCGACGTGGCGGGCAAGGTGGCCCTCGTACGTGTCGACCTCAATCTGCCGATGCAGGACGGCGCCGTCACGGACGACACCCGCATCCGCGCTGCCGAGCCCACAATCCGGGACTTGTGCGAAAGGGGGGTGAAAGTCCTGCTTCTGGCGCACTTCGGCCGTCCCAAGGGTGAGCGGGTTTCGACGATGTCGCTCTCGATGGTGGTCGGGGCCGTCGAGAAAGTGATCGGCAAGGAAGTAATGTTCGTGCCCGAGATCTCGGGGCCAGTGGTCGAGCAGACCATCGCCATCCTGCGCCCGGGCGATGTGGCTGTTCTGGAAAACACCCGTTTCTGGAAGGGTGAGGAAAAGAACGATCCCGAACTGGTGAAGGCGATTGCCGCTAATGGCGATTTCTTCGTGAACGATGCCTTCTCTGCCGCGCATCGGGCTCATGCTACCACGGAAGGGCTGGCAAAGGTCCTTCCCGCCTATGCCGGCCGCTCGATGCAGGCGGAACTGGAAGCGCTCGACAAGGCGCTGGGCACGCCGGAGAAGCCGGTGGCGGCGGTTGTCGGCGGCGCCAAGGTGTCTTCCAAGCTCGATGTGCTCAAGCACCTCGTTACCCAGGTCGATCACCTGATCATCGGCGGCGGCATGGCCAACACCTTCCTGGCCGCAAAGGGAGTGGATGTCGGCAAGTCGCTCTGCGAACACGATCTGACGGGTACGGCCAACGAAATCCTCGAAGCCGCAGACGCGGCCGTCTGCACGGTCCACTTGCCTTACGATGTCGTCGTCTCGAAGGAATTCGCCGCTAATCCGCCGTCGCTGCGCACCTGCAACGTGCACGAGGTCGCTGCGGACGAGATGATCCTCGATGCCGGGCCGCTGGCGGCCGAGGCGCTGGGCGACGTGCTCAAGACTTGCCGCACGCTGGTATGGAACGGGCCACTCGGCGCGTTCGAAATGGCGCCGTTCGATGTGGCAACGGTAACGCTGGCTCGGACGGCGGCGGCGCTGACGATCGAGGGCAAGCTCACTTCAGTAGCCGGTGGAGGCGATACCGTGGCTGCGCTCAACCATGCGGGCGTGGCGCATGACTTTTCTTACATTTCGACTGCGGGCGGTGCTTTCCTCGAATGGATGGAAGGCAAGGAACTCCCCGGCGTGGCTGCACTTGCCGTTTAGGTAACGCAAGATCGGCGCTTCGTTTTTGCAGTTGCGGTCAGAGGGCTGCACTTACGCTGCAGCGTTGTGCGAAAGCGGGACGCTGTAGTGAACCTTACCGCAGTTGCGAAATAGGGGGTGCGCCGATAACGTTGCTGAACACGTTTTAAGCCTAACAGGAGGAGGCATATGCAATATTCGGACATGGCGGCCAAAATGGCCGCAGGTAACGGCTTTATAGCCGCGCTGGACCAGAGCGGCGGCTCTACGCCCAAGGCGCTCAAGGGTTACGGCGTCGAAGAAGGTGCCTGGTCGACCGAAGACGAGATGTTCGGATTGATTCATGAAATGCGCGCCCGCATCATTTCCTCTCCGGCTTTCACCGGAGACAAGGTCATCGGTGCGATCCTGTTCGAACGCACCATGGATGGCCTGGTTGACGGCGTTCCCACCCCGACGGCCCTGATCAACAAGGGCGTGGTGCCGTTCATCAAGATCGACAAGGGGCTGGAAGATGAAGCCAACGGCGTTCAATTGATGAAGCCGATGCCGACGCTGGACACCTTGCTGGAACGTTCGAAAGCGCTTGGTGTATTCGGCACCAAGGAGCGCTCGGTGATCCATTCGGCCAATGCCGAAGGCATCGCTGCCGTCGTCAAACAGCAGTTCGAAGTGGGGCAGCAGGTGCTTGGCCACGGAATGATGCCGATTATCGAACCGGAAGTGAACATCAAGAGTGAAACCCGGGCCGAGTGCGACAAGATCCTCCTCGCTGAAATCCTCAAGAACCTTGATGCGCTGCCCGATGGGCAGAAAGTCATGCTCAAGCTGTCGCTGCCGGTCGTGGCGGGCACTTTCGATCCGCTGGCCGACCACCCGAAGGTCCTGCGCGTCGTCGCTCTGTCGGGCGGCTACAAGCGCCCAGAGGCCTGCGTCGAGTTGTCGAAGAACAAGGGCATTATTGCCAGCTTCAGCCGTGCATTGCTCGAAGATCTGCGTGCGCAGATGAGCGATGCCGAGTTCAATGCATCGCTGGCCGGTGCGATTGATGAGATTTACAAGGGCTCGACCCAGAAGATCGAAGCTGCCGCAGCAGTTTGATCCGATCCGGGATTTCCCGAAAAAGCGAAGGCGGTGTTCCCGAGGACGCCGCCTTTTCATTTGCTTCACTATCGAATTTTCAATCAACCCTGTTGCACTGGACTGCACCTGTTCCTAGATTGATCACAGCATCAAGAGTTGGGAGTGACGCCCAACGCCAACCTGCCGATCCGGGCAAGGTGGCACCTCGACAAGAGGGATGTGGCCGATCCGGCAACCAAACGGACCCAGCCACATCGCGTCAAGCCCCGCAAAAAGGAATGACGCGAAGTGCCGATTACGATTCCCGACGACCTGCCTGCGCGACAGATCCTGGAAACCGAAGGCCTTTCCGTTTTGCGTGAAACGGATGCCGTGCGGCAGGATATCAGGCCTTTGCGGATCGGCTTGCTCAACCTGATGCCGGACAAGATCAGTACAGAAACCCAGCTTGCGCGGCTGCTCGGCGCTACGCCGATCCAGATCGAACTGACACTGGTACGGATCAGCGATCATGTTGCCCGGAATACACCTGCCGACCACATGGAGGCGTTTTACCGGCCCTGGAGCGACGTTCGTACCGAGCGTTTCGACGGTTTCATTATCACGGGAGCTCCGGTCGAGCGGATGCCTTTCGAGGAAGTGCGGTACTGGGACGAACTTTGCGATATTCTCGACTGGTCGCAAACCCATGTCCATCGGACTTTCACGATCTGCTGGGCGGCACAGGCAGCGCTGCAGTACTTCCACGGCGTGCCCAAGCTGGACCTTGCGGAAAAGGCATTCGGCGTCTTCCGGCATCGTAATCTTGAGCCTTTTTCACCATATCTTCGCGGGTTTTCCGACAGCTTCCGTGTTCCTGTTTCGCGTTGGGCGCAGGCTTGCCCGGATGCGCTGAAAGCAACCAAGGGTATCACCGTTCTCGCAGCAAGTGACGAGAGCGGTGCCTGCCTGGTGGACGATCCGCAACACAATGCGCTGCACATGTTCAATCATCTGGAATATGATGAGGGCACCTTGGAAAACGAGTATCGGCGCGATGGATGCCGCCAGCTCCCCTTGGGCTATTTTCCGGATGATGACGCTGAACAGGCTCCCGAGAACCGCTGGCGGAGCCATGCCCACTTGTTGTTCGCCAACTGGATCAACGAAATTTACCGAACGACGCCGTTCGACGTGAACTCGATCGGCCGAACCATCGCCGCTAACGATGCGGCGTGATGCGAAGGCCGAAACGATAAGCGCCCGGTTGGACGCCTCCGTCCTCCTGGTTGGTTTGCTTGTCCGGCCTCACATCGGCGAGCTCCAGGGTTTTGCTGCCGACACGCACGGGTTTACCTGTTGCAATTTCCAATGTGCGATGGCGGGAGGCATGCGCAACCTGAATGCGCAGCCGGACTTGGCCGGGCCAGACACAACGGGCGTTTGCCGGACAGCGGCTGTCTTCCAAGACTTTAAGAGGCGTAACATTCCATCCGTTGACAGGGACGGTCTGGCCAATCGCTGCATAAGCGAGCGCTTGTGCGGCATGCGAGGGCGGTGGCACGGCGGGCGGAGCCTGAATCCGTGCGGGGCGGCCCACCCGGGATGGCGGGGAAGACGGGGGGATGACCGCACAGCCTGCAAGGCAGCAGGAGGCAGACACGATTAACGTGGCTCGAATTTCCATATCGCCTATCAAGCATCTTGGGGCTGAATGGTTCCGGAATGCTTGGCGCGGCGTTCGCACCCCGCTAGAGCGCCCAGATGACCGATGATGCCGACCAGCCTGAAACCACCGAACGCGAACCGACGCTGCTATACCTCATCTCCCCCCTTGAGGTCGGCGGGGATTTTCCGGATCGCCTTGCCCGGGCTCTGGATGCCGCACCGGTGGCGGCGTTCCAGTTTCGGGTGAAGGATCGAGACCAGCACGAGGCGGCGCGGCTGGCCGAGCCTCTTCAGGCTATTTGCGCCGCGCGCGACGTAGCTTTCATCGTCAACGATTCGATCAGCCTGGCCAAGCGCATTGGCGCCGATGGAGTTCATCTCGGTCAGGATGACGGAACGGTTGAGGAAGCCCGCCAGGCGCTGGGGCGCGATGCACAGATCGGCGTGACGTGCCACGACAGTCGCCACCTTGGCATGGAAGCCGGCGAAGCCGGAGCGGACTACGTGGCGTTCGGGGCTTTTTTTCCGACCGCGACGAAGCTTGTGAAGCACCGTGCAGGTCTCGACCTGCTCGAATGGTGGCAGGCCCTGTTCGAAATCCCATGCGTTGCTATCGGCGGCATTACGCCGGAGAATTGCGCGCCGCTGGTGCAGGCAGGTGCAGACTTCCTTGCGGTGAGCGGTGCCGTGTGGAACGGTGATGAAGTAGCGGTCGTCAAGGCTTTTCGCGAGGCGATAGCAGCCGCAATGAAAGTGCAGGACGCCTGAACCGTTACCGGCAGAACAGTCTGCGCAAAAACCGGATAAGGCCCCAGAACGTCAGGCTATCACCGCCACACTGTCGCTCACCAAGCGTACCAGTTGTGCCTGTCCGCGCACGCCCAGCTTGGCGTAGAGCCGCTTGGAATAGTTGCGCGCGGTTTCCAGGGTCAGCCCCATGCGTTCCGCCGCCTCTGCAATCGACAGCCCCTCGTTGAGAGCAACCGCCAGTTCCGCCTCGCGCCGGGGCAGGTCGAACAGGCGGGCGAGGCGCTCGACGCTTTCGGGCGTGCGGGCATGGGGCAGGCGGCACAGCACCAGCATCGAACGGTACGGCATGTCCGTCGTGGCCGAGAGCAGGGCTTCCAACCGGGGTTCTTCATAGAGCAGGAGCGGGCGGGGCGCTCCCGGATCGCTGCCGGTGAAATGGGTGGCGGCAGCCGTCAGTTCGCGCTCCGTCTGCACGCCCAGATCGCGCAGCCGCTCGCCGATGCGCGGGCTGTAGCCCAGCGTGGCCTTCATCCAGCTATCGAGGCGCGGATCGATCGAGAGCAGCCGCGCCTCGCGGTCCATCACCATCCATGCCGTGGCCGACCGGGCGAGCCCCTGCGCGCTGACGCTGGCACGCACGCGATTGCTTTCCAGATCGACATATACACGCAGCGCTTCCTCGACATAGGGCACAAGGTTCGAGAGCAGGGCACTGTCCGCCGCCGTGCAGGGTTTGGCACGCGCCAGGATCAGCCAGGCGCTGACATCGCCGATATCGGCGATCCGCACAACGCGCTCGTCGGCAATGCCCAGGCGCTGCGTCCGGCGTGTGCGTTCGGCGCGGTAGACGGGATCGTGGTCGAAGAATTCGGAGATCGAATAGACCCGGCCGGGCCGCAGCGCATCATAATGGAACCGATCAAGTGCATGCGTGTCGAGCGGATCGTCCGCCTGCGCCTGAGCGCGCAAGTCGATGCCGACGTGGAATTCCTGCACTTCGGCGCGCGGCCCAACGCCCGAGCGCTGGATCAAGCCGATATATTCCGCCCCGGTCCGCCGTTGCAGTCGCTCCAGAAAGGTTGAAAACCGCGCATCCTCGGACAGTCCGCGAAAGAGCGGAAGCAGGAGATCGGTTTCGTCGCGACTGGTCAGGGTCATACCCTCCCATATGGGAGGTTTTCGAAAAAGTCATCCCTGCAAAGAGAGTCGCGACTCCAAATCGGGACGAACCAGACAAAGCCAAGACAGCAAGGGAAATCCGATGAAAACCCTGACGCACCTAGAGAGGCTGGAAGCTGAAAGCATCCACGTCATCCGCGAAGTCGTCGCCGAGGCTGAAAAGCCGGTGATGCTCTACTCGGTCGGCAAGGACAGCGCGGTGATGCTGCATCTTGCCCGCAAGGCCTTCTATCCTTCGCCGC
>JARROF010000120.1:0-9242 GCA_037384205.1 Novosphingobium sp. | reverse complement strand
GGCACGTTCCTGCGACGCCTGACGCTGCCTTTCGAAGCCGATGCCGACAAGGCCAGCGCTCATCTCGACAAGGGGCTTCTCAAAGTGAGTGTTCCCCGGCTGG
The DNA here is from genome assembly GCA_037384205.1 of Novosphingobium sp. Classification (GTDB taxonomy): domain Bacteria; phylum Pseudomonadota; class Alphaproteobacteria; order Sphingomonadales; family Sphingomonadaceae; genus Novosphingobium. The sequence goes on along the minus strand of JARROF010000120.1, from coordinate 9,139 downwards.
CCCCTGCTGCCGGAAACAAGGTCAAGCCGATCCCGGTCAGCTCCGGAAAGTAACGGCAAGGTCCCGCAGGCGGTGGTTTGGTCCGCCTGCGGGACCTGCATCTCCTGAAACCCTACGCGCCGATCTCGATCGGGGTGCCATCGGGCACCGTTTCCCACAGCGCGTCCATTTCCTCGTTGGAAACGGCACTGCAGCCATCGGTCCAGTCACCCGGCACGCGGCCGACCGGCAGGGCATTGGGCTGACCATGGATCATGATCATCCCGCCAGCGGAGCGTCCCCGCGCGGCGGCAGAGGCTCCGTCCGCCTCGTTCGGATAGGAGATGTGGAGCGAGAGGTGATAGCTGCTGTCCGGATTGCTCCAGTCGATCTCGTAGAGCCCCTCGGGCGTGCGCTGATCGCCTTCGAAATGCTTGGGGCCGGCTGGCGCGCCGCCAAGCTGGATATGTTCGATCACATGGACCAGTCGTCCATCCGCGAAGAGATCCATCGTGCGCGCGCCCTTGTGCACGCGCACGAAGTCTATCTCTGGCAAGGAAAGCGGCGTCTGCGGCTGCGCCGCGCCCAGCGTCAGCAGGAAGAGCGGCGGAGCAAACTTTCGCCAGCCCCGCATCGCCTCAATCCGCGAAAGGATCGCGCACGAGAATGGTATCCTCGCGCTCGGGGCTGGTGGAGACCAGCGCGACCGGGGTTTCGATCAGTTCCTGCACGCGCTGGATATACTTGATCGCCTGTGCCGGAAGATCAGCCCAGGACCGGGCCCCGGCGGTGGTGCCGCTCCACCCGTCCATTTCCTCGTAGATCGGCTCGACATTGGCCTGATCCGCGGCATGGCTGGGGAAGTAGTCGAGGATCTTGCCATTCAGGCGATAGCCCGTGCAGATCTTCACTTTCTCGAACCCGTCGAGCACGTCAAGCTTGGTCAGCGCAATGCCGGTAACGCCGGAGATCGCGCAGGACTGACGCGTGAGCACTGCGTCGAACCAGCCGCAGCGGCGCTTGCGGCCGGTGACGGTGCCAAACTCGTGCCCCCGCTCGCCCAGACGCTGGCCGGTCTCGTCGTCCAGTTCGGTCGGGAACGGGCCCGAACCAACGCGGGTGGTATAGGCCTTGACGATACCGAGCACGAAGCCGGTGGCCGAAGGGCCGAGGCCCGAACCGCTCGCCGCCGTGCCGGACACGGTGTTGGAACTGGTCACGAAGGGATAGGTGCCGTGATCGACATCGAGCAGCACGCCCTGCGCGCCTTCGAAGAGGATGCGCGCGCCCGCCTTCTTCACCTTGTTGAGGCGCCGCCAGGTCGGCTGCGCGAACTGCAGCACGAACGGTGCGATTTCAGCGAGTTCCCTGAGCAGCGCCGCCCGGTCGATCCCGGGCTGGCCGAAACCGGCGCGCAGCGCGTCATGATGCGCGCAAAGGCGGTCAAGCTGCGGGTCAAGCGAATCGAGATGGGCCAGATCGCACACGCGAATCGCGCGGCGGCCCACCTTGTCCTCGTAAGCCGGGCCGATGCCACGCCCGGTGGTACCGATCTTGCCTGCACCGGCCGCCGCTTCGCGCATGCCGTCCAGCTCGCGGTGGACAGGCAGGATCAGCGGGCAGTTGTCGGCAATAGCGAAATTCTCGGGCGTGATCTCGACGCCCTGCCCGCGCAGCTTCTCCACTTCGGCCTTGAGCGCCCAGGGGTCGAGCACCACGCCGTTGCCGATGATCGACAGCGTTCCCGTGACAATGCCCGAAGGCAGAAGGCTCAGCTTGTAAACCTGCTCACCGACGACGAGCGTATGACCGGCGTTATGCCCGCCCTGGAATCGCACTACGGCATCGGCGCGGCTTGCCAGCCAGTCGACGATCTTGCCCTTGCCTTCATCGCCCCACTGGGCGCCGATCACGGTTACGTTAGCCAACGTTTGACGCTTTCACTGCTGTTATGAAGTCCGCCGCGCGCCGTAGGGGAGTCGCGCGCCAAGAGCAAGGCGCAGGCGACGATATATGGCAGCAAGATTACGCTGCAGCGGCAAACCGCAGTTCGAATATTGTCTGCCCGCTCTCTGTCAGAGCGAGAACTCGTCAGAGCGCGACGGACTCGCCGTTCTCCAGCCGGTGCGAGCAGCCAAGCGCCACGGGATCGTCGCTTTCGGCCAACGCGGCCACTGTCGTCCAGCCGACAGCCCGCTGGCGTGCGGCGACCGTGCGGTCATGGCCAAGCGGCAGGAACAGTGCCTTGCGCTCCGGCATACCGGCCGCCAGCGCATCGATTAGCGGATCGGGATAGAGTGAAAAACCGGCGGCGGGCTCGCCCGCCTCGTCCCCGGCGCTGCCAAGGATGCGATAAGTGCCGCCACGCCCCAACGCGCCGGAAATGCCTTCGGCATAGATCGTGAAGCCGAACCAGGACTGGTATTCGAAGCCATGCCGTTCGGACGGATCGAGCGTCAGGCGCGCGGTGCCGTTCACCCGCGCGGCGATCTCGCGCAGGCCCGCGATACGGCTGGCGAGCACGCCGCCGGTATCGAACGCGGCCAGACGCTCGATCGCGGTCTCGAACGGACCCACGGCATAGAGCAGCGGCAAATAAGCCTCGCCGCCCGCATCGACCAGCCCGCCCGCGTCCTTGGCATCGAGCATCTGGCGCACGGCGGCGATCTGACCCTCTGCCAGCGGCAGTGCCCCGGCAGAAAGCGTATCGACCAGATCGGGCAGCGTGAAGTCCACCGAAATCCCGGTGGCACCAGCCGCCCGCAGCGATTCGATGGCGATTTCCACCAGTTCGGCAGCAGCCGCGGCGGTATCGGTGCCGATCAGTTCGGCGCCAAGCTGCAAGCGCTCACGCGCGGGATCGAGCCCGTCGCCCTTGATCGTGACCACCTGCCCGGCATAGCACAGCCGCAGCGGCCGCGGCGTGGCAGCGAGCCCGGTCGCGGCCAAGCGCGCGACTTGCGCGGTAATGTCCGAACGCAGCGCCAGCATCCGCAGGCTGACCGGATCGACGAAGCGGAACATCCGCCGCACCTGCACACCGGCCATGCGGCTCGCCAGCGACTTCTCGAATTCGAGCATCGGCGTCTCGACGCGGTCATAGCCATGGCCCGCCATGACATCGAGCGCCGCACGGCGCACCCGCTGAGACGCCGCCGCCTGCTGCGGCAGCCGGTCCCCCAGCCCCTCGGGGAGAAGATCGCGATCGGTATCCTGCATCATGGCCGCGCCCTTAACCCGGTCCGACCGGAATGTCGAATAGGTTGGAGAGGACGATAGGTTGGAGAGGACGAGGCCGACCCGTTTCCTCACCCCCTCCCGAGCGGGCAGCGCAGACCGAACCAGTGCCCGGCCCGCCGCACCTCGATGGAGAGACCGATACGCCGCCAGCCAGCCTTGCGGAATGCCCGCACCGATGGGGTATTGCTCCACCAGATGAATGCAATCAGCCTGCCGGCGCCCCGGGAAACATAGTGGCTTTCGGCCCCGATGATCAGACGGGCCGCTATTCCCTTGCCTCGCCCTTCCTCTTCCGTCGCGATGTCCATAAGCGCCACTTCGCGCTCGGCAAGCGGCCAGGTGCTTGCCCGGTCGTACTGCCCCGGGTTGGCGAAATGCGCGACGCAAACCGGCTTTTCGTCAACGATCAGTGCAAAACCATCAAGCCCGGCGGCGCCGAAGCTCAGGGCATTGCGCACCTTGTAGGTAGGACTGCCCGCCAACAGTGCATGCTCCTCCCTTCCCACCGGCCGCATATCCCGCTCCGGCGGAACCCGCCGCCCGGACGGGGACGCCACGATCCAGTTGATCCGGTACTCGTCGAACAGAATTCCGGCCGCACGCCGGGCCATGGACTTCAACCCCACGTCAACCTCGCAACATCGAACGCAGCGTCCTGTCCAGTCCGCAGCGGCCTGCAAGGCCGCGCAGGGCCCCGATCGAGCGGTCGAACGCGGAGAGACTGCCCATCAGCGCAAGGTTCGCAATATCCCGCTTGAGCAGGAAAAAGCTGCAGGCCCCGACACTGGCAGTGCCGAACAGCGACTTGTGTGCGCCCTCTCCCTCCGTAAAGTCGAAGTACCGGTAGCGGCCTTCCGCAAAAAGGCGTTCGAGCGCTTCCAGTTGCAGGACCGTTCCCGGCGAATACGCAGCCAGTGCGGGATCGTATCCGAGATATTCGTAGATCACGATGCCATCGGATACTGGAAGATAGAGGTAACTCGCCGGCTTGCCGTCCACGAACAGAAGATAGGCGCGAACTTCGTCCTTCCCGGCTCTGGCGATCATGGCGGCACGCCCAGCCTCGTCTTCGGGCAGCCCTGCATTCAGCAGCCGCGCCTGATAGGTCATCCGGGAAAGCGGAAGAGCATATTCGAGAAACGCGCCGATACCGGCGGCACCGCGATATTCCCGAATGTCGAGAACCCCGCTGCAGTGCTCTTCCAGCTTGCGTCGTTTGCGGCGCAAGGTCGATCGGGTCTTGCCCGAAAAACCCGCCATATAGTCATCGAAGCTGCCGCACATGTCGATGTAGTGGCGACGGTAGCTGTGGTAGCCGCCCACGATGTTGCCGGGATGCCTTGCCACGATATCACCGAAATGGCTGACAGGCGCAGACAGTATCCGCATTCCCTGAACCCCCTCGCCCGGCGCCCCCGGAAAAACCATCGGCCGCCCCTCCAGAAGATGGTCGAGACTGTAGGTAACCGTTTCCAGCCGACGCGGCACTGCAAGGATCTGGCGCGATCCGACGATGAACCGGATATTGGCCGTCTCTACAGTCACCGCGCACCGAACAAGGCATTGCCCAGGGCCTGCTCGCACAGGCGTTTCCCTGTCCGCAAAGCATGATGCGGGAGAAGCGAAGCGGGCTTGCCCTTGGCAGGTTCCGGCGGACAGTCGGAGTATGTAGCCGTGCGCACGCCCTGCATCGCGGCAAGCCGCGCGCAAACCTTTTCGAACCGGCGGCGCACAATCGTGTTAATCCTCGTCCGGTCGCGGCTGAGCAGTTCGAAACTGTGCGAAACGAGCGTGAAGGCGGCTTGCCCCTGATCCCGCGAATGCCTGACCGCTGCGATCAGTTCCTGTCCGGAAAGCGCGGTCAGCTGGGCGTGGCGCTGCCGGTTCCGATGCGCGGCAATCGATCCCACCGGGACTTCTATCACCCCGCAGTATTCCATGGGCTCGCGGTCGTCCGCTCCCAGTGAAATGCCGCATTCCCCTTCGCCTGCCAGTGCCGGGCAATGGCTGCTGTCATACGAGATGCCCAGGCTCGCGAGCGCGCGCAGCGTATCGTCATTGGCACCATAGTTTCCGGCACGGAATGCGACAGGTCGGGGCGCCCCCGCCTGCTGCAAGGCATTCGCGGCATAGCCAAGCAGCAGCACCTGTTCATCGCGCGTGAAATCCTTGATGTTCCGGCCGGTCCGGCTGCCCAGTGGATTGGCTGCTCCTGCGAATGCGAGCCATTCCGTGTGAACATGCAGTTGCACGTCGTGTCCCCGGGCGACAATGGGGCCGACGACATCGGCAATTGCCTCCACGCCCCATATCAGCGCAGGCATCGGATCGACGAAAAAGACCGCCTTCAGGCCGTGCGCGTCGAATATGTCCATCTGATATTCGATGCCTGCCTGCCCGTCCCGGGTCCTGCCGGCGATCGACGCATCGAAGTTCGCAGTCCGCGCATCCGCACCGTCGCGCGCGAAGAAGCCTGCGGAATATTCTGTGTCGATCGTGATGTAGATCGTCGTCATAGGTCCATCGCCATGCCCACGGGTGCAGGCAGGCCTTAGTTCCCCATGGTAAAGGACTTGTTGAGAGTATGCCGCCGAGGATCCGGCTTCGCCCGATATATATGAAAAGGGCCGATGCCTTTCGGCACCGGCCCTTTCCGTTGGGATCTGTCCCAGACTGCCCGATCAGGCGAACTTGAGCGCCTTGACCATCTTCACGCCCGGCAGCGCGCAGGCGGCCTTGAGGACGGTTTCGGACACTTCGGTATCGACCGAGAGCAGCAGCACTGCTTCTCCGCCCGCCGAACGGCGGCCGAGGTTGAAGGTACCGATATTGATGCCGTTCTCGCCCAGCAAGGTGCCGATGCGGCCGATGAAGCCCGGGGCGTCCTCGTTGACGATGTACATCATCGGACCGTCCAGCTCGGCTTCCACCTTGACACCGAACATCTCGATCAGGCGCGGCTCGACATTGTTGAACAGCGTACCCGCCACCGAACGCTCGCCCGCCTCGGTCTTCACCGAAACGCGGATCAGGGTGTGATAGTCGCCTTCACGCTCGGTCTTCACTTCGCGCACTTCAAGGCCGCGTTCCTTGGCGAGGTACGGCGCGTTGACCATGTTCACCGTGTCCGACTGCACGCGCAGGAACCCGGCGAGCACGGCCGCGACCATCGGCTTCATGTTGAGTTCGGCCGCGGCGCCTTCGGTGTGGATCGAGATCCGCGGCACCGAATCGCGCGTGAGCTGGCCGACCATCGAGCCGAGCTGTTCCGCCAGCTTCATGTAGGGCTTGAGCTTGGGCGCTTCCTCGGCGGAGAGGGACGGCATGTTGAGCGCGTTGGTGACGCCGCCGTTGACGAGGTAGTCCGAAAGCTGCTCGGCCACCTGCAGCGCCACGTTGACCTGCGCTTCGGTGGTCGATGCGCCCAGATGCGGGGTGCAGATGAAGTTCTGCGTGCCGAACAGCGGCGATTCCTTGGCCGGTTCGGTCTGGAACACGTCAAGCGCGGCCCCGGCGACATGGCCGTTATCGAGCAGTTCCTTGAGCGCGGCCTCGTCGATCAGGCCGCCGCGCGCGCAATTGACGATGCGCACGCCCTGCTTGGTCTTGAGCAGGTTTTCACGGCTCAGGATATTGCGGGTCTGGTCGGTCAGCGGGGTGTGCAGCGTAATGAAGTCGGCGCGTTCGAGCAGCGCATCGAGCTCGACCTTCTCCACGCCCATTTCCACTGCGCGTTCGGGCGTCAGGAACGGGTCGAAGGCCACGACCTTCATCTTCACGCCCAGCGCGCGCGCAGCAACGATCGAACCGATGTTGCCCGCGCCGATCAGGCCCAGCGTCTTGCCGGTGACTTCGACGCCCATGAACTTGCTTTTGGGCCATTCGCCAGCCTGAGTGCGGGCATTGGCTTCGGGAATCTGGCGAGCCAGCGCGAAGATCATCGCAATCGCGTGCTCGGCCGTGGTGATCGAGTTGCCGAACGGCGTGTTCATCACCACGACGCCCTGCGCCGAAGCCGCCGGAATATCGACATTGTCGACGCCGATCCCGGCGCGGCCGATGACCTTGAGGTTCTTGGCCGCGGCCAGCACTTCCCTGGTCACTTTGGTCGAGGAGCGGATGGCCAGGCCATCGTATTCGCCGATGCGGGCGATGAGCTGTTCCGGCGTCTCGCCGGTGATGACGTCTACGTCGCAGCCGCGTGCTTCGAAAATGCGCGCGGCATTGGGGTCCATCTTGTCCGAAATGAGGACTTTGGGCTTGGTGGTCATGACAAATCTCTCAATTCGTCATCCTGACGAAAGTCAGGATCGCAGGCCGTTTACGCGACGGGGCGCGCTTGGCGGCACGCGATCCCAGCCTTCGCCGGGATGACGGTTCAACTTCAGGCGGCAGCCTTGACGGTGGCGTAAGCGTAATCGAGCCAGGGCCCGAGCGCCTCGATATCGGCGGTGTCGACCGTGGCGCCGCACCAGATGCGCAGGCCTGCCGGGGCATCGCGGTAACCGGCGATGTCATAGGCTGCGTCTTCCTTTTCGAGGACGGCGGCGAACTTCTTGATGAAATCCGTGTCCGCGCCTTCCACCGTCAGGCAGACCGAGGTCTTCGAACGGGTGCCGCTGTCCACCGCGAGGTGGCCCAGCCAGTCACGCTCGGCAACGATCTTGTCGAGCGCGTGGGCATTGGCATCCGAACGCGCCTTGAGCCCTTCGAGACCGCCCAGCGACCTGGCCCATTCGAGCGCGAAGATCGCATCCTCGACAGCGAGCATCGAGGGCGTGTTGATCGTCTCGCCCTTGAACACGCCTTCGGAAAGCTTGCCGCCCTTGGTGAGGCGGAAGACTTTCGGCAGCGGCCAGGACGGCGTGTAGCTTTCAAGGCGCTCGACCGCGCGCGGGCCGAGGATCAGGACGCCATGGCCGCCCTCGCCGCCCAGCACTTTCTGCCAGGAGAAGGTGGCAACGTCGATCTTGTCCCAGGGAATGTCGTAGGCGAACACCCCGCTCGTCGAGTCGGCGAAGGACAGCCCCTCGCGATCATCCGGGATCCATTCGCCGTCGGGCACGCGCACGCCGGAGGTGGTGCCGTTCCAGGTGAACAGGACGTCGTTCGACCAGTCGACCTTGTCGAGATCGGGGAGCTGGCCGTAATCGGCGCGCATCACCGTGGGTTCGAGCTTGAGCTGCTTGACCGCATCGGTGACCCAGCCCTCACCGAAGCTTTCCCAAGCCAGCGTCGTCACGTCGCGGGCGCCGAGCATGGTCCACATGGCCATCTCGAAAGCGCCGGTGTCCGAACCGGGGACAATGCCGATGCGGTGCGTATCGGGCAGCTGCAGCACTTCGCGCATCAGATCGATGCAGTAGGCGAGGCGCGCCTTGCCGATCTTGGCACGGTGCGAACGGCCCAGCGATTCGGTGGAAATCTTTTCAGGGGAATATCCCGGCGGCTTGGCGCAGGGACCGGAAGAGAAGTGCGGACGCGCAGGCTTGCGCGTCGGTATCGTAATATCAGTCATGTCTGACTCTCCTTACAGAGAGCACGCGCGGCGTTGGGACCGCGTGGCCCGGCGCCGGACCTAACGGGCGCAGCAGGTTTGTCAATCGAATTGCGCTGGACACCCAAAGGATCAGGTCATCGAACGCACGGTCGCTTCCGTCCGATACGGACCTTGCCGAGAATCGCTGGTAAGCTTGCGTTAACCATTGGATGAGACATTCCCGGGCATGCGCAGATATCTGCTCATCCTGCCTTTGCTCGCCCCCCTGAGCGCGTGCAAGGACATCCCGCAGGCGCAAGCGCCCCGTAAGCAAGTCGTGCACCGTTCGACGACGTTCTTCAACCCCGAGCCTGAATACCGCCAATGCCTGTCCGAGCTAGGCGCACAGCACGCGGCTTTCACGCCCCTGCCGGACCAGTA
>JARROF010000119.1:0-13882 GCA_037384205.1 Novosphingobium sp. | reverse complement strand
TGATGGCCATGCGAGCCTTCGAATCGTTGCAGGAATTCCAGATGGAATGGTGGCGTGCCTGGTCCGGCCTGATGGGGCAGGTCGTTCCACCCGAAGCCGCAGAAAAGGCCGAGGAAGTGGTGGCGACTGAACCGGCCGCCTCCAAAGAACCGCAGGCGGAAAGCTCCGAAGCCGCATAAGGTCCGGAACCGGGGGGACGCCGCAGCGTCCCCCTTCTCCTCAGCGTTCCAGCACGTAGCGGCCCGGCGCATCGTCCAGCACCGGATAGCCTGCCTTGGCATTTCCCGGCTCACGCGCGGGGACGGACTGGCCGGAATGCGCCAGCAGCCATTCGGCCCAGTCCGTCCACCACGAACCGGCCGCTTTCGCCGCGATCGCCAGCCATGCATCGGCATCGTGATGGTTCTCGTCCTCCGGGCGATCGAGCACGCGGTAGTGCCGGTGTTTCTCCCCGGGTGCCGAGACAATGCCTGCGTTATGCCCCCGGTTGGTCAGCACGAAGCGCACTTCGCCATCGGTCAGCGAATGGATCTTCCACACCGAGCGCCACGGCGCGACGTGGTCGGTTTCGGTACCCACGACATAGAGCGGCGCGGTGATATCGGTCATCGCCACCGTCGCCCCGCCCGCGACATAGCGTTCGCGCGCCAGCGCGTTTTCCAGGAACAGGCGGCGCAAATACTGGCTGTGCATCGCATAGGGCATACGCGTACCGTCTGCATTCCAGGCCATGAGATCGTTCATGGGCGCCCGCTCGCCCATCAGGTATTCCTGCACCCCGCGCGACCAGATGAGGTCTGCGGAGCGCAGCATCTCGAACGCACCGCCCATCTGGCGGCTGTCGAGATAACCCTGCTGCCACATCAGGTTTTCCAGATAGCGCACTTGCGCATCGTCGATGAACAGGCCGATCTCGCCCGGTTCGGTAAAGTCGGTCTGCGCCGCCAGCAGCGTCACCGTGGACAGGCGCGTGTCTCCGTCGCGTGCCATCGCCGCCGCCGCAATCGACAGCAGCGTGCCGCCCAGGCAATAGCCGCAGGCGTGGATCGATTCCGCCCCGGTAATCGCCGAGACCGCGTCCATCGCCCGCATCACCCCGTCGCGGCGGTAGTCCTCCATACCGGTATCGCGCATCTCCGGCCCCGGATTGCGCCAGGAAATCGCGAAGACGGTGAACCCCTGATCGACCAGATAGCGGATTAGCGAGTTGTCCGGCGAAAGGTCCAGAATGTAGTACTTCATGATCCAGGCGGGCACGATCAGGATCGGTTCGGCGCGCACCCGCTCGGTAGTGGGGGTGTACTGGATCAGTTCGATCAGTTCGTTACGGAACACCACTTTGCCCGGCGTCACCGCCAGATTGCGGCCGACTTCGAAATCGCTGCCGGTATCGGGCGGTTCGCGCCGGACCAGCCGCTGCCAGTCCTCCGCCCACAGCTTCGCGCCGTCGAACAGGCACTTGCCCCCGGTTTCCACCATGCGCCGCTGAACCACGGGATTGGTCGCCGGGAAATTGGCGGGTGAGATCAGATCGAGCATCTGCCGGAGCCCGAAGCGCAAGACCGCCTCGTGATGCGGCGAAACGCCGGGGCAATCGCGCACGGCGGCATCGATCCATTGCTGAGTGAGCAGGAAAGTCTGCTGCCACAGGCCGAAAGGCCAGGTATCCCAAGCCGGATCGTCGAAGCGGTGATCGTGCGGCAGCGGGGCGATGCAGCGGTCCGCACGCCCTCCCCCGCCCAGCGCACGGGTGGCATAGTCGCTCAGGCGCTGCGCCTTGCGCACGCCCTTGGCCGACAGCAGCAGCGAGCGCCCGGGAGAACGCGCGAAATGCACCGCCCAGTCGGCATAGGCCGCCGCCAGCGATTCGGGCGCGATGCCCATGGTCCATTGCGCCAGCGACGAGCCCGCCACCCGGTCCAGCAGGTCGGCGACGCCTTCCATCGGATCGGGCGCGGCCTCCACGCCGCAGGGGCGGTGCGCGGTGATCTGGGTCGCCATGTCAGTCCATCCTCATCCCGCCGTTCACCGAAAGCGTGGAGCCGGTGATATACCCCGCCTCCTCCGCCGCGAGGAACAGCACACAGCGCGCGATTTCCGAAGGCTGGCCGATCCGGCCCACCGGAATGCGCGCGACGATGCCCTCCATCACTTTTTCCGGCACGGCGCGCACCATTTCCGTATCGACATAGCCCGGCGCGATGGCGTTCACGGTGATTCCATGGCGCGCGCCTTCCTGCGCCAGCGCCTTGGTCAGCCCCAGCACGCCTGCCTTGGCCGCCGAATAGTTCGCCTGCCCGAACTGCCCGGCCTGCCCATTGACCGAGGAGAGCGAGACGATCCGCCCCCAGCCGCGCTCCTTCATCCCGCCCCAGACCGCGTGACTCATGGAAAAGCAACTATCAAGATCGTTGCGCACCACTTGCCGCCACTGCTCCGGTGTCATGCGGGCGAAGCTGGCATCGCGGGTGATCCCGGCATTGTTGACCAGAATATCGACCGGCCCCAGCGCCGCTGCCACTTGCGCCACACCCGCAACGCAGGCCTCGCTGTCCGAGGCGTCCCACTCGAAAGAGGGGATGTCACTCTCTTGCGAAAAGGTACGGGCCTGTTCTGCATGGCCGAGGTAGGTCACGGCGGCACGGTACCCCGCATCGCGGAAGGCACAGGCGGTCGCCGCACCGATACCGGTCGTTCCTCCGGTAATCAGGGCGACACGGGTGGGTGACGGTGTTTCGTTCATGGGGGGGCTCCAGTCCAGACTGACGGATTCGTGGCAGGCGCAAAGGCGCGCGCCGCCAAACTCTGCTTCAGATAGACGGCAAACCGATGACGCGATGTGATCCCGGTCAAGCGGCGGCGTAAAAAGTGACGTATAAGCACGCATCCTGCAAGCGCGCATCCTGCAGGCGCGGCCTGCCGGAGTCGCAAGACAATCCCTCCTGCCGAAAAGGAGCCACCAATGACGATGCACGCCATGCAGCTCGATGCCCCCGGCACGCCGCTGCGCTGGGTCGAACGCTCTCTGCCCCGGCCCGGGCCGGGCGAAGTGCGGATCAGGATCGCAGCCTGCGGCGTGTGCCGCACCGATCTCCACATCGCCGACGGAGACATTCACGGGCAGCTCCCCATCATCCCCGGGCACGAGATCGTGGGCCGGGTCGAGGAACTGGGGTCTGCCGTCACCGATTTCGCGATCGGCCAGCGCGTCGGCGTGCCCTGGCTCGGCCATACCTGCGGCGTATGCCCCTATTGCACCAGCGCGCGCGAAAACCTGTGCGACACCCCGCAGTTCACCGGCTTCACCCGCGATGGCGGCTTTGCGACGCACTGCGTGACCGACGCCCGTTTCTGCTTCGCCCTGGCCGATGCCTTTGACGATATCCACGCCGCCCCGCTGCTCTGCGCCGGGCTGATCGGCTACCGCTCCTATCGCATGGCGGGCGACGCGCCGGTGCTCGGCCTCTACGGCTTCGGCGCCGCCGCGCACATTCTCGCCCAACTGGCGATCTGGCAAGGCCGCAAGGTCTTCGCCTTCACCCGCGAGGGCGACACGGCAGGACAGGCCTTCGCGCGCGAAATCGGCTGCGCCTGGGCGGGCGCCTCCACCGAAATACCGCCCGAACCGCTGGATGCGGCAATCCTCTTCGCCCCGGTCGGCGCGCTGGTCCCCCTGGCGCTGAAGGCGGTGAAGAAAGGCGGCCGCGTGGTCTGCGGCGGCATTCACATGTCGGACATTCCGTCCTTCCCCTACTCTGACTTGTGGGAGGAACGCGCGATCCTCTCGGTCGCCAACCTCACCCGGCAGGACGGCACAGAGTTCCTCGATCTGGCCGCTCAGGCAGACATCCGCACGCATGTGACGCCGATACCGCTGGCGCAGGCGAACGAAGCACTGGAGCGGCTGCGCAGGAGTGAAGTGGAAGGGGCGCTGGTGTTGGTGCCTTAGGTGCAGCCTCAGGCGGACGGCTGCTTTTCAGAATTTTAATCCAGAACCTGCCATTCCGGATACGCGGGCATTGCGGACGTTCGAAGTTCGCCTAAGTACTATTTTTTTAGATGATCAACGGTCAGACGACGATATGCATGCATTGAGAGTAACGGTCGCTGACCGACCCGATCTAAGCCATACGGGCGGCTCGGTTCGCTTTCACCACTTTGGGGTGAGCATTCGCCGACTTGACGCCAGTGGCCTCATCTCTCGTAGCGGTGCGCACCTATTGCTCTTCATTCCTAACGCTCTGCTCTTTCGTTGCCTGGAGCGACAAAAGTCGGTGTTTGACTTCGAAGGCCCATATCTCGGCCAATTGGACGAACGGCACGGTTTAGAGGCTTACGAGTATGGTGGCTTTGGGCAGCATGCGGTTTCGCGATCTCACGTGACCGCTGAGGCGAACGCGGGAACTGGGCGGTTGCTCTTGCGAGTATCTGGTGCGCTGTCGTGCACTCGTCAGGATAATGATGATTGGCCAGTACCAGCGCCACTCTCTGCGTTTGAGATAGACGCACAGTTTGCTTTCGAAAATCTGGGGTCAGTCTTCTATGGGAAAGAGGCTGAAATGCAGGCTCGCGTCGATAGGGCGTTATCCATAATACACTTACCCAGAAAAAGACCGGTATTATATGCCCCAATACAATTATCGATTTGGGTAGACCTTTCTGATTTCCTGACCAGGTCTTGAGGAAGTCCATGATCCCGCTTTTCTTCGCTCCCCACCCGCCCGCACACGATCAGCAGTTGCGCGCTGTCTCCGGGGTGCTAGGCCCTTCCCGGGAGGCTGCAAGGGCGCGGGATGCCGTTATATTCGTCGACGATCCTGACACTGGCACTGGTGGTGATGCTCTTTGCCATTGCCGCCACGGTCGAAGCGCGGCGCAAGGCTTTCGCGCACCGCCCCTTGCTGCGGCGCTGGGCCTATACGCTGGCGCTGGGGGTCTATTGTTCGAGCTGGACGTTCTACGGCGCCGTGGGCACCGCTGCGCGCGAGGGGTGGAACTACCTGCCGATCTATGCCGCGCCGATGCTCGTGCTACTGGGTGCCCCCCGGTTTCTGGCGCGGCTGACGCAGGCCGTCGCCGCGGAAAAGGCCGCCACCGTATCGGATTTCATCGCCGCCCGCTTCGGCCATGACGTGATCGTCGCCCGGCTGGTGACAGTAACGGCGCTGCTGGGATCGATCCCCTATATCGCGCTGCAATTGCGCTCGATCGGCAGTGCCATGTCGATCGTTTCGGCGCGCCCCGTCACCGAGCCGGTGATGATGATCGCGGCGCTGCTGCTGGCGCTGTTCGCGGTGCTGTTCGGCGCGCGCCGCTATGAACTGGCCGGGCGGGCCGAAGGGCTGGTCTATGCGATCGGGCTGGACGCGCTTTTCAAAATCCTCGCGCTGGGGGCCGTCGCCGCGCTGGCTTGCGTTCTGCTGTTCGAGGCCGGGCCGCAGACCGTCTCACAAGGCGCCGAGGCGGCCGGCAAACAGTTCAGCCCCGGCCATCTCTCGCTGGATTTCGCGGTCATCACGCTGATCAGTGCGATGGCGATCGTGGCCCTGCCCCGGCAGTTCTACATGGGGCTGGTGGAGGCGCGCCAGCCGGAGGACTTCGTGCAGGCGCGCTTCGGGCTGGCGGCCTATATCGCGCTGATGGCGCTGCTGGTGCTGCCGATTGCCCTTGCCGGAAGCACGCTGCTGCCGGACACGATCGGGCCGGACCGCTACGTGCTGCAACTGCCCGAACACGCGGGCAGCGGCTTCATGCTGGCCGCCGCGCTGCTGGGCGGCGTGGGGGCGGCGGCATCGATGGCGATTGTCGATTCCACCGCACTTGCCACTATGGTTTCCAACGACCTCGTGTTCCCTTCCGTCATGAAGGGCCGGCTGGGGCGGCAGTCCGGACAGATGGGGCGGCGGATGCTGCGGGTGCGGCGCGCGGCCATCTTCGCGATCATGGCGCTGGCGCTGGTCTGGGCGCTGCTGGTTTCCTCGGAAAACTCGCTGGCCTCGATCGGGCTGATTGCCTTTGCGGCCATGGCGCAGTTCACCCCGCACCTGCTGATGGCGACTTACAGCAGCGGCTGCGACACGATCGCCGCACGCGCCAGCCTGGCGACGGGGCTGGCCTTCTGGCTCTACACGCTGGCGCTGCCGCCGATCCTGCCCCCTGACTGGCTTTCCGCGCTGGCAGGCACCCCGCTCGACCCGCTGCAGCTCTTCGGCATCGGCAAGGCAACGCCGCTGGTCCACGGCGTGTTCTGGAGCCTGGGCTCCAATGTCGCGGTCTATGCGGTGATCGCCGCACGGGGCCTGAAAGCCCCGGCCCTGCCCCGCTTCGGACGCGGGCAACACCATGTGACCGACCTTGCCGATCTGGCCGCGCTGACCGGCAGCTTCGTCGGCGAAGAGCGCGCGCGCAAGGAATTTCCCGAAGCCGGCGAAGGCATGCCGCTGGACCGGGCCTCGGCCAAGCGGGCGGAAGAGCTGATCGCCACTGTGGTCGGCGTCTCCTCGGCCCGCGCGCTGATCAATTCCGCGCTCGAAGGCGGAACGATGCGGCTGCCCGAAGTCGCCCGCCTGCTTGATGAAGGCGGGCGCAGTCTGCGCTTCTCGCGCCAGTTGCTGGCCGCCACGTTCGAGAATCTCGATGCGGGCATCAGCGTGATCGATGCGGAACTCAACCTTGTCGCCTGGAACAGCCGTTACGAGGCGCTGTTCGATTACCCACCCGGGATGCTGCGCGTCGGCGCGCCGATTGCCGAACTGCTGCGCCACAATGCCCTGCGCGGCGATTTCGGCCGGGGCGGACCCGAAATGCATGTCGAAAAGCGGCTCAACCACTTCCGCCGCGGGCTGGATCACACGTTCGAGCGCAAGCTGCCCGACGGGCGCGTGATCAAGACCGTGGGCGGCCCGATGCCGCGCGGCGGTTACGTCACGAGCTTCACCGACATCACCGAGGACGCCCGCGTGCGCGAAGAACTGCGCCGCACGCTCGAAAACCTCGAACAACGCGTAGCCGGACGCACGCGCGAGTTGAGCGAGGCGAATCGCCGTCTGGCCGAAACGGACCGCGAGAAAACCCGCTTCCTCGCCGCCGCCAGCCACGATCTGCTGCAACCGCTGCACGCCGCGCGCCTGTTCACCGCCGTGATCGAGCGCGATGTCCCCCCGGACACCCTGCCGCTGGTGGAGCGCGTGCAGAATGCCATTTCGGCCGCGGAAGACCTGCTGCGCGCGCTGCTGGACATCAGCAAGCTGGACGCGGGCGGCGTGCAGGCCCGGCCCGAAGCGCTGGCCCTGGCGCCCTTCCTTTCCGATCTTGCCGAAAGCTTCCGCCTGCAGGCCGAACGCAAAGGGCTCAGCCTGCGGGTGGGTCCGCTGCCGGGCCATGTCTTCACCGACCCTGGCCTGCTGCGCTCGGTCATCCAGAACTTCCTTGCCAATGCCGTGCGCTATAGCACGCACGGGGGCGTGCTGGTGGGCGTGCGACGGCGCGGCGGCGGCGTGCGAATCGACGTGATCGATACCGGCGTAGGCATAGAGCCCGGCCAGACCGAGGCGATCTTCGGCGAATTCACCCGACTGGGGACCGTGGAGGCCGAAGGCCTGGGCCTTGGCCTGGCGCTCTCCACCCGCATTGCGCGGCTGCTGGGCGGCCGGATCACCGTGCATTCGCAGCCGGGCCGGGGCAGCCGTTTCAGCTTCTGGCTTCCCGAACTGGCCAGTTCCCCCGGAAAGCCTCCGGAACCGCCCGCCAGCCCGGCGAAAAGCCACGTATCCGGGCCGCTCGACATTCTCGTTGCCGACAACGATCCGCGCATTGTCGAGGCCAGCATTGCCCTGCTTGAACGGCTGGGGCACCGGGCCTTCGGCGTTTCCACGATAGCCGAAGCGGTGCCTTACAGCCGCCGCGTCGATGCCGTTCTGGCCGACTACCGGCTCGACAACGGCGAGGACGGGCTGGGCCTGATCGCGGCCATGCGCACCGAAGCGCCGGGCCTTGCCGCCGTGGTCATCAGTGCGGAAGACGGGCCGGAACTGCGCGAACAGGCCGCCGCGATCGGCGTGTCCGTGCTCGCCAAGCCCGTTTCGGCCGAAGCTATCGAGGCCTTCCTCGCCGCTCTGTCAGTGCCGCAGGTCCAGCCCTAGCGAGCGAGCGACCAATGCCGCCTGCGTGCGGTTCGAGACGTCGAGCTTGCGCATGATCGCGGTCATATGCGCTTTCACCGTGGCTTCGCTGATGCCGAGTGAATGGGCGATCTGTTTGTTGAGCTGCCCCTCGATCACCGCCAGCAGCACTTTGAGCTGGGTGGGGGTGAGGTTCGCGACATCGCGCCGGATCGTATCGATCTGTTCTTCGCCCCCGCCCTGCAAAACGGCTTCCTTGCCGCCCAATGCGTCGCGGATGGCGGCTTCGATCACCGCCAGATCGCTGTCCTTGCACAGGAAGCCGATGGCCCCGAAAGCCCGCGCTTCCTCCGCCGCGCCGGCACCGTCGGCGCTCGACACGACAAGGATGGGAACGGAGGGCCGCTCGGCATGCAGCAGGGCAATGCCCGAATAGCCTACTGCGCCCGGCATCTTGAGATCGAGCAGGATCAGCCGCAGATCGTCCGCTTCCACCGCCGCATGGGCCGCTGCCGACAGCGTTCCCGCTTCGCGCACCTGCGCGCCCGGCAACACCTTGCCCACTGCCAGGGCCAGCGCCTGGCGGAACAGCGGGTGGTCGTCCGCGATCAGGATCGTGCCGGTCAATCGCCTCTCATCATGCGTGGGCCGTCTGCGGCCTGTTTTCGATGAGGTTATCGACGACGGAGGGATCCGCAAGGGTCGAGGTGTCGCCGAGATTGGAGAAATCGTTCTCGCCGATCTTGCGCAGGATGCGGCGCATGATCTTGCCCGAGCGGGTCTTGGGCAGGCCCGGCGCGAACTGGATCACGTCGGGCGTGGCGATCGGGCCGATCTCGTGCCGGACCCACTGGACCAGTTCCTTGCGCAGCGCCTCGTCCGGTTCGACTTCGGAATTGCAGGTGACGAAGGCATAGATGCCCTGCCCCTTGATCTCGTGCGGCATGCCCACGACGGCGGCCTCGGCCACTTTGTGGTGCGCCACCAGCGCGCTTTCGATCTCGGCCGTGCCCATGCGGTGGCCCGAGACGTTGATCACGTCATCGATGCGGCCGGTGATCCAGTCGTAGCCGTCCTCGTCGCGGCGGCAGCCGTCGCCAGTGAAGTAACAGCCCTTGAAAGTGCTGAAATAGGTCTGGAAGAAACGCTCGTGATCGCCCCAGACCGTGCGCATCTGGCCCGGCCATGAGTCAGTGATGACCAGACAGCCATCGCCGGGCCCTTCAATCTCGTTGCCGTCGTTGTCGAGCAGCTTGGGCTGCACGCCGAACATCGGGCGCGTGGCCGAACCGGGCTTGAGCGCGGTGGCGCCGGGCAGCGGCGTGATCATCACGCCGCCGGTCTCGGTCTGCCACCAGGTGTCGACGATCGGGCAGCGCCCCCCGCCCACCACCTTGTGATACCATTCCCAGGCTTCCGGATTGATCGGCTCGCCCACCGAACCCAGGAGGCGCAGGCTTTTGCGGGACGTCTTCTTCACCCACTCGTCCCCCTCGCGCATCAGCGCGCGCAGGGCGGTGGGGGCACCATAGAAGATCTCGACATCGAACTTGTCGACTACTTGCCAGAACCGGCTGGCATCGGGGAAATTGGGCACACCCTCGAACATCACTGTGGTCGCCCCGTTCATCAGCGGGCCGTAGACGACGTAGGAATGCCCCGTGACCCAGCCGATATCGGCCGCGCACCAGTAGATCTGGCCCGGACGGTAATCGAAGACATATTCGTGCGTCATCGAGGCCCATACCGAATAGCCGCCGGTGGTGTGCAGCACGCCCTTGGGCTTGCCGGTCGAGCCCGAGGTATAGAGGATGAACAGCGGGTCTTCCGCGTTCATCTCCTCCGGCGCGCACTCGGCGGGCATGTCCGCGACGGATGAGGCCCAGTCGATGTCGCGTCCGTCCACCATAGGCACGCCCGCGCCGGTGTGTTCGAGCACGATCACGGTATCGACGCCGTGGCACTGCGCCAGCGCCTCATCGACATTGGCCTTGAGCGGGACTTTCTTGCCTCCGCGCAGCCCCTCGTCGGCAGTGAGCACGATGCTGCTGTCGCAATCGATGATGCGCCCGGCCAAAGCATCGGGCGAGAAACCGGCGAAGACGATCGAGTGGATCGCCCCGATCCGCGCGCAGGCAAGCATGGCCACGGCCGCTTCGGGCACCATCGGCAGGTAGATGGTAACACGCTCGCCCTTCCTGACGCCGCGCGCCTTGAGGAGATTGGCGAACTTGCAGACCTGTTCGTGCAGTTCGCGATAAGTGATGCGGCGCTCCGGGTTCTTCGGATCGTCCGGCTCCCACAGGATCGCGACCGCGTCGCCCCGCTCGGCCAGATGCCGATCGAGGCAATTGGCCGAGAGGTTGAGCGTGCCGTCCGTGAACCACGAAATGCCGAAGTCCGCCTCGTCAAAGCTCGTCTGCTTGACCACGCTGAACGGCCTGATCCAGTCGATCCGCTGCGCTTCCTCGCGCCAGAAACCGTCCGGGTCCGTTACCGAGCGCCGGTGCATGTCCAGATAGCGCTCATTGCTGATCAGCGCGCCCTCGGCCCATTCGCCGGAAACCGGATATATCGCCTCGGTCATTCCAATCGTCTCCTCTCCGGTGTGTCTTGCCGGGTGATCCCGACTTTGCAGATGTCCTTATCACAAGGCAAGCCGCGCTGCGGCATTAGACATTAGTCGTAGAGCCTCCACCAAGGTCGGGATGGCTGCCCTCCTTCTCAAGGACCAAAGGTGCCACGGCCATGGAATGCCGCCAGAACACTAGGCGGCAGCCAGGTACGGGAAGGAGAGGATGATGACAAACACCAACAGGTCCCTCACCGGCGCACTGCTGGCGGCCAGCGCATTGATCGCCCCGCAAACGGCCTTTGCCGCCACCGATCGCGAAGCCCAGCTAGAAGCCCGCCTCGAAAGACTTGAAGCGGAAATGCAGCAGTTGCGCGCCGATCTCGCCGCCACGCGCCAGGAACAGACCGCCAGCGCCGAACAGACACAAGCCGCGATCGCCGAACAGGCGCAAGCCGCGATCGCCGCCGCCGTGGAAAGCCAGCCCCGGCCGGAGGGGTTCAAGGCTGGCAACACCACGGTCAAGCTCGGCGGCTATATCAAGATGGTCGCCTCGGCGAGCCGGTTCAGCGGCGGCGAAGTCGCCGGCAATTCGCTCGGCCGCGATTTCTATCTGCCGCACGCGATTCCCACCGGCACCGGCAAGGCCCAGAAAGTGCAGGACTTCTCGGCCAAGCAATCGCGCTTCTGGCTCGATCTCAACAGCGCCGTGGCCGGGCATACCGTCAAAGGGCGGGTCGAAGTCGATTTCCAGACGTCGCCCGGCACGCAAGGTTCGCAGCGCACCACCAATGGCTACAACCTCGCGCTGCGCCGCGCCTGGATGCAGGTGGGCCGCGTCACCATCGGCCAGGACTGGTCCACGTTCCAGTACACCGGCGCCCTGCCCGAAAGCACCGATTTCGTCGGCCCGACTGAAGGCACCGTCTTCGTGCGCCAGCCGCTGATCCGCTACAGCGCGCCGCTCGGGCATGGCCTGACTCTGCACGCCTCGCTCGAACAGCCCGAATCGGGCACGGCCACACTTGGCTCTCCCGCGCTGACCGAGAACGGCGACGACCGGATGCCCGATTTCGCAGCCCGCCTCGCTTATAACGGCAAGGCCGGGGAAGGCTCGCTCGCCTTGCTGGCGCGGCAGGTCCGTGTCGATTCGGCAGGCGTGGGGGACAGCACGTTCGGCTGGGGTGTCAGCGCCGCGGGCAAGATCTGGCTCAACGGTACGAAGTCCAGCGACGTGCGGGCCATGGTGACGTACGGGCACAACGCCAGCCGCTACATCGGCCTCAACTTCGCGCCCGACGCCGTCTATGTACCTGCCACCAACTCGCTGGAAAGCGTGAACGTGATCGCGGCGCTCGCCGCCGCGCGCATCGCCATTGCCCCGCAGTGGCGCATCAATGTGATGGGCGGCTATCAACGCGTCGACTACGCGAACGCGCTCGCCGCCGCCGCGCTTGCGGCCTATAACAAGCAGGCCTGGAGCGCGGCCGCCAATATCTTCTACTCGCCGGTCAAGAACATCGATCTCGGTCTCGAATACCGGCACGGCGAGCGGGAACTGGTCAGCGGCGCCGACGGCGCGCTCGACCGTGTAGAATTCGCCGCGAAGTACAGCTTCTGACGATGACTTGCCCGGTCCTGCAACGACAGCACCGGGCCCACTTGGGAGAGTGAGCAATGGCTCCGACTTATGACGCCATGCCGAGGCATCACAAGGCGACGCATGACGAGAAACTCGTCATCACCGCGTCGTCGCTCGGCACCGTATTCGAATGGTACGATTTCTACCTCTACGGCCTGCTGGCCACCTTCATTTCCAGAGTCTTCTTCGCAGGCGTGAACGAGACGACCGGGTTCATCCTCGCGCTCGGCGCTTTCGCGGCGGGCTTTGCGGTGCGGCCGTTCGGCGCGCTGGTGTTCGGGCGCGTGGGCGACCTTGTCGGGCGCAAGTACACCTTCCTCGTCACCATGGGGCTGATGGGCGTCTCGACATTCGCCGTCGGCCTGCTGCCGGGGTATGAGACCATCGGCATTGCCTCTCCGATCATTCTGGTGGCGCTGCGCATCGTGCAGGGCCTTGCACTCGGCGGCGAATATGGCGGCGCGGCGACTTACGTGGCCGAGCATGCGCCCAACAACCGCCGCGGCCTCTACACCAGCTTCATCCAGATCACCGCGACTTTCGGCCTTTTCGCCGCGCTGCTGATCGTGCTGGGCGTGCGCACCGGCATGGGGGAAGAGCCTTTCGCAGGCTGGGGCTGGCGCGTGCCGTTCCTGCTTTCGGCCGTGCTGCTGGCGGTTTCGATGTGGATCCGCCTCCAGCTCAACGAGAGCCCGGTCTACCAGAAGATGAAGGATGAAGGCACGACCTCGAAATCGCCGATCAAGGATTCCTTCGGCAAGTGGGGCAACCTGAAATTCGTGCTGATCGCGCTGTTCGGCGCCGTCGCCGGGCAGGCGGTGGTCTGGTACACGGGCCAGTTCTACGCGATGTTCTACCTCGAAAAGATTCTCAAGGTGGACGGCGCTACGACGAATTACCTGATCGCCATCGCGCTGGCGCTCGGCACGCCGTTCTTCGTGTTCTTCGGCTGGCTGTCGGACCGGATCGGGCGCAAGTACCTGATCCTGGGCGGTTGCGCGCTGGGGGCGCTCACCTATTTCCCGGCCTTCCACGCCTTGTCCGATGCCGCCAACCCGGCGCTGGCACGGGCATCGCAGACCGCGCCGGTGGTGGTGACCGCCAACGACGCCGAATGCTCGTTCCAGTTCGATCCGATCGGCAAGAACAAGTTCGATGCTTCAAGCTGCGATATCGCCAAGGCCTTCCTCGCCAAGAGCGGCATCAATTACACCAATGCGCAGGCCCCGGCCGGCACGCTCGCCTCGGTTTCGATCGGCGCCGCCGTGCTGACGGCCCCGAACCCGTCCGAAGTGACCGGAGAGGACCGCACGGCCGCGATCAAGGCCTATCAGGACCGGATCAAGACCGCACTCGCGGATGCGGGCTATCCGGCCAAGGCCGATCCCGATCAGATAGACACGATCATGGTCGTGGCGATCCTGTTCTACCTCGTGATCCTCGTCACCATGGTCTACGGCCCGATCGCCGCCATGTTGGTGGAACTGTTCCCGAGCAACATCATTATACCTCGATGTCGCTGCCCTATCATCTGGGTAACGGCTGGTT
>JARROF010000118.1:7500-10839 GCA_037384205.1 Novosphingobium sp. | reverse complement strand
ATCGCGAGTTGCAATAACTTGGGCCCCGTTGCACCCATTGCATCGACGGCCCACTTGAGCAGATAGGGCAGGATCAGCTGGGTGCCGGTCGAAGCCAGGATTAGCAGACAGGCCGCGACGATCCGCCAGCGCAAGGCCTTGTTATCGCTCGGCCAGAGATAGGGCAGAAAGCGCAGCAGCGTGTGCCAGCCATCGTGGCGGGCATTCGGATCGTGGACGGCATTGTCGGGTGGCATCGGCGCTATTTAGGGCTCTTGCCGTCCGAAACAATCGCCAGGAGCCATCGAAAGCAGCATTACCCCGGCAGATCGAACAGGATCTTGTGTGAACTGAAATCGATGGCGACGCGCTTGAAGGCCCGTAATTCGCGCATGCCAAGGAAGATCGCGGGACGGCTGTGCAGGCCGAGTTCGCGAAAGGCCGGGGCATCTGCATAGGCGATGGCGACGTTGGTGACTATCAGATTGCGGACCTTGAGTTCACGGGCAAAGCCGACGTTGGCCTTCAGTTCCTGGCCGGTGACGCTTGACAATGTGGCGACACCTTCGGGACGTTTTCGCATCGCCTGCATCAGGGCCAGATTGCCTACCGTGGTGCTGGCCCCGGTGTCGATGACGACATCGGCACGCACACCGTCGATCACGGCATTGGTCATGATGAGCCGGCCGGAGCGTTTGCGGGCGTGAACGACGATTTCATATCCGCGGTGCCCGCCCAGTTCCCGGGCGCCGCCGATGGCGATCGTGTTCCTGGTGAAGTCCAGCAGCACACGCTGGTCCTGCAGGCTGTCGGTGCCGAGAATGCCATCCGCGCCGATATGCCGGTTTTCCAGCAGCGGCACGACAAGGCCATAGAGTTCCCGGTTTCCGAAGCCGAGCGTATCGACATGGGCCGTACCGACATGGTCTTCCCCCGCCATGCCGACGATGCGTACCTGCGGGCCCCGAAGCAGGCCCAGACTGCCTGCCAGTGCCGTTGACACGACTGTGCGTTGCGATCCGGTGTCGATCAGGAAGCGATAGGGGCCGGAGCCCTGAAGCGCTACTTTGACGGTCATCCGCGCATAGAGGTCGGCCTTGCCCTGAAGTGTCTCGGCATCTTTAGGCATAGTGGAAGGCGCGGGCGTTGTACCCAGGATCACCGGATCGGCGATCAGCAACGCCAGCGCAAGTGCTGTTCCAGACATATCCTGCTCTCTTTCTTCTGCGATCTTTCGTGTTTTTCCGTCGCAGTCTCGGGATGCGATATTACCACGCGCACCCGTTTTCGCCAAACGTGGCAGGCTTTCAGGCGGCGGGAAAGGCGCGGAAGAAGGGGGACTTCGCAGGCGATACCTTGCGCATGAACCAGGCGCCGCTGGCGCGAATGGCCTGGCTGTCCGATGCCTCCAGAACGCGCGGGCTCGATGCGTCCGCAGGGAAATCGATAAACCGCCGGTTGTCGGCGATGCGGTGGGGAAAGGTGTGGCCGATGATGGTCGGGATCACATGTTCGTCGGCGCAGACCGTCCCGGCCAATCGCCCCGAGGCCAGCAGGTGCGGCAGTTCTTTGGCAAGCACGGCCAGCGCGTCCGCGGGCAGGGACCACCACGTGGCTCCATAGCTCCAGGTGCCCCAGGGACGGATGCGTTCCAGTCCCCCCAGTCCGGTGCGCAAGGCATCGAGCCAGCGGGCGAGGCGGCGCAGTTCCCAGGTCACTGCATAGGCGGCACGGTCGCGGACCGGATCGAGACGCAGCCAACGGGTGTCGAAGCGGTATGTCTGCATGCGATGTTCCATGTGCGCGGAGCGCACTTCGATATGGCACAGGCGGTTGTCACGCCTGATCTCGGCGAGCATGGCTGCGCGGGAAACGACAGGCCAGTCAGCGCCGCTGATCAGGTGGGCATAGTCGCAACCGGTTCCGACGGCGGCGATGACCAGCCTGCTGACGGCGGCGACCTGGCTCCAGTGCCCCCATCGCACGGCCACGGGATCGGGGAGGATCATCACACGTCCGTCCGTGCGGGCAGGGCGCCGGCACAGCGTCGCCCAGAGCGGCGAACGGGCATCGGCATGAATGATGGCGATGTCCGGCGAACCGGGCGGGATGAGCGCGTCGATCAGGGCATCGAGCTGTGCTTCATCCTCGTGCGCAAGGATGAGATAGGCCATTCTCATCGGCTTATCCGGCCGGGCGGGCCAGGATCGGCCGCGCGGCCGTCTCGATCATGGAACGGATCTCGATCCAGGCGGGGTGACGGGTAAGGGCCAGGGCCGCCAGCCAGGTCAGCACGCCAAGTCCGCTGAGCAGGAGCAGCATGGGGAAGGGGAGCGCGGCGCCGTATCCGCCGATCCCGAAGGCGGCGATCAGTGGCAATCCCGCAGCCAGCGCGCAGACTGCACTGCGCGCGTAAACGGCCAGCAACTGCCTTATCCGGAAATCGAGAATGTGGCCGAGATAGATCGCGTAGATCGTCCACCATACAAGGCCGTAGACGACCCGGCTTTGCGCGGCCTGTTCCAGACCCATGGTGCAGCCGACCGCCAGAATCGTAACGGCGGCGACCGTATCGAGCAGGTTGACCCAGACCAGCTTGCGTATCTGTCCGAGCAGCAAAGGCACGTCCATTTGCAGGGGGATGGCCACGAAGAAGATTTCAGCAATCGCGGTCCAGCGCAGCGGCGCTGCGGCAGCGATCCAGTTGGGGCCGTAAAGTAGCAGCACCAGCGGCTCCGCCGTCAGGGCGAGACCTACCATGGCAGCCCAGTTGAGTGCGGTATAGCAGGCGACAAGCCGGAGATAGGGTTCCGCCAGCGGTTCATCGGCATCGCGCTTTTGCGCGAAGGCGGCATAGAACACATTGCCGATGGCACCGGTGACGAGCGTGGTCAACTGGCCCGCCAGCGCGCTCGCCCGGCTGAACAGGCCGGTCGCGGCCATGCCGAGCAGACGGCCGACGATAAGGTCCTGAGAACGCTGTCCCACTGCGCCGCTCGCGCTGAGGATGAAGGACATCGAACTGAAGCCCAGCATGGGGCGGATTACTGCGATGCCGCCGGGCAGGCGAGGGCGCACGGGGCGCATCAGGTTGGCGATCGTCGCGCGCGCTACAGCGGTGGCGAGCACGCCCCAGGCGAGCGACGTCGCGCCCTGTCCTGCCGCGGCCAGCGCGATTGCAGTGGCATTGCCAGCAAGGGCGCTGCCTGCGTTGACCTTGAACAGCGCGCGAAAGTCCATGGCTTTGACCAGCAGGGCGGCCGGCACCGTGGCATAAGGTGTGATCAGATAGGATGCCGCGATCAGCCAGAGTAACGGCGCCAGCGCGGGTTGCCCGTAGAAATGGGCAACGAGCGGCGC
>JARROF010000117.1:0-9414 GCA_037384205.1 Novosphingobium sp. | reverse complement strand
CTACGCATCTGCGCAACACTCAGCAAAAACGGAACATCCATCGGCAGCGCCTCCTCAACACTGCCATTGAATCAATCCATCATCCCTCTTGCAAGCGATTTAATAGGTCCTGAGCCTAGTACTACAGTTGCACTTGGAGACACTTTCTGATTCTCTGCGCGTGGTGAGCGGAGGATTGGATCATGGCGGTTGCGGAATGGGCGGGGGCTCTGGTTGATTGGCGAGCGGCACTTGACGAGTTGAAGGCGCATCTTGCGCCGGCGCTGGGCCGGGCGGAGACGCGGGCCTCGGGCGGAGCGTTCATTGATGGCCTGCTTTCGGGTGCCGAGCGCAAGACGGGATGGATGCTGGCAGAGGAGGCGGGACTGGATCGGCCCTACCGGATCCAGTCGCTGCTCGGCCGGAGCGCCTGGTCGGCGGATGTGCTGCGTGAGCGCGTGCAGGATTACGTCATGGCCGCGCTCGGCGACAGCGGCGGCGTGCTTGTCGTGGATGAGACGGGGTTCTTGAAGAAGGGCGCGCATTCGGTTGGGGTGGCACGGCAATATTCGGGCACGGCAGGGCGGATCGAGAACAGCCAGGCAGGCGTGTTTCTGGGCTATGCCAGTCGCTACGGCCAGGCCCTCATCGATCGCCGGCTCTATCTGCCCCAGGTCTGGGCCGAGGACAGCGAACGCCGCCGGAAGGCGAGCGTGCCCGAGGATCTCGCCTTTGCCACCAAGCCGGCCATGGCGCGGGAGATGATCGCAGCCGCACTGGATGCCGGCGTGTCCTGCGCGTGGGTGTTGGCCGATGCGCTCTATGGCTCGGATTACAAGCTGCGCCGCATGCTGGAGGATCGCGGTCAGCCCTATGTCCTGGCGGTGCGCTCCAACCAACATTTGCGGTTCCTCACGCAAGAGGGCCTCGTCCAGACCGATCCCGCTTATCTGGCAGGGGAACTCGAAGCGGGTGACTGGCATGCGCTATCGGCGGGCGAAGGCGCCAAGGGGCCACGGCTGTATCACTGGGCACGCCTGCCATTGAACTGGACAACGCAAGACGGTTTCGAACGCTGGCTGCTTTTCCGCCGCAGCCTCAAGAACCCCGACGAGATTGCCTACTATTTCGCTCATGCGCGCGAAGGGGCTTCGCTCGCGGAACTGGCCGGAGCGGCGGGCCTGCGCTGGACTATTGAGGAATGCTTCCTGCGCGCCAAGGATGATCTCGGACTTGATCATTGCGAGGCCCGTTCCTGGCATGGCTGGCATCGCCACATGACGCTGGTCATGGCCGCCGCAGCATTCCTCGCCAAGCTCGCCGCCGATCAGCGCCGCGCCGCCTGGATCCACGCTCAACCCGAATTCGGCGATCCAGGCAAACGGGACAAAACGAGTCCGAAGCAGCGGGCGGCGTGATGCGCTTACTTCAGGGCATCCTCGCAACTCCGGAAATCCAACGGCTCATCGCGAAGCTCCTCCTCGCGACCAAGACCCATCCCGCCGCAATCTGGGCATGGTCGCCGATGGCGACGAATATACCAGTCTGTTGCAGCTCACTGCCACCGAAGAAAATACCTGCAACCGCAACTGTAGTACTAGGGGATACTCAGTCAGCCAGCATCAGGATAGGGTTCTCCAAGGGGGACTGAAGTTCTTAAGGCATATCTTGCCGACCCATGAACTGTCCCCCATCAACCCCAAATCTGTACCATGGGCACTGACGCCGGACAGTCAGATTGCGATAGAAACTTCGAACTGCACGACATAGCGCATTTTCCGATCGTCCACGCCAGCGAGCTGGAAAAAATGCCGGGAACGGCTGACCAGTGGCAGTGGGAAATGGAGACGCTGATCGCTCGCGGCGAGACTTTCGTTATCGTTTTCCCGCCGGGTTTCAACGGCGGCAACGTCCCGCAGACTGACGAACTGGAAAGACGTGCTCAGGAAGGGAGAAGACTTCGGGCGGGATGGCCCGCCGAGCCTTGGCAGCAGTCTGCAAGGGGCTGTTCAGCATCGAGGAAAGTGGCCTCAAGCGCGCATTTGAGATGGCCAGATCCGCCATGCTCGAAAAGGCCTTCGGGGTTCCGTTCAAGGGAGCTGGCTCCCTGCAGGAGGCCGAACAACTCGGCCGCGCGCTCGTCACCCGGCCTCGGACAGGAACGCGGCGTGCCGCATCCTCCCATCCCTGGCTCAATCCGCACCATCAAATGCCGGGACTGAACAAATGGGTCAGGCTTGCGACAGTTCTCCATCCAACCCCTTGAAGCCATTCAAGTCCATAACAGCCTCTAGCCCTGACCTTTGCGGAACAGGATTGTAAGCAGGAAGAGGACAGTCTTGAAATCGATGAGCTTCAACGCAGCCCGCGCTTGATCCGGCGTCAGCATCGCCTGGATGGGAAGAGCGCCCATGATCCGCCCCTCGATAACCAGGTTATCGCCGTCTCTCCGGAGCGCCTTAACATCCATCAAGGCGTCGCTATCAATTGTCTTGAGTTGCACCCGTCATTCTCCTCATTGGGCCTGTCCGTTCGGCGCAGTCGCAAGAATGGACGAAATCCACCAGACCACAACTGCCAAAGCCATGCTCAGCAGCGTCGCGGCATTCATAAACGCTGGCGAGGCCGATGAATTGATCGCATTGTACCAAGGAAAGCCCGCACCGAAATGCGCCATGAGAGTTGCTATCGGGCAGATCACAACCACCAGCGCCTGCCGGATACCCTGAAGATGCGGGAGCAGGAATACGATCAGGCACGCCCCGAAAATCTCGGACGAGGCGTTGAGCATGCCCCAGATCGGCGGCTCGGTCATCTTCCATATCCACAGCGGCTGCGGCTCGAAATATGCCCACAGCCCGGTGGACACGCCCACGGTTTCTCCCAGAAAATAGAGGACTGCGGTGGTCGCCGCGGTCTTGAACACGGTCGACTGGTAGAGCTTTCCCGACAGCGCTTTCTGGTAAATGATCAGATAGACCGCGCCGAAACCCGCAGTATAGCCGAGCGCGATGTGCCAAGGGATGGTCCGGTCAACTGCGCTAAACAACGCGATGCTGCCGCCGGCCGGATGAACAACGTGACCAAGATAACCGACAATCGACTCCAGCGGAATGGAACAGAAAGCACCGAAGACCAGAAACACCGGGATAAGGGAGCGAACGCGTCGCGCGACGAAAATGGCGTAGATGAGCATGCCTATTGCCGCCGCGAGCGATATCCAGAAGAATATTGTTTGCAACGGCTCCGGCATGGAGAGTGCCGGCGCTACGGGAATGGTGCTTTCAGGATTCATGGGTTTCTCCACAGCGTCTAATATTCTGCCTCAGTCCAAAAATTGTCGATATGGTCACAATAGAGAGCCAAGGTTATCTTCGGCACGCGATGATCATGCGTCCTTGAGCGCAAAGCGACCACCGAGCTTTGGCATCTCGGTGAACAGCCTCCAGCCCGGCTCCGCAAGGGTAATACTCTCTATGGCGTTCACCAGCCGCGAGGAGGTCATAACCATCGCGTCGGACCAGCCCTTGCCGGTCCCGCCTTCCAGGCCGAACGGGAAATCGGCCTTGACCGGCGGGAAGCCCTTGATGTCGATGCCATAGCCGCCGTCATGGCCAATGCGGTAGAAGTCCGGGCCGGACTGCTGGCCCATGCGCGTGACATGGTTGACTGCAAACAGGTCCTTGCCGCCCCGCACGCCCGCGACCCGGAACTTGATGGCCTCGATCGTGCCCTGGGCAATTTCCAGACCCGAATCAGAGACATAGCCTTCCTTGGCCAGGGCCACGTCGACCTCTACGCGCACATCGTCAAGCGTGACGCCGAACGCGTCGGCCATGATGTGCGGGCACCCGCCCCAGCAGGTACGCAAAGTTTCGATGCCAGCAGCGCTCATGTCCTCTGGCCGCGCGCCGAAGCCGAGCATTCGCATTGCCGGCAGAATCTCATACGAGCCATAGTCGAGCACTTCCCAAGTGTCGATCGACGTCACCTCGCTGACGATGCAGCTCGATATGTACCCGAGCGCGTCCGGCACGAAGCCGGGATCGATGCCGCCGACATAGAGCGAGCTGTTGCCCTCCCGGCATGCGGCCTCGACGGCGGCATGAAAAGGCTCGCCATTTTTGAGGTGACGCCAGTGAGAGATGGAGAGAATCGACGTCACGACATTCTTGCCGCTCCGCAGCAAAGCCAGCAAGTCCGGCACCCACGCGGACGAGGGCGTACCCTCTACACTGGGGTCCGTCAGCGCATCGAACGGAACGAAGATGCAAACGTCCGCATCCAGCGCCAGAATGGCCTCGCGATCATTCGTTGCCTTGATTCCCGTCGTCGCATGATCGCCATTGGCCAGTTCGGCGGCATCCTTGCCGACCTTGGCATCATGAAAACATTTGACGCCAACGAGCTCCAGGTCCGGGCGCGGCAACAGATAGCGCAAGGCATATTGCCCAACCATCCCGGTGCCCCAGACGATCACTTTATATGATTTCACGAGCTCTCTCCTAACACCCGAACAAAATACCAGTATATTATCAGTTGCTAGCTTATAATATACTAGCCTCCAAACTGCCATATCGGATTTTCCGATCAGGCTCCCGCAACACCGCTATTTCGCACCATTGAAGATTTTATCGATGCGGCTGGCTGCACGATTGCCCATTTCAACCGCCGTATTCTGGCCCGCCATGGACATGTAATCGCCCGCGAATTGCACGAGCCCCTTTTCATTCATGGTCCGCACAAACTCGCCGATCGCGCGGTAGCTCCCGACACTGGTGAACGGCAGCGAAGCGGACCAGCGCTTGACATAGGCGAACTCGATATCATCGCCCACTTCCGGGAAAAGACGGCGCGAAGTTTCCATCGTGCGCGCGATTATTTGTTCGTCCGAAGCATTCGCCATGCGCGCAGCAGCACTCGTTTCCCAATGGAAATCGACAAGACCTTTTCCTTCGGGTGCGCGATCCGGCGATTTGTTATGATCAAGAAATGCCAGCGCTATCTCTGAGTCCTCAACGCTAGGAACCAGAACCGTAAACGCAGGCGAATCCGGCTTGCGCTTCATGGCGACGCCGACGGTAAGACCCGGAACGTATTTGAGCGTTGAGGCAAGCTTCGTCAGCGGAGCGTAAGCGCCTCCACAGATATCAATTGCGACCGGGAGCGTAGTTGCGACAACCGCCGCATCAAAGGTCCGGGTCTCGACCACCCCATTTTGCTTGAACGCGATTTCAACACTGTTTCTGGTTTCGCGCACGGCAGTAACCGTGGTATTATACAGAGGTTTAAGGTCCTTGGCCATGACGTTTGCCAAATGGCCAACGCCCCCCTTCAGAGCCATGATTTTGCTCCCGAACACGTTGGAGATGCCTGAAAGGAGTTCAACCTTGGTAGCTTTGTACGGGTCGGTCATCAGCATTATCCGAACGATAGGGCTGACCAGATAATCAAGGATTTCCTTGTTCAGTTTTCGTAGGGTGTACTCGCTGGCGCTCTCCACATCCAATGAAGCAGCGCGGTACATGTCCGAATTCTTGAGCATGCCGGCGCGTTTGGCCTTGAAGGCATCTATCAGCACGCGCACCAATTTAAGCTTTGATCCCATCGACAGCAAACCGGTTTTGAGACCGGCGGTCGGATCTTTCATGTCCAGCAGATGCACTTTGTCGCCCCGCAGAACGCCCATTACGCTGCACTGCGCGACGATTTCGTCGGAAAGCCCAAGCTCTTCGATCAACGGAAGATAGCTGTCATAGCTGGTGGCGAGCGCAGTGGCACCCGTGTCAATGATGAAACCATCCTTTTCGACACTTGATGCACGCCCTCCGGGCCCATCGGTCGCCTCGAAGATCGTCGTCTCGAAACCCCGTTGCTGCAGCCTCAAGGCAGCCGTCAGCCCTGACAGCCCCGCCCCAACAACGGCTACGTGTTTTACAGCTTTGCTATTGCCGAAAGAAGTCACAGGTTTCTCCATGTCATCGCGACACTCAACTATATGGCGAAAACCCAGTCAGAGCTTGTCAGGAACCGATACTCAGAATTTGCCACGTCACTCAACGAACCACACGCGACCGAAGCTGTCGCGGCGCATCACACATGCTCCCATTCAGACTTATGCCCGATCAGCAGAGACAGTCTTGGATGATTCAATGCAGGGGAGCGCAATGCTGCTGTCTGTTGCGCTGGAGCCCGGCCGGATGGCAGGCTTCGCAGGCGCCCGACCTTTGCGTCAATCTCCAGATTGATTAGGCGCTGAGAAGCAAAAGCCCAGCATCTCGCGAGCCACGCTGCTGCCGCCCTCTTCCGTAGCGCGTGTAGTCAGCCGCATCTGTCCTCAATGGACTCATCTTCCCTGGATCCGCGAGAACCGCAGCCTTGCGTTAAAAGGATCGCCCTTGCGCATCACATCTTGCCATCGCATCCGAAGATGGTACTATACCTTATTATTCACTAGCCTACACTTATCTGGCGGCTGGGAATTGAGTGATTGAAGATTCGGCATCAGCTTTGGGGGCGAGCCTCCAAGCCGGTGACACGGATCTCGACTGAGAGGATAAAGGTATGAGCTTACGCCACCATCCGCTCGACCGGCTAGCATCGGGCATTATACGCGGATACGTTGTTATGGCGGAAAACGGGGCCGTAGAAGCTCCGTCTCTACGCGAGCGGGAGGTGTAACGTGTCAGCGAGTCTCCAATCAGCCAATTGCAATGCGCCTTCGCACGCGTGCAATGTCTCGCCCCTCCATATGGCCGCTGTGTCGCTGGCACCGCCCCAATTGAAACCGCGGCTGAAGACCGAAGTACGCTTCCGGAAATTGTTGACGGGTGCCCAGGTGGATGCGCTCGAGGGGATCAATCTGCTTGCATCGTCTCGAGCACTGAACTGGGAAGGGGTGAAGCTTGAAGTTGGCGCCAGCCGAGGTTGGGAGGTAGAGGACCTCGTTGTTGATAGCCATTATCTCGTATTGAACCTCGATGACAAGGCAATAGAACTGGAAACGAAACGGGACGATGTTTGGGTCCCCGCGACCCTCCCCCCTAAGACCTTCTGGATTAACACTGAGGGTGAGCCTTTCTCGGTCCGCCACAGTCGTCAAACCTATTTTGCCACATGCCTGATCGATGGTGGGTTTCTGGACAATCGCGTCGGCTATCATTGTGCCTTGCAGAATGTCTGTGGTGCCTCGGACCGCCTGCTGGCAAGTCTTATGGAGGCCATGATAGCTTGCCTCTGGGACCAACAGGCGGACCCGCAAACCCGTCAGCTATCCAACGAAATCACAGGCAATTTCCTCGACGCCCTGACAATGCGGTTCGGCAAGCGGGTTGGAGCCTTCGTCAATAAGGGGGGCATCGCACCGAGCCAACTTCGGGCGCTCAAATGCTGGGTCGAATCGAGCCTGGACCAGTCTCTTTCCGTGGCCGAGATGGCGGCCCGGGTCGAGTTGTCCCCTGCTCATTTCTCCCGCGAGTTCAAGCGATCGACCGGGACCACGCCCTGGCGATTTATCATGGACTTGAGATTGAAAAAGGCGAGACACGCGATTTATTCGGGCTGCTCCGTCGGTGAAGCTGCGGCTGCGGCGGGATTTTCCGATCAGGCTCATCTGACCCGAGCTTTCAAGCAATCCTACGGACTGCCGCCGGCTACCTTTCTGAGAAGCTGCGCACGGTCCAGTCGGCACACCCTTGTTGAAGGCAAATAGCCGCTCGCCTGACGCCGGTCCATAGCGACGACTGCGTCGGGCACGCTGGCCCTCGGCGCCGGTCGCCCCGCCGCTGCCGGCGCCGCCGGGTAGCCTCATTGCGTTTCTTATGCCGAGCGGAAACCGGTTTTCGCTCACTCCGCGTCTCGCAGATCGGGCAGCCAGTGGAACTGCGGCATTTCGGTATCGAGAATACCAGGTTCGGCACCCACGACGGCCGGTATGGCCTGAATGGCCGGAACGATTGAGGCGATATAGGCAAGCGGCGCTGGATTGTCCCTGACCAGCCGCTCACCGTACCTGAGCGATCCGACGACCTCCACACCAATTCGCGTCGACGGCCTGCCCTCGATTTCCACGACCCAATAATCATCGCATGGGACGTTGTCAGGGCGTAGCACGTCGTTGAGATACCAGTAGACCTCGATCTGGAACATGGGCTTTTCAGCGACATAACCCACCCAGTCGTAGCGCAGCATGCCGACTGTGCCCGGCTCAACCGAGAATCCGCTGTCGATCGACATCTTTTCCGGCGCAAGAACATGGTGCGCCGTGCGCTCGATAGCATCGACCTTCAGGCCAAGATGGTCCGCCAGGTAATGCATTCCCATGGTCAGGTAATTGCCCGCCATCGTTGCAGCGACCGGATTCTTCTCGACCTCCTCTATGGTCGTGCCGAACCCGAACAGGGGCAGGATATCCGGGCCCTGGTTGATGAGGGAGGTGTATTCCTTCAGCTTGATCTGTTCGATCTCGCTCGACAGCCCGGTCATCAGCGGCGCCAGACGTTCGTAGAAGAAACCGGGATCGATGCCGGTTCCATACAGCGTCGCGCCGCCCTTTACGCCGGCCGCATGCAGCCGGTCATGAACGCTCTGACCGCGCGCCGCCGAATACTGATATGGGAGCACGCTGATGACGTTGAAGCCCGATTCCAGCACATGAATGATTTCGTCGTCGGCTCGGAAATCGGCGAAGTCCCGGGCAGTATGAAGAACGACCTCAGGCTTGCTGGCCAGGAAAGTATCCATGTCGGTGGTAATCGCGACACCGCACGGGGCGGTTCCGAGAAACTCGCCGACGTCGCGCCCGTTATTCTGCTCGTTGTACCCGAGCACAGCCACCAGTTCCACCTCCGGCAGGCGAAGGATTTCGCGTATCGCGGCCTTGCCCATGGTTCCTGGCCCCCAGACAGCGACACGATAAGGCTTTCGAGCCATTTTTCTCTCCCAATTGCCGACGATGCCCCTTTTAGCCGCAAAGGGAGGCATCGGCGTGCAAACCACGTCGCGCCAAGGGGGCGCCGGATCGAGCCCAGCAGGGCTACATGGCGCAGATCCAAGCAGACATCCTGATTGATATAAGCCATGTAGCCAATGGCAATGGCGCGCATGCGCGCCGGCACAGATAGCAGCACAATAAGTTGCTTGGCAGCGGCTTTCTACAAGCGGGTGGCCGCTTGGGCACCTAGATTCTTAAAAAATCGGCTCCTTATTTCGGGCGTGAAAGCTGCAACGGCACATGAAATAGGATTGCCCCCGAAAGTGATTTCGAAGTTCCCGGAAATACTGAACGGCCGCAGCGACATATGACAACATACAGGAGATGAGGATGAAGGCTGAGGTAGCTAATCCCGCTAACGCCAATCAGGCGAAAGAACTGGAAGCGATCCATACGATGGAGACCGACCTCGCGAAGGCCATATCTTGCCTCGATATCCCGAA
>JARROF010000116.1:0-10133 GCA_037384205.1 Novosphingobium sp. | reverse complement strand
GACGCGTTGCTGGAACAGACCCTGGGCACCTTCGACGTTTCCGCCGAACAGGCCAGCGCGGAAATCGCCGAATGCCTCAAGATATTGCAGGATGAGCGACTGATTGACATTTCGACCGCGTGAATTGCGGATATATTGGGCCGCGATCAAGTACACCAGGTACAGCCGCCCACCAATCGCACTTTCGCCCGCTGGTTTCGTGGCCGCCTTGCGGGGAGAGCTGCGCCTGGAACAGGCCCGACCCGTCAGGCTCATGCCCCAATCTGCAATCGAAACAGGTCGTCGGCGGGCAGCGGCGGATAGACGATCGGCGGGTGATCTCCGACATCGTACACATGTTCAAGGCAGGGCGCGGTAGCGTGACCGCCCGCCGGAACGACGATCTACAATCGCTTCCACCGGTGGAGCCGACAGGGCGTGTAGTTCGCGGTGTTCGAAACGCTGACCGGCCGAGGTGGAGCGGTGGAACGCGTCGGCGAACGCGCTTGGTTCGCGCCTGTCTGCCTGCCGCGAGCCATGGCGGCGCGCTGGATCTGGCCCGACGCGGTATTCCCTCGCAGGTGGTCTTCGGTTCACGACGCAACAGCCATTCGGCTGGCAGCAAACTGGTCTTCCACGCGTGGTCTATGGTTGGAGAGGTTGTGGTGACCGGCGGCAGGGAGCATCACACCTTCTTGCCGTTCAAGAAAAGGNNCTTCTTGCCGTTCAAGAAAAGGCGTTCGCCAGACATCCGATTGCGCGAATATCCGTCGGTATCCAAACACGCCGACGTCGTGCCGGCGCGCAAGCCCTGAATGAGAACGTTCCGCTTCCCCACGCCATTCCGGCCAAACCTTGGACTCGCGCCCGCCCACAGGACCGGCAACTGCGACAGTGTAATCAGAATGACTGATTTCAGGGGCGGCCAGTTGCTGGACTGATGATCGTTATTGGAGCGCTTAGCCGACCGGCAGCCGTCCAACGGGCGAAGGACCGGTTCCGGCGTCAGCGGACATTCCAGCAGCCTCACCGGAATGGCCTGAGTTGGGCTGCGAACTGCCGCGCTAAGGGCGTCAGCTATCCTTTCTTCACGTTCTGGTCCGGACCGTCGTATACCGGCCATTCCTGACGTTCCCGACGGCCGGGCAGGGTCCGCTTCCCTCGCTTTCGCATCAGCCCCGATATCCGCACCCGCCCTGGCGGCTGACATCTTTCACCGTTTCCATGGCCACGAACGTGGACGTGCCGGCCACATGGGGCAGGCTGGAGATCTTTTCGCCCAGAACGGCGCGGTAGCGGCGGATGTCGGCGGTGCGGACCTTGAGCAGATAGTCGAAGCTGGCGGCGAGCATGTGGCATTCCTCCACTTCGGGAATGCGCCGGACCGCCGCGTTGAACGCGCCGAGCGCCTCTTCGCGCGTATCGGACAGCCGCACTTCGACGAATGCGACATGTTCCAGCCCGAGCGCGGCGGGATCGACCACGGCGCGAAAGCCCTGGATCACGCCGCTGTCGATCAGCCGGCGCATGCGCGTCTGGCACGGTGTTTTCGATATGCCCACGCGCCGGGCGAGATCGGTGACGGTGATCCGTCCGTCCTCGCGCAGAACCGCGATGATCTTGTGGTCCATATTGTCCAGATCGGCTGAAATTTCGGCAGTATTCATCAATTTAGTCCGGAAAAGGGATAAATGCGGGTCCATACGCGCTGTGGATAGGCGATGAAAAGGCAGATTGCCGGTTTGCCCTGATGTACGATGCGGAATGATTGCGACTCTTCCCTTTGCCGATTTTGCGCCCGCTGTCCGGGAGCTTTCGCCGCTGCGCCGCGCGATTGCCGAGGCGCGCCGCCGGGACGAGGCGCAATGCATTGCGCCGCTGCTGGATGCTGCGAGCCTGCCCGAAGACACGCGCAGGGCGATCCGGGAGACGGCCACGGCCCTCGTCACGGCGCTGCGCGCGCAGCGCAAGCGCGGCGGTGTCGAAGGGCTGGTGCAGGAATATGCGCTCTCCAGTCAGGAAGGCGTCGCGCTGATGTGTCTGGCAGAGGCGCTGCTGCGCATTCCCGATGCCGCCACGCGCGACGCGCTGATCCGCGACAAGATCGCGGGCGGCGACTGGAGCGGGCATCTCGGCGGCGGCAGGTCGCTGTTCGTCAATGCCGCGACCTGGGGGCTGGTCGTGACCGGCAGGCTGGTGGGCAGTGTGGACGACAAGGGCCTGTCCGCCGCGCTTGCGCGCCTGATCGCCCGCGCGGGCGAGCCGGTGGTCCGCACAGGCGTGGACCTGGCCATGCGCATGCTGGGCGAACAGTTCGTCGTTGGCGAGACCATCGGCGAAGCACTGAGGCGCGCCCGCGAATGGGAGGCGAAAGGCTTCCGCTATTCCTATGACATGCTGGGCGAGGCGGCGATGACGGCCGCCGATGCCGGGCGTTACTACGCGGACTATGTCGAGGCGATCGCGGCGATTGGCAGGGCTGCGGATGGCAGGGGCGTGATCAGGGGCCCGGGCATATCGATCAAGCTTTCCGCGCTGCACCCTCGCTATGTCCGCGCGCAGGCGGACCGCGTGACGGCGGAGCTGCTGCCGCGTGTGAAGGCGCTGGCGCAGATGGCCCGCGAACATGGGATCGGCCTCAACATCGATGCCGAGGAGGCGGACCGCCTCGAACTCTCGCTGGATCTGCTCGAAAGTCTCGCGCTCGATCCTGACCTTGCAGGGTGGGACGGGCTGGGCTTCGTGGTCCAGGCTTACGGCAAGCGCTGCCCGGCGGTGATCGACTGGATCGTCGATCTGGCCCGGCGCAGCGGGCGGCGGATCATGGTGCGGCTGGTCAAGGGGGCCTACTGGGATGCCGAGATCAAGCGCGCGCAAGTAGACGGGCTGGCGGATTTCCCGGTCTATACGCGCAAGGTTCATACCGACCTCGCCTATATTGCCTGCGCCCGCAAGCTGCTGGCGGCCGGGGACGCGGTGTTCCCCCAGTTCGCGACGCACAACGCGCAGACGCTGGCCACGATCTACCATATGGCCGGGCCGGACTGCTCCGCCGACCGGTACGAGTTCCAGTGCCTCCATGGCATGGGCGAGGGGCTCTACGAGCAAGTCGTGGGGGAGGGCAGACTGGACCGTCCCTGCCGCATCTATGCGCCCGTCGGCACGCATGAGACGCTGCTGGCCTATCTGGTGCGCCGCCTGCTGGAAAACGGCGCCAATTCCTCGTTCGTGAACCGCATCGCCGATTCGGCCGTGCCGGTGGCGGAACTGACGGTCGATCCCGCGGAAATGGTGGGCGCTATGCCGCAGCCAGGCGCGCGCCATGAGAAGATTGCCCTGCCGTCGGAGCTGTTCGCAGGACGCCGCAACTCGGCCGGGATCGACCTGACCGACGAACTGGCGCTGGCCTCGCTGTCGCAGGCGCTGGCCGCATCGGCGGCGCGCGAATGGCGTGCGGGGGGTGCAGGCGGCGCGATGCGGCCGGTGCGCAATCCGGGGGATCGCGGCGATCTCGTGGGCGAAGTGATCGATACGCCGCTGGAGCGGGCTCCGCGCGCGGTGGCCCGCGCGGCGGAGAGCGGTTGGGGCCGTGTTCCGGTATCCCGGCGCGGCGCGATCCTGCGACAGGCCGCCGATGCCATCGAGGCCGGGACCGGCACGCTCATGGGCCTGGCCATGCGCGAGGCGGGCAAGTCGTCGGCCAATGCCCTGGCCGAAGTGCGCGAGGCGGTCGACTTCCTGCGCTACTATGCCCGGCAGGCCGAGGAGACCTTCGGCCCCGAACAGGAACCACTGGGTCCGGTGGTCTGCATCAGCCCGTGGAACTTTCCGCTGGCGATCTTCACCGGGCAGGTCGCCGCGGCGCTCGCTGCCGGAAACCCGGTGCTGGCCAAGCCTGCCGGGGAAACCCCGCTGATCGCCGCCGAGGCCGTGCGTATCCTCCATGAAGCGGGCGTGCCGCAGGACGCGCTGCAATTGCTGCCGGGCGATGGACATGTCGGCGCCGCGCTGGTCGCCGCGCCCGAAGTGGCGGCGGTGATGTTCACAGGCTCCACCGAAGTGGCCCGGCTGATCCAGCGCCAGCTTGCCGGGCGTGTTTCGGCGCAGGGCCGCCCGATCCCGCTGATCGCCGAAACCGGCGGACAGAACGCGATGATCGTGGATTCCTCCGCATTGGCCGAGCAGGTGGTGGCCGATGTCATCGCTTCGGCTTTCGACAGCGCGGGCCAGCGCTGTTCGGCGCTGCGGGTGCTGTGCCTGCAGGAGGATGTGGCGGACCGTACGCTGGCGATGCTCAAGGGGGCGCTGGCCGAGCTGCGCGTGGGCAATCCCACGCGTCTTGCCACGGATATCGGCCCGGTCATCACGGCGGAGGCGAAGGCCGAGATCACCCGCCATATCGAGGCCATGCGGGCGCAAGGCCATTGCATTACCCAGCTCGACGTGCCGGACGACGCGGCGGCGCAGGGCACTTTCGTGGCCCCCACGATTATCGAGATCGATGCGCTGGCCGAACTGGGGCGTGAAGTGTTCGGCCCCGTCCTGCATGTCCTGCGTTACCGGCGGGAGAATCTGGACCGCCTCATCGCGGATATCAACGCCACCGGCTATGGCCTGACGTTCGGGCTGCATACCCGGCTCGACGGTATGGTGGCGCAAGTGACCGGGCAGGTACGGGCGGGCAATCTCTACGTCAATCGCAACACGATCGGCGCCGTGGTGGGGGTGCAGCCCTTTGGCGGGCGCGGGCTTTCCGGCACCGGGCCCAAGGCGGGCGGGCCGCTCTACCTCGGCAGGCTGGTCCGGCAGGCCCCTTCGGTGCTGGAGCCTTCCGGCCACGGCGCGCCGCTGGCGGAGGCTTTCGCGGACTGGCTGGAGATGCGGCGCGAGGCGGCGGCGGCCGCGCGGGCGCGCGCGCTGGCGGCCTCGTCGGCGCTGGGCATGGAGCGCGAACTTCCCGGCCCGGTGGGCGAACGCAACCTCTACACGCTGCATCCGCGCGGGCGCGTGCTGCTGTGCCCGGCAAGCCGCACAGGGTTGCTGGAGCAGATGGCCGCCGTGCTCGCCACCGGAAATCGCGGCACGGTGACGGGCATGAACCTGCCCGAAGGCCTGCCCGAGCCGGTTGCCGCGCAGTTTGCGTCCGGCGGGGAGGAGCCTTTCGCCGCCTGCCTCGTCGAAGGCGGCGAAGAGGCCGTGCGCGCGGCCTGCGAGACAGTGGCGGCGATGGAAGGGCCGGTCGTCCCGGTGCATGGCGATGCGGGCCCGAACGGCGTCTGGCTGCTGGAGGAAGTCTCCACCTCGATCAACACCACGGCGGCCGGGGGCAATGCCAGCCTGATGGCGATCAGTTGAGGGTTCGGCTGGGAGGGCGAATGCCGATCCGTCCCGGCTTTCTCGTGCCGACGTTCACATCCCAATGCCCCGCCATCCCCGCGCAGGCGGGGATGGCGCTTCCTTCTATTGTGAATATTGTGAAGGAAAGCCGAAGCGGGGCCCGTAGCCTGCCCGAAGGACAGTCTGTCCCGAGCGGCCGGCCTGTCGGCCCGCCGAAGGGGGGCGAGACATGAGTTGGACTTCGGTTCAGGAGCCCGGGGCGGCGGGCTGAATTTCCAAAAAACCTCAGAACACCGGATCGAAGCCCGGCGGCAGATCGCTCGAGCCGCCCGCGTCCTGCCCGGGCACGTGGATGCCGCACTCGGTCTTGTCCCAGCCGCGCCAGCGGCCCGAGCGCGGGTCTTCGCCCGGCGCGACCTTGCTGGTGCATGGCGAGCAGCCGATCGAGGGATAGCCCTGCGCCACCAGCGGATGCGGGGGCAGGTCGAATTCCTCGATATAGGCGGCAAGGTGCTCGGCGGACCAGTCGATCAGCGGGTTGATCTTGAGGCGGCCCTGCTCGTCGGTGGTGTCCATCTCGAAACGCGGCAGTGTGGCGCGGGTCGAGGCCTGGAAGGCCTTCCTGCCCGTGATCGAGGCATCGAAGCCGAGCAGCGCCTTGGCCAGTGGCTTCACCTTGCGGATCTCGCAGCAGCCGTCCGGATCGTAGGACCAGCGCAGCTCGCTTTCGTCCTTTCTGGCGAGTTCCCCGGCGTCCGGCCTGAGGTTGCGCAAGTCCTTCAGGCCGAGCCGTTCCACCAGAAGATCGCGGTAGGCCAGCGTTTCCGGAAAATGCTTGCCGGTTTCGAGGAACAGCACCGGCACCGCAGGATCGACTCGGCTGACGAGGTGCAGCAGTACCGCGCTCTCCGCGCCGAAGCTCGAGACGATCCCGACATCGCCCGCCATGCGTTCCTTGAGCATCGTCTCGAGCATTTCGAGCGTGTCGGTGCCACGGAACAGGCGGTTGAGCCGCACGGCATCGGCTTCGCGAAAGCGCGGACCGGTGTCGATGCGGTCGCGGACGCGGGTCGCTTCGTTCATATCGGGTATCCTTGCTGCTGGATGGCCTTTCAGCTCTGGTGCCGGAGCGCCCAGATCGGGCGGCGGCCGTCCGCGGTCGCCTGATAGACGTTGTCCCACCGCTCGAACGCGGCCTGCGCGTCGGCGGGGTTGAGCGGCTTGTCAGGCGCAAAGGCGTCGAAGCCGCAGCGCTTGAGGTGGCTGAGCATGTCGATCACGACATCGCCCACTGCGCGGATTTCCCCGGTGAAACCGGCCTCGCGCAGGACCCGTGCGGAGGAATAGCCACGCCCGTCGGTCCAGGCGGGGAAATTCACTTCGATCAGGCGCAGGCGGTCCAGATAGGGGAGCAGATCGCGGGCATCGTCGCCCGGTTCGATCCGCACGGCGGTGGCGTTGGTCTGCTCGGCGAAGGCGCCCACGGTGACGGCGGAATCGTTCACCGCCTCATCGTCACGGAACCGGAACTGGACTTCAACCATAGATAGCCTCCTTGAACGGATCCATGCCGATACGGCGGTAGGTGTCGAGGAAGCGCTCGCCATCCTGCTTGTTGGAAAGATAGACTTCGGTGGCCTTCTCCACGGCATCGACAATGCCGTCCTCATCGAAGCCCGGCCCGGTGATCTTGCCGAGCGAGGTATCCGCGCCTTCGCTGCCGCCGAGCAGGAGCTGGTAGTTCTCCACGCCCTTGCGGTCCACGCCGAGGATGCCGATGTGGCCCGCGTGGTGGTGGCCGCAGGCATTGATGCAGCCCGAGATCTTGAGCTTCAGCTCGCCGATCTCCGCCTGCTTTTCCGCCGAGCCGAAGCGCTGCGAGATCTTCTGCGCGACCGGGATCGAACGGGCATTGGCGAGGCTGCAATAGTCGAGGCCGGGGCAGGCGATGATGTCGCCTGCCGTGTCGAGATTGGCGGTGCCCAGGCCCGCTTCGTCGAGCGCCTTCCACAGCGTGTAGAGGTCCGCCTTCTTCACGTGGGGGAAGACGATGTTCTGCGCATGGGTGACGCGCAGCTCGTCGAAGCTGTACTGCCTGGCGAGGCCGGCCATCAG
This sequence comes from Novosphingobium sp., assembly GCA_037384205.1. Taxonomy (GTDB): domain Bacteria; phylum Pseudomonadota; class Alphaproteobacteria; order Sphingomonadales; family Sphingomonadaceae; genus Novosphingobium. Next base: position 2,702 of record JARROF010000116.1, on the reverse strand, counting down.
GCGGATCTGGTCCGCCGTGGCGTCACCCGGGATGCCGCCCACAGGCTTCAGGCTGACCGTCGCGATTACATAGCCCGGCTGCTTGTGGGCGTGCGTGTTGCGCTCCGCCCAGAGACGGAAATCAGGATCGGACAGGTCGATATCGTCAGGCAGGCCGGTCTCGAAAGCCGGATCGGCGAAGTAGGGCTTGATACGCTCCAACTCGGCCAGCGGGGGTTCGATACCCTGCGTCAGGAGATGTGCGAACTCTTCCTCGACCTGGCGCACATATTCGTCCTTGCCCAGTTCGTGGACGAGGATCTTGATGCGTGCCTTGTACTTGTTGTCGCGGCGGCCATAGCGGTTGTAGACGCGCAGACAGGCTTCCGAATAGGTGATCAACTGGTCCAGCGGCACGAATTCGCGGATCATCGGGCTGATCATCGGCGTGCGGCCCATGCCGCCCCCGGCGTAGAACTGCGCGCCGATCTCGCCCGCGTCGTTCTTCACCATCTTGATGCCGATGTCGTGCAGGCGCATCGCCGCGCGGTCGGTCTCGCTGGCGATCACCGCGATCTTGAACTTGCGCGGCAGAACCAGGAATTCGGGGTGGAAGCTCGACCACTGGCGCAGCAGTTCGGCGTAGGGGCGCGGGTCGATCAGCTCGTCGGCAGCCGCTCCGGCATACTGGTCGGAACTGATGTTGCGGATGCAGTTGCCGCTGGTCTGGATCGCGTGCATTTCCACCTTCGCCAGATCGGCGAGGATGTCGGGCGTGTCCTCCAGCTTGATCCAGTTGTACTGGATGTTCTGGCGTGTGGTGAAGTGGCCGTAACCACGGTCATACTTGTCCGCGATGTCACCCAGAACTTTCATCTGCGCAGAGTTCAGCGTGCCGTAGGGCACCGCGACGCGCAGCATGTAGGCGTGAAGCTGCAGGTAGAGGCCGTTCTGCAGGCGCAGCGGGCGGAACTGGTCCTCGGTCAGCTCGCCCGAAAGGCGGCGGCGCACCTGATCGCGGAATTCCGCGACGCGGGTATCGACCATCTGCTGGTCGTATTCGTCATACTTGTACATCAGATCACCCAGTTCACGGCTTCGGGGTCGGACGGCTTCAGCGTCAGGTCGGGCCGCACGGTCGGGCCCAGAGCGCGGATGCGGTCCTTGATATGGGCGGGGCGCACGCCGCCTGCGGTCTTCTCGCCATCGATCACATAAGCGGCGAAGACGTTCTGCGCGCCTTCCTCGCGGGCGATGATCTTCGCGCCGTCCTCGCCGACATCGGCGGCCTGATCGACGTCCAGCGACCAGCCCACGCCGGTCCACCAGGTGACCGCTCCGGTCTTGAGGTCGTTTCCTGTCAGGATCTTCACTGTAGTGCCTCCAGCGCCGCCGCGTCCGATGCGAGCGCGCGAATGGTGTTGTCAGGTTCTGCGGTGACGGCGCCGATAACGATAAGCGCGGGGCTTTGCACCTTTTCATCGCGCACCAGTGCGGCCAGCCCGGCCAGCGGCGCGCGCAGCACGCGCATGGCGGAGCGGGTCGCGTTCTCGATCACCGCGGCGGGAACGTCCGGCGTCAGCCCGTCCGCGATCAGCTTTTCGGAAATCTGCGCGGCGGTGGCGAGCCCCATGAAGATCACCAGCGTGCGGCCCTTGCCCGCAAGGCCCGACCAGTCCTGATCGGTCAGCCCCTTGCACTGCCCGGCCACGAACGAGACGATCGAGGCATGGTCGCGGTGCGTCAGCGGGATCTGCGCGGCGGCCGCAGCACCCAGCGCGGAGGAGATGCCCGGCACCACCTCCACCGGCACCCCGGCGGCGCGGCAGGCCTCGGCCTCTTCGCCGCCGCGGCCGAATACGAAGGGATCGCCGCCTTTCAGGCGCACGACATCGTTTCCGGTCAGCGCTTCCTTCACCAGCAGGGCATTGATCGCCTCCTGCTTCATGGTGTGGCGCGCGCGGGCCTTGGCGACGGAGATCATGCGGGCACCGGGCTGCGCCATGGCGAGGATCGCCGGATCGACCAGACCGTCATGCACGATCAGGCGGGCATTCATCACCAGCCGCGCCGCGCGCAGTGTCAGCAGGTCCGGATCGCCGGGGCCGGCGCCGACAAGGTATACCTTGCCGGCGCCTGAAGAGGTGGGATTCGCTTCCATAGGCAGAGGAAGATGGCCGCCTTTGCCCGGCAGTGCCAGCCAGAATGGCTTTGGCAGGCATAAGGGGAGCTTTACCGACGATCGTTTCGGCTGCTTGCGGCCAACTTCCGGGCTAACGCGTTCGCTAACCATATATTCACTCGTGACGACGACCATCGGCGGCTACCTAGGAGACAGGCCATGCCGATTTCCGCGCATTTCGAAGACATTGAGGGTATCGAAGGTCAGCCCCGTGCCGTACGGCGCAGGCTGCAGTTCGAGGTGCAGGGGGCTCTTGAGTCCGGGCATGCGACGCAAGTGCAGGTGCATAACCTGTCCGAAACCGGCCTTTTGCTGGAAACGGCCGATACGCTGGAGATCGGCGAAGCGATCGATCTCGATCTGCCCGAGCCCGGGTCGGCCCGCGCCCGCGTGGCCTGGGCCAGCGGGACGCTTTACGGCTGCGCGTTCGATACGCCGCTGTCGACAGCGGAACTGAGTGCCGTGCAATTGCGCAGCGGCGCACAGACCGGTGCCGCGATCGGACCTTCACCTGCGCCCGCCGGCCCCGCGGCGATCGGTG
>JARROF010000115.1:0-17881 GCA_037384205.1 Novosphingobium sp. | reverse complement strand
TCGGTGCTCAACGTGATCGCGACTGACGCCCAAGCATTACCGCCGTCAGGTTCGGCTATAATTTAACATAATATATATTATCAGTCTCAATGAGGTGCCAGGAGGCCCCCCTGTTGCGGCCCACGGCCCTCCTTGTAAGGCGCCCATTACGCCGACGGGAAACCGCCCCTACAGCTTCCACTATATGTTTATCATCCCAACCGTGCTCCCAGCGATAGTGGAGCCCTTTGCATGACCGGATTGCCGGCATTTCCGGCCACCGGGTCATTATGCCATAAGGCGTCAGCGATGCGGTTCCACGCCGGACATAGCTTGAGAAATGACTGCCGGTTTTCAGCGCAACCGTTTGATAAACAATCCGCTATCCCGCTTTTCCGTAGCGAAGTTGGGCAAGGACTGCACCAGTTCCGACAAGCGCGTAAAGCCATAGCTGCGCGCATCGAAGCTGGACCGGTTCGCCACGCGCTGCCCCACTTCCGACAGACTGGCGAAGCCATCGTCGTCCCGCGTGCTCGCTTTCCAGGCATCGCCGAGCAGCTTGAGCAATTCCTCGTCGACGGCGAGCGTGGACGGCGCCTCGCCGCCCTGCGCTTCGCGGCTCTCTCCGGCAGCAAGCGCATCAAGATCGATGAAGCGCGTGCAGGCCTCGCGGAACGCTTCGGGCGTGCGGCGGGTACCGAAGCCGTAAACCGGCGTGCCGTTCTGGCGAATGCGGATGGCCAGCGGCATGAAGTCGCTGTCGCTCGACATGATGCCGAAGCCGTCGACGTGCCCGCCATAGAGCAGGTCCATCGCATCGATCGTCATCTTCATGTCGGTGGCGTTCTTGCCCTTGGTGAGGTCGAATTGCTGCTGCGGCTCCAGCGCGTGGCGGTGGACCAGCGCGGCCCAGCCTTTCAGCGCCTGCCGGCTCCAGTTGCCGTAGATGCGCCGCACGTTCACCGTGCCGAGATCGCCGAGGATCGTCAGCGCCGCGTCCAGAGTCGATGGCGAGGCATTGTCCGCATCGATCAGCAGGGCAATGTTGCGTTTGAGGCTGGCCATGGCTGGTCCCTTCCAGTGGTATTGCAGCGTCCTTGCGAAGAGCCATACGCGTAAGGCCTCGCGGTTGCACCCTGCCTTGTCGGAATTTCCGTTCGATCCTGTCCGGCGCTCGTGATACGAGCCGGGCAGGATTGTATGTGCGGGAAACGGAACGGACATGAACAGGACCGGATGGCTGCTGCTCCCCCTCCTCTGCCTGCTCCTCGGTGCATGCGGAGGGTTGCGGCTGCCGAACCCGCAGCTTTACGCACAGGCCTGTCCGCCGGTGCGGGAGAGCGGGCCGGAAATGGCGGGTGACAACCTGTTTTTCGTATCCATGGCCATGCGCGATTGCCGCAAGGGCATGCTCGGTTATGCGGGTTTCCGCGAAAAGAGCACGACATATGGGCAGGCCGTTCATCAGGCTTCGTCCAAACCCGGCAAGGCGGAATTCACGACCGGGCAGTTCACGCACGCCGCCTGGCTGGACTTGCTGAGCAAGCGGGTGAATGCGCCCGGGAACGGCGGGCGGCTGTTGGTGTTCATCCACGGCTACAACAACGATTTCGAGGAGGCGCTGGAGGCGGCGTGGAAAGTGTCCCGGCTCTATTACGCCGGGGTTCCCGCAGTCGTCGTGCGCTGGCCGTCTCTCGCCAAAGTCAGCGGCTACGTGGCTGATGAGGACAGTGTGGTCTGGGCACAGGCGGAGATGAACCGGACGCTGACCGAACTGGCCAGCATCAGCGCCGATGTCACGGTGGTGGCGCACAGCATGGGCAGCCGCGCCGCGATCGCCGGGGTCGAGCATCTCGACCAGACCTTTCCCGGCCTGGCCGGTCGCGTGCGCCGGATCGCCCTGGCTTCTCCCGATTTCGACCGGGATACCGCCATGCGCGAAGGCGGCGCGCTGGACCGGCTTCTCGCCTTTCAACGCAAGGTCGTGATCTACACTTCGCGCAGGGACGACCCGCTGAAACTGTCGCGCGTGGCGCATGGATATGCCCGGCTTGGCAGCAGCAATTGTTCTTATGACGTAAGCTATGCGCGCCAGCGGATCGGCAAGGACGGTTGGTGCCACCTTGCCCGGCCCACCCCGGACCTCGCCATGGTGGAAACCTCGCTTGCCGCGTCGGACGGCCTGCACCATTCGGACTATATCGATTCCTGCGCCGTGCGGCTCGATCTTGCCACCTTCCTGCGCGGCGGGAACACAGGCCAGTTCCGCCGCAAGATCACGGGCGATGACGGCACGGTGGGATATCAGATCGACCCGGCGCTGGTGGCCGCCTCGGGCCTGTGTCCGGATGGCGGCAGCTAGGCGGCCCGTCTCAGGCGCCGCGCGACGAGCGCGAAGAGCAGGATCAGCACCGGCGGCATGATGGGCACGCCCGCGTTCAGAGCAACGGCGCGCGCCAGTGCGGGAGCGACGAAGGTCAGCACAATGCCCAGCTTCTCCCAGTCCCGAAAGCCACCGCGCAGCCCTTCCCCCACCAGCCAGAGCAGCGGGAAAGCCAGCAGCACCAGATCGTAATCGAGCACGAAAGGCGTCACCAGCAGCGCCCCGGCCAGCACCGCTGCGCCCAGCCCCGGAGACCATTTCCGCCTCCGGCACAGCAGAGCGATACACAAGACGGTGCCGAGAGCGGCCACGGCCTGCAAGGCATAGGCGCCTGCGACCGGCACGCCGAGCAGCCGCGCGGCGGCAAACAGGCTGACCATCTTGCCGAACGGCACGGCGCCGGCTTCCATCGCGGAGCGGGCCTGCGCGCTTGCGGCGAGCCATTCGCTCCAGATGCCGCCTCCGAACACCAGCGCCGAAAAGCCCGCCAGCAGCAGCGCCGTCACCGCTGCCGACAGGAAGACTTTCATCTCGCGGGTCAGCAGCAGGGCCAGCGGGATCAGCGGCCCGAACTGCGGTTTGATCGTGGCAAGGCCGAACAGCACGCCGGCCAGAATCGGACGCTCCCCGGCCAGCAAGGTCCCCAGCCCCAGCAGCCCGGCAACAAGGAACGCGCTCTGGCCGTGATCGATCATGATGGGGACGGCCGGATAGGCAAGGACCAGCAGCCACAGCGGCAGGCCCGTGGCCGCCCGGCGCCACCATGGCCGCACCGCCAGCAGAAAGAGCGCGCCGGTCACCAGCAGCCATGCCGCCAGCGCGGAAAAATACCCGAGCCAGCCCAGCGGCCAGCATACCGGCAGGAACGTGGGCGGGTAGAAGAAGGCGGTGTAGCCTTCGGCCGATGCGAAAAACCGCCGCTGCGCCGCGATATGCGCCGCGCTGTCATAGACATTCGCGCCGCTGTGGAGCATCTGCCCGCTGGTCCAGAAGCTGATGAAATCGCTGCCGAGCAGGAACCCGTTACGGTCCACGCCCCCGTGGGAGGTCGCCACCAGAAAGACCAGCATGGCACCGTTCAGCAGTGCCAGCAGCCACAGATAGCCAGTGGCCCGGTCCCGCCCCAGCCAGTCCATTCGCTTCAGAAAGTCCCCCATGCGGGCCGCTTGTGCAACGCCCCGGCGGGGTTGTCCATGGCGGGGCTGGCGAACGGGACCTGCGATCTTGCCTTGCTGCGGCGCACAACATAGGGCTTAATCCAACAATCTAACGGACAGGATCAGCCGATGCAGCGTTTCGAAGGCACCCGTAATTACGTCGCCACCGATGATCTCAAGGTTGCTGTGAATGCCGCCGTGCTTCTGCGCCGGCCCTTGCTGGTCAAGGGCGAGCCGGGCACCGGCAAGACGGTGCTGGCCGAACAGATCGCCGAAAGCCTGGGCGCACCGCTGATTACCTGGAACGTGAAGTCCACCACCAAGGCGCATCAGGGCCTCTATGAATACGACGCGGTGGCCCGCCTGCGCGACGGCCAGCTTGGCGATGAGCGCGTGCATGACATTTCCAACTACATCCGCAAGGGCAAGCTGTGGGAGGCCTTTACTTCCCCCAGCTTGCCGGTGCTGCTGATCGATGAGATCGACAAGGCGGACATCGAGTTTCCGAACGACCTTCTCGCCGAGCTCGACCGCATGGCCTTTGATGTCTACGAAACCGGCGAGCACATCGCCGCCGCGGAGCGCCCGATCGTGGTCATCACTTCGAACAACGAGAAGGACCTGCCCGACGCTTTCCTGCGCCGCTGCTTCTTCCACTACATCAAGTTTCCCGAGCGCGAGACGATGGAAGCCATCATCGACGTCCACTTCCCCGGCATCCGGAAGACGCTGGTGACCAAGGCGATGGAAGTCTTCTACGAACTGCGCGAAGTGCCCGGCCTCAAGAAAAAGCCTTCCACCAGCGAACTGCTGGATTGGCTCAAGCTGCTGATGAACGAGGACATGCCGCTGGACGTGCTGCAGAATCAGGACATCTCCAAGGCGATCCCGCCGCTGCACGGCGCGCTGCTCAAGAACGAGCAGGACGTGATGATGTTCGAACGCCTTGCCTTCATGGCCCGTCGCGGGAACTGACATAGCCATACCGGCCCCAATATGGCCGTGTTTGGACCGGAAGACGGCGCGATTCGTTCCCAACTTCCAAAGACGCCCCTTGCCATGCCAAAGCGGAGCACGAAAAAATGACCGCCCCCTACTCAGGCCGCTGCAACTGCGGTGCCGTTACTGCCACGATTTCCGCCGAGCCCATCGCGGTGCGCCAATGCTGGTGCCGCCAGTGCCAGAAGATTGCAGCCGGCGGTCCCACCACCAATGCCCTGTTCCCGACCGAGGCCATCGCGACAGAGGGCGACCTCAACTGGTTTCGCTATCAGGCGGAGAGCGGCAATACCGTGGAGCAAGGTTGTTGCGCATCCTGCGGAACACCGGTTATCGGCCGTAGTTCGGGGCGCAAAAATGCGTGCGTGATACGTCTGGGCTTCATCGAGCCACCGCACGATCTCAAACCGGCTGCTGCGATCTGGCTTGATGATGCCCCTGAATGGGCGATGATCGACCCGGCGCTGGACCAGTTGCCACGTCAGGCCCCAACGCCGCCACCGGCGGGCTGATTCTTGAAGCCTGATACCGATCCCCAGCCGGTTAGCCACACCCGCTTTGCGGCGATCCGTGCAAAACTGGAAGCGTACGAGCCCGGCCCGGGCTGGCGGGCGTGGTTCCATGAATTTCTTCTCTTCGGTTTCAAGCAGGGCTGGGCCTGTCTGTTCGGCGCGCTGCTGCTTGTCCTGCTGCTGGGAACGCATCTGTTCTATCCGCAGCACGCTGTTCTGGCGCGGTATGACTTCCTGACGCTGAGCGCGCTCGCGATCCAGATAGCCATGTTGGCGCTGCGGCTCGAAACGTTTGAGGAAGCCAAGGTCATTCTGGCCTTTCACGCCGTCGGCACAGTGATGGAACTGTTCAAGACCGCGCACGGGTCGTGGGAATACCCGGAGCCCAGCCTGCTCCACATCGGCGCGGTGCCGCTGTTCTCCGGGTTCATGTATGCCGCTGTCGGCAGCTACATCGCCCGCGTCTGGCGCATTTTCGATTTCCGCTTCAGCCACTATCCGCGCCCGGTGTTCACCTGGCTGTTGGCGGCGGCGATCTATGTGAACTTTTTCGCGCACCACTGGCTGCCGGATGTGCGCATCGTCTTGTTCGCTACCATCGCCCTGCTCTTCGCGCGGACCCGCATCTGGTTTCGGGTATGGCGGCAGGACCGCTGGATGCCGCTGCTGCTGGGCTGGTTCCTGGTGGCGCTGTTCATCTGGTTTGCGGAGAACATTTCCACGTTCTCGCACGCATGGATCTACCCCGATCAGCGCAGCGGCTGGGCGCTCGTCCATCCCGGCAAGCTGGGGGCGTGGTATCTGCTGATGTATATCTCGTTCGTGCTTGTCGCCGCCGTCCATCGTCCGCGGCCGCGCGACAATATCGGACCGGCGTTTCCTACACCCGCGTGAATGGGATCTGCTGACGGCCATGATCTGTCCCCGCCCCGCCTTCATGCCGCCACAAACCGGCCTTTTGGAAAGTCACACCGCATTTGCGGCCAGGCCGCGCATTTCCGGGCAGTTCGGGATCAAACAAGATACACATTTCCGGCGTTCCGTGTCACGCGGAGCATCACACAGGCCTCTCGGGCAAAGGTTGGGCTCATGCTGCTGAACTTCGTCGACGAACTGCGCGCCGCGGGCATTCCGGCCTCGCTCAAGGAGCACCTCGTGCTGCTCGAAGCGCTCGACCGGGACGTGATCGAGCAGACGCCCGAGGCGTTCTACTACCTCTCGCGCGCCACTTTCGTGAAGGACGAAGGGCTGCTCGACCGGTTCGATCAGGTGTTCCAGAAAGTCTTCAAGGGCATCCTGACCGACTACGGCCAGCAGCCGGTCGATATTCCCGAGGACTGGCTGAAGAAGCTCGCCGAACGCTATTTCTCCGCGGAGGAGATGGAAAAGGTCAAATCGCTCGGCTCGTGGGACGAGATCATGGAGACGCTCAAGAAGCGGCTCGAAGAACAGCAGAAGCGCCATCAGGGCGGCAACAAGTGGATCGGCACGGGCGGCACCTCGCCTTTCGGCCACTCGGGCTATAACCCGGAAGGCATCCGCATCGGCGGCGAAGGCAAGCACGGGCGCGCGATCAAGGTCTGGGAAAAGCGCGAGTTCGCCAATCTCGACAATTCGAAGGAACTGGGCACCCGCAATATCAAGGTGGCGCTGCGCCGCCTGCGCCGTTTCGCCCGCGAAGGTGCGGCGGAGGAACTGGACCTCGAAGAAACCGTCCGCGGCACCGCCAGGCAGGGCTGGCTCGATGTGGTCATGCGGCCCGAACGGCACAATGCCGTGAAAGTCCTGCTCTTCCTCGATGTGGGCGGATCGATGGACCCGTTCATCAAGCTGGTGGAAGACCTGTTCAGCGCGGCGACCGCCGAGTTCAAGAACATGGAGTTCTTCTACTTCCACAACTGCCTCTACGAAGGCGTGTGGAAGGACAACCGCCGCCGCTGGTCGCAGCGCATGCCGACCTGGGATATCCTCCACAAGTACGGGCATGACTACAAGGTGGTCTTTGTCGGCGATGCGGCAATGAGCCCTTACGAGATCAGCCATCCCGGCGGCTCGGTCGAGCATATGAACGAGGAAGCGGGCGCGGTCTGGCTGCAGCGGGTGACGCAGACCTATCCTGCCACCGTCTGGCTCAACCCGGCGCCGGAGCGGCAGTGGCCATATTCCGGCTCCACCAAGCTGAGCCGTAATCTGATGGGCGGGGCCATGTTCCCGCTCACGCTCGACGGGCTGGAAGCGGCGATGAAGGCACTGACGCGGACGTGACGCCTGCCAGGCCTCAGGACGGATAGAGCAGGATATCGGCAATGCTTTCCCGCCAGGCCGCTTCATCGGGAGCGGCGATGGCATCGAGATCGCCCGGCAGTGTGGTCCTGTCGTCTACCCATTCGCGCAGGGCCGGCCCGCCATTGAGCACGTCTATGGCCAGACGGCCGACTTCGTATTCGTAAGGAAAATCGCGCCAGATGGGATAGTCCGGCCAGAGATTGCGGATCGCCTTGAACGCCAGCGCCTGCAACCGCCAGGGCCGGAATGCCGTGTGATTGTAGAACGGGCCTTCGGCGTGGATCATCAGCGCATTGCACAAGGTCTTCTGATGCTTGTGGAATGTCGGCTCGAACCAGCATTCGCGCAGCGCGCAGCCGGCCAGCCAATCGGGCGCGAGCCGTTCCATCTCCGCCAGAACCGCTCTGGCATCGACATCGGGCGCGCCGAACAGCACTTCGAGCGGGCGCGTGGTGCCGCGTCCTTCGGAAAGCGTCGTGCCTTCCAGCATCACCGTGCCCGCATAGGCCCGGGCCATGTTCACATTGGCCGCATTCGGACTGGGGTTGATCCAGACCCGGCTCTCCGGCCATCCGGAGCCCGGCGCGGCGTTCGGCTGCCAGCCTTCCATGGCGATCACCCGGTAGTCGACATCAAGGTTGAAATGACGGACGAACCAATGGCCCATCTCGCCCAGCGTCAGCCCGTGCCGCATCGGCATCGGCCCGGCGCCGACGAAGCTCTCCTGCCCCGGCAGCAAGGTGGTGCCTTCCACCGGGCGTCCGGCGGGGTTGGGGCGGTCCAGGACCCAGACGCTCTTGCCCTGCCCGGACGCTGCTTCCAGCAGATAAAGCAGCGTCGTCACGAACGTATAGATACGGCAGCCCAGATCCTGCAGGTCGAACAGGAAGATATCGGCTGTCGACATCATCCGCCCGGATGGCCGCCGGACTTTTCCGTAGAGACTGAAAATCGGGATGCCATAGGCCGGATCGGTCTCATCCGCCGTCTCGACCATGTTGTCCTGCTTGTCCCCCTTGAGCCCGTGTTGCGGGCCAAAGGCGCTGGTCACGTTCACGCCTGCCGCGATCAGGGCATCGAGCGAATGGACAAGCCCTTCGGTGACCGAAGCGGGATGAGCAACGAGAGCCACGCGTTTGCCATCAAGAGGCTTGCGCAGCGCAAGATCCGCCAGCAGGCGGTCGATACCGAATTTCATGCGGTGCTGGGTGCCGCAACCTCTTCCCGGAAGCAAGACGGATCGTGGAAATCGGGCGCATCGCTGCCGTGGGAGAGTGCCCAATAGCTCTTCACCCCGCCCTCTTCCTCGATCACGGCCGTGAAACCGCAATGCCAGGGTGGTGCGGGAAGCCCCGCTGCCGGAATGGCGGCGTCGAAAATCGCGATATCGGAACCAAGCCGCATCGTGCATGCCGGCTCGCGTGGCATAGGCCGCTCGCTCATCCCCTCGCGTACGCTGGTGAAGTCATAGACGTTCCAGCGTTCGGACGGGGACAGGTTGATCTCCACGTAAGCGAGGCTGTCCGGAGCTTGCAGGAACAGCTCGAAGCAGGTGGTCTGCCACAGGCCGTCGGCACGTCCCTTCCCCGCGAAGGCGGGAACCACGAGCTTGCCCGCCCCCAGGACGCGCCAGCGGGCCCGCAGCCAGTTGGCGTCAAAACCGATGATCCGCGATTCGATGCTGCGAACGAGAAGCGGAGGATGGGCGGGGTGACTGGTCAGTACGGCCATGGGCAAGGGCTATATGGTGAGAGCCTTCATCGGCAATGCGGATTCGTCGGGTTGCCTTTCCGGGCGCGGCCAACGGTTGATATTCGTTGCACGGAAAGGACAGGTCCGGCTTTGTTTCCCGCGTCTCGCGTGCTAGGCGCGCCGCTCCCAATTAAGCCGAAACAAGACCCATGACCTACACTTCATCCTTGCTCCGCCTGCTCGACGAGCGCGGTTACATCCATCAGGTGACCGATGCGGAAGGGCTCGATGTCCTGGCCGCCAAGCAGATCGTGCCGGGTTATGTCGGTTTCGACGCGACCGCGTCTTCGCTGCACGTCGGCAATCTTGTTTCGATCATGCTGCTGCGCCGCCTGCAGCAGGCCGGGCACAAGCCTGTAGTCCTGATGGGCGGCGGAACGACCCGTATCGGCGATCCGACCGGCAAGCGATCGAGGCCAATATCGCCTCTATCCGCACCGCCTTCGAGCGTTTCCTGACTTTCGGTGATGGCCCGACCGATGCGGTAATGGTCAACAATCACGACTGGCTGGGCAAGCTCGGCTACATCGAGATGTTGCAACTGGTCGGTACCCACTTCACCGTCAACCGCATGTTGAGCTTCGATTCGGTCAAGCTGCGGCTCGAGCGTGAGCAGCCGATGACCTTCCTCGAATTCAACTACATGATCCTGCAGGGCTACGATTTCCGCCACTTGTGCAGCACGCAGGGCGTGCGCCTGCAGATGGGCGGCTCTGACCAGTGGGGCAATATTGTCAACGGTGTCGAACTGACCCGGCGTATGGACTCCACCGAAGTCTTCGGGCTGACCACGCCTCTGATCACCAAGGCGGACGGCACCAAGATGGGCAAGTCGGTTTCGGGCGCGGTCTGGCTTAACGAGGCCGCCCTGCCCGCATACGACTACTGGCAGTTCTGGCGTAACTGCGATGACCGGGATGTGGGCCGCTTTCTGCGTCTTTTCACCGACCTGCCGCTTGACGAGATCGCTCGGCTCGAAGCCCTCGAAGGCGGAGAGATCAACGATGCCAAGGTCGTACTGGCCAACGAGGCGACCAAGCTGTGCCGAGGTGCGGAAGCCGCAGCCGCAGCCGAAGCGACCGCGCGCGAAACCTTTGCCGGCGGCGGGCTCGGCGAGGATCTGCCGACGGTTGAAGTGAGCAGTGACGGCATTCGCCTGGGCGCAGCCTGCACGGCTCTGGGCTTCACTGCGTCGAACGGCGAAGCCAAGCGCAAGATCGCGGAAGGCGCGGTGAAACTCGACGACCAGATCATGGACGATCCGGGGGTGTTGATCACCGTTGGCGCTGGGCAAACGCGCAAGCTCAGCCTCGGTAAGAAGAAACACGGCATTCTTAAAGGCAACTGACCGGCAAAAATGCACCGTTCGTCCGGCACGAAACTGCCGAGTTTACTGAATTTTCGTTTATTGGGTCCATTGTCAAGTCCCACGGTCACGAACAAGGGCTACGACAATGAGTGCAGGAGCGCAGCTTTCTGTAACCGACAAGCGCCGCGCAGCGCGCCATCCCGTTGATTATTCAGTGATCGCCGAGCATCGTCAGCTCGGCGATCTGAGCCTGCACATCGTCAATGTGTCCGCACAAGGCTTCATGATCGACGGCGAGCTCGGCCTTGAACGCGGCGAGCGGTTGACCATGCGCTTGCCCATCGTCGGACGTATTGAGGCCCATCTGATCTGGTCCCATGAAGGCCGTGCCGGCTTCCAGTTCGAACGCATCATCCGCGTTGATGATTTCCTCAAGCTGGTCGATACTCTTCAGCCCAATCCGCGCTTGCGGCCCCGGCGCTGACTCGCCGGTTCGGCTTACTTTTCAGACTTGAGCATTCCCGGCGTTCCGCGATGCCGTATCAATTTTGCGCACCTGCGAAATTCGCTATTGATACATTATAACGTCACAACTAGGCGAACGGGATGATCAAACACGCCTCCCGAATCGCCATGCTGGCTTGCGCCAGTTCCCTTGCAACCTCCACCTTGCTGGCTTTGCCCGGCACTGCCTTGGCGCAGGCCGCCGATCAGGGCGGCGCAGGTCACTCCAGCCACGCTCAGGAAAGCGGTCCGGAAATCATCGTCACCGGGCGCGTTATTTCCGGCAACGCCGATCCCATCGCCGCTCCGGTGGTCTTGCAGGGAGACAGCCTTGTCCGCGATCTGAAACCACAGATCGGCGAAATGCTCGCAAGTCTTCCGGGGGTATCGAGCAGCGGATTCGCGCCCGGCGTTTCCCGCCCGATCCTGCGCGGTTTTGACGGGCCGCGTGTTCAGGTGCTGCTGGACGGGATCGGCTCTCTCGACGCCTCGTCGGTCTCGGCCGACCATGCCGTGTCGCTTGACACGCTCAATGTTGAACGCGTCGAAGTGCTGCATGGCCCCCGCGTTCTGCTCTATGCCAGCGACCCTGCGGGCGGCGCCGTCAATGCAATCGACAAACGCATTCCCCGAAAGGTTCCCGACAATACCTTCAAGGTCGATGCGCTAGGTTCCTACGGAACGGCCGCGAACTTGCTAAATGGTGGTATCGCGAGCGATGTGAAGCTGGCGGACCGTCTGGTCGCCCATGTCGATGGATCCTACTTCCACAGCGACAACCTCAAGGTGGGCGGATACGTACTTTCGCCCGAATTGAGAGCGCAAACCCTTGTCCAGGCGGATGACCTTGCCAATGCAGGAGACGCTGCCGGGGCCGCCTCCTTGATTGGACAGGCCAATCGGCGCGGATCGCTTCCCAACAGTTGGACCAAAGGCTGGTCCGTGGGCGGGGGGGTGGCCTTCATTGACGAAGGCGGGGACATCGGCGTTTCGGTCCAACGTCTTTCCACCGACTATGGCATTCCACCGCGCCCCTCGGTCGATCCCGGAGCCACGAGCATTGCCTTGCGCCAGACTCGCGTAGACCTGCGGGCGGGCCTCAATCCCGATGGATTTTTCAAACGTATCGAACTGCGCGGCGCGTTCGGTGACTATGAGCACGCCGAACTCGACGGCAGCACTGTCGGCACCCGGTTCCACAACAAGGCCATCCAGGTTCGTTTGCAGGCCGATCAGGCTCGTCGTGGTATCTGGAGCGGTTCCAGCGGCGTTCAGTACTCCACCGCCCGGCTCGATATCAGCGGCGATGAATTGCTGCTGCCGAATAATCAGACCGATCAGTTCGCGCTCTTCACGCTACAGCAGCTCGAAGTCGGCCAGTTCGATCTCGAAGGCGCGCTACGCTATGAAAATACAAAGATTCACACCATCCCGGCCGCCGAACATCGCGATTTCTCCCAGTATTCGGCAGTGGCCGGACTCGCCTGGCATCCGCTCGACCGGTTGACCGTCTCGGTGAACTATTCGCACGGCGAACGCGCACCCTCGGCTGAAGAGCTGTTTGTTGACGGTGTGCATGATGCCACCCAGTCTTACGAGCGTGGCGATCCAAACTTCCGGGTTGAACGCAGCAACGGCATCGAAGCCGGAATACGCTACAATGGCGGCGACTTCGCAGGATCGGTTACAGTCTACGGCACCAACTTTGCCGACTTTATCACCCCAGTACCGACAGGCGAGGTGATCGAGAACTTCCCTGTCTATCAATATATCCAGGCTCCTGCCCGCTTCCGCGGTGTCGAAGCCGAAGGCGCGCTGACGTTCATGCACTGGGACAGCGGCAATTCGCTGAAGGCCGACAGCGGCCTCGACTATACGCATGCACGTCTTGTCGGCGTCGGGCCGGTGCCGCGTATTCCGCCGATGCGGGTGCGCGGGGGGCTGGAATTCGATTCGTCAGCGATCGATTTGCGCGCCGAGGTAGAATGGAATGCCCGCCAGAACCGCGTTGCCGACAATGAAATCCCCACCAGCGCTTTCACGCTTGTAAACCTGAGCGCGACCTGGAGGCCCATGGGAGAACAAAGTCCAGTAACGCTGATTCTGGCAGCGGATAACCTCCTGGATGCCACAGGACGCCTGGCAGCCTCGGAAACGCGTGACTTTGTGCCGATCGCCGGACGTGACGTCCGACTGACGGCAAAGCTGTCCTTCTAACCTTCAAACCCGCTATCTCTTGGCAAGGGCGGGAGGTGCTGCCCTGCCGCATCACGTGAGTACTCCCACCTCCCCCCTGCAAATCGCCAACTACCGCAAGTTCTGGCTTGCCCGATTCTGCGCGGTACTGGCGTCGACCGGCATGGTCGTCATCATCGCCTATCAGCTTTACGATGTCGCCCGAAGTGAATACGGGATGTCTATTACGCAGGCGGCCTTCCAGTTGGGCCTGCTGGGCTTTGCACAGTTCCTGCCGGTATTCCTGCTGACACCGGTTGCCGGTGTCGTCGCCGACAGGCTGGACCGGCGCAAAGTGGCGGGCATGGCGGCCTTTCTCGATATCTGTGTCGCGCTCGGTCTCGGCGTCACAACGGAACTCGAACTTCGTAGCCTGCCAGTGCTATTCGGTTTCGCGGTGCTGCACGGCATTGTGCGTGTCTTCATCGGCCCTGCCATGAGCGCCATCGCACCCAACATCGTTCCGACAAATCTGATTCCTCGCGCTATCGGTTTCAATTCCATTGCGATGCAGGCGGGAACGATTATTGGACCGGCTGCCTACGGCTTCCTGTTCTCGGCCGATCGCGCGCTGCCCTATTGGACGTCAGCTACATTTCAAGCGATTGCGGCGCTTACGGTTATTTCGATTTCAAACTTGCCGGAAGTACACCATGACGTTCGCAAGGCTCATCCGCTTCGTCAGATCGTCGAGGGCTTCCGGTTCGTCTGGCACGAACGCTTCCTGCTCGGTTGCATCACGCTCGACCTGTTTGCCGTTCTGTTGGGCGGGGCCACGGCGCTGATGCCGGTGTTTGCACGCGATATCCTGCATGTCGGCCCGGAAGGGCTCGGCTGGATGCGCGCCGCAACCGCCGCCGGCGCGGCAATTGTAGCGCTCTGGCTGTCGTTTCGCCCGCTGGAAACCAACGTGGGCGTGAAGATGCTGCTCGCGGTCGGTGCTTTCGGTGCGATGACCGTCGGCTTCGGCGTTTCGCGCATTTTCGCAGTTTCACTGCTGTGCCTCGCGCTGCTGGGCGCGGCGGACATGATATCGGTTTTTATCCGCACAACTCTGGTGCAACTGCGGACACCGGACGATGTTCGCGGCCGCGTCTCGGCAATTTCGGGACTTGCCATTTCCGCCTCCAACGAACTCGGTGAAATGCAGTCGGGCATTGCGGCGGCCTTGCTTGGAGCCACCGGGGCGGTTGTTTTCGGCGGCGGCGGTGCCATAGTCATTACACTTGTCTGGGCGTGGATATTCCCGGAAATTCAGCGCGCCCGCACATTCTCTGCACGTTGGGAGGAATAGCCATGAAGGCAGACAGCATTCTTGCTACTATCGGCAACACGCCACATATCCGCTTGTCGCGTCTGTTCCCGGATCACGAAGTGTGGGTGAAGGCTGAACGCGCCAATCCCGGCGGCTCGATCAAGGATCGTATCGGCCTCGCCATGATCGAGGCCGCCGAAGCAGACGGCAATCTCAGGCCCGGCGGCACGATTATCGAACCGACCTCGGGCAACACCGGCATCGGCCTGGCCATGGCCGCTGCGGTCAAGGGGTACAAGCTCGTGCTGGTCATGCCCGAATCGATGTCGATCGAGCGACGCCGGCTGATGCTCGCCTATGGTGCAGAGTTTGATCTGACGCCGCGGGAAAAGGGCATGAAGGGCGCGATTGAACGAGCGAAAGAACTGATCGAGGCCACCCCCGGTTCATGGATGCCGCAGCAGTTTGACAACCCTGCGAATATCGCCATCCATGTAAAGACGACAGCGCAGGAAATCCTTGCTGATTTTGCCGATACCCCGATCGACGCACTTATCTCCGGTGTCGGTACTGGCGGCCACCTCACCGGTTGCGCGGAAACGCTCAAACAGACTTGGCCCGCTATGAAAGCCTACGCCGTGGAACCGACGCTTTCCCCGGTCATTTCCGGCGGCCAGCCCGGTCCACATCCGATTCAGGGTATCGGCGCTGGCTTCATTCCTACCAACCTGCACACGCAGGCCATCGACGGCGCTATTCAGGTGGATGCGGCCGATGCCAAGGAAATGGCGCGCCTGTGCGCAACCAGGGAAGGCATGCTCGTGGGCATCAGTTCCGGCGCGACGCTTGCCGCCATCGCGCAGAAGCTCAAGGACCTGCGCGCAGGCTCGCGCGTACTCGGTTTCAATTACGACACCGGCGAACGTTATCTCTCTGTGCCGGATTTCCTGCCAGAGTAATGGCTTTGGAGCCGCTCGCCTATCACCACGCCGGTCAGGAGTTGACCGGCTGGCTGGCCCGCCCGGACGGTGCGGCGCGCGCGGCCGTGGTGGTCTTTCCGACTATCGCCAATTTCAATCCGCCCATGGAACGGCGCGCCCGGATGCTGGCGAATCTGGGCTATCTTGTCATGGTCGCCGATTTTTATGGTGCTCACGAACCATCATTCGAACGCGCGGACGAACTGCGAGCCGATACCGGGCACTATCGCAGCCGTCTCGCCGCTGCGATCACGGCTCTGCGCGGCTTGCCCGAAGCATCCGGTCTTCCAATGCTGGCAACGGGATACTGCATGGGCGGCCAGGCCGCGCTGGAATCGGCCCGCGATGGGCAGGACTTGCTGGCTGCCGTCAGCTTTCACGGCGTCCTGTCGACGGGAAAGCCTGCCGAACCCGGCGTGGTCAAGGCGCGGTTGCTGGTTTGCCATGGCGATGCCGATCCGCTCGTTCCACGCGAGCAAGTCACCGCGTTCTGGGATGAAATGGACCGCGCCGGCGCGGATTGGCATTTCCATGCGTACAGCGGTGTGCGGCATGGCTTTACCGACCCGGGCAGCGATGCGCGCGGGATCGATGCCATCAAGTACGATGCCAGCGCGGACCGCCAGTCCTGGGCCGCCATGCTTGGCCTGTTTGACGAAGTGCTCGCCTGACGGTCACGCTTCAATGCGCGAGAGGTTCTCTCCGTCAAGCTTGCGGTAGAAGCAGCTGCGTGCACCGGTGTGGCACGCGGGGCCCTCCGGCGTGACGACCAGTTCCAGCGCATCCTGATCGCAATCGACCCGAATTTCCTGCACTCGCAGGAAATGGCCGGAAGTTTCACCTTTCAGCCACAGCTTGCCGCGCGAACGGGAATGGAAGTGTGCAAGGCCGGTTTCCCGTGTCTTACCCAAAGCTTCGGCGTCCATATAGGCAACCATCAGAATATCTTTCGTGGCCGCATCCACCGCGATTGCGATGAGCAGGCCCTGCGCATCGAAGCGCGGTATAAACATGGTGCCAAGTTCGCGATCGGCAGCAGACACATCGCTCATTCCGGAGATTTCCTCGATCAGGCTTTCAGTATTGTAATGTTGCACGATAACCACAGCTGGTGAGCAAAATCCACGCCTTCACGTGAATCCTCTTTTCAACAGCGCCGTTTCATTGGACGTTGCCGATGCAGCTGGGGGCTGCTTCTGACCCACAGGTCGCTGTTAGACAAGCGCCATGGTTCAGGGATCAGCGTTGGTACGTGGGTAGGGCCACGCCATCGCAGCGATGAGGGATCGACCAGACGGCAATCAGGGGTGCCGTCGAACTGCTTTGCAGGGTCTTTACAGTTTCGTCACGAGGGCGCACGGGATCCAAGAGGTTCCGGGCGTTTTCTCTTCTGCTCAGGCGACATCTAGAGCCTCGTCCAGAACCCGGGCGAAACAGGCTATGATCACCGTCTTGGCGCCTGCCCTCTTGAGAGCGGATATGCAGGCATCGCTGGTTGCGCCGCTGGTCAGCACATCGTCGATGAGGACCACATGCGCGCCCTTCAGCAGGTTCTTGTGCCTCGGGTTCAGTCCGATCGCTCCGGATAACGCTCGCTTTCGGGCGTTCTTTCCCAGTCCGCCCAACGACGGCGTCGCCTTGCGCCGAACCAAGGCATCGACAGCAAGGCTGGCACCTGTACGCCGCGCGATCACCCGGCCCAGTTCGGCAGCCTGATTGTAGCCACGTTTCCATAGCCGCCAGCGATGGAGCGGCACGGGAATTACTATCCAGCCCGGTGCCACAGTGCTCAGCTTCGCCAGCATCAATTCTGCCATCATTGGTGCCAGTGAGATTCGGTTACCGTGCTTGAGAGACAAGACAAGTTTGCGTGAAACATCGTTGTAGAGAGTGGCAGCCGCGATTCCATCGTGACGCGGGGGATTGGCCAGACAGGGCGCACAGATCATGCCTTTCGGGGTTCCTGCCCCGAACGGTCTGCCGCACGCCGTACAAGCCGGCTCACCCGGGATGACCAGATCTCCCCAACACTCGAAGCATAGCCCCGTCTGCTCTCCAATAGCCGCTCCGCACAGCGGACAGCGCGGCGGGAAGACCAGATCCACGATCGGAGCCAGAGCCTGGATAATGCGCACGCGCGCCATGCTATCGATGCCCGCCAGCACCACAACCGGTTGCAAGGATTTCATCGAGGCGGCAGGGGGAAGCCATGGCCAGCAAAGCACCGCCTCGCATTTTCTCCCCCACCCGCCGCATCGCCGCCCGCAGACGTATGCTGGCCTTGCAGGATCGGCCCGATGCCCCGCGCTATCTGATCGACGATATGGTCGGGGACGTGCTCGAGAGGCTGGCCTTCCTGCGCTTCGAGCCCGCTACCGCGCTTGTCATTGGCGATTACAGCGGCGAGCTGGCGCGGGCGCTCTCCGCGCGCGGCGTTCAGGTGACCGACGCCGAACCGGCGCTGGGCTTTGCGGAAGAGCAGCCCTATCCGTTCGAGGGCTTCGATCTTATCGTCAGCCTTGGCACGCTC
>JARROF010000114.1:0-13971 GCA_037384205.1 Novosphingobium sp. | reverse complement strand
CTTCTCGGATCGTATGGCGAACCGTTTCGGTGAATACCTTCAGGCTCTTGTCACCCCAGCCATGGCCTTTTCGGTCATTGAGCTGCTTCAGCCCATCAAGATCGGCATAGATCAGCGCCGACCATCCACCGGAACAACGGCCCGATCCGGCAAGTTCGAAAAAGGCCTGCCGGTTCAGCGCGCCCGTCAGCAAGTCTGCGCGCGCAAGGCGCCATTCACGCTCGCAAGACTTGCGCGCAAGACCGATGAAAACCAGGACAATGCCGATACCGGCAAAACGCACCGCAACGTTCCCCAAAGCCAGTCCGGCCCCCATCGGATAGAAACCGAACGCCAGTTTGAACACGAGGACCACGGTCCCCAGCAAGAACGCCGTGCGCGTGCTCAAGGCCCACGCCGCAAGGCAAATCACCCCCAGATAAGCGGGACCGAACCAGATTTCGTGTGGGGCGAGCCTTTCGATGCCAGCCACTGCTCCCAGGAGCAAGAGGACCACGGGCCAAGCATAGCGGGGCGGAATCCGGAAGAGAAAGGAATGCTCCAGCACCAATGCAGGGTGCTGTACGTGTCTTCGCTCCATATCGTGCCCGGCAGTCATGGCCCTGCCTAACCGGAGAGCCGCTAACTTTTGGTAAATACGGGTTTAATCCCGGTATCGTGCCTTATCCGAAGGCAGACAGGCAAGCCATTCTGGTGCAGGGTAACAGGTCGCCCGCAAGGCTACCAACACCTTGCTGGCGGCCCTGGCCCTACGCGTCCGCCCGTTTCCGTGAAGAGCGCAGTGTAGCAGGTTCGCTGGCACGCGGCACTTGACCGATCAAGCGCCGCGCGGAAAAGACCGGCTTCGGCCGTGCCTTCAAGCGCTGGACCGGCATGACGCCGCAGCAATTCCGCACGGAGAGTTGATCTGGACTTGCGATAGCGATCTGTTAAGTTGCTGCGATGGAAAAGAATCCAAAAAAGCGCCTTCCGTCAGTAACGGTGCAAGTAAAATCCTGGCTGTACTGGCTTGCCATCCTCATTCCCTTGATGACGGTCTACACGCTGGCATCTCACCGGTTCGGGACCTACGCGGCGCTGCCTTTTATGCTCGGTTTGCTTGTGCTCACCTTGCTTTACCAGCGCTATGTCAAAGGGCGGAGCTGGCGCTCCATCATGTTTGGAATCTATGGCCGCGTCGAATAGGCAGGAGTAACGGTTGGACGTGCGCCCTCAGCCACGCAGATTGCGCACGCCGCCATCGGTATCGACTTGCGTCAGCTTCGGCCAGACGCAGTTCCGCCCTGCCTCCTTCGCCTTGTAGAGCATCGAGTCCGCCGTTCCCATCGCTGCCGTCAGCGGATCTGCAACGTCAAGCGGAACGCTCGCCAGACCGATACTGACTGTCACTTCGATGGACTTGCCATGGGCTTCGATCGGATGGCTGGCCATGGCCCGGCGCAGCCGTTCCGCCACTTCGCGCGCTTCCGCAACAGGCGTTTCCGGCAGCAGAATCGCAAATTCCTCCCCGCCGATACGCCCGACGACATCCTCCCGACGCGCGGAGTTCTCCAGCGTCCTGGCAATGGCCGTCAGCACCGCATCGCCCGCCAGATGGCCATGCGTGTCATTGATCCGCTTGAAGTGATCGACATCGATCAGCAGGATCGACAGACTGCGCTTGTACCGCCGCGCGCGCTGAATTTCGGTGCGCGCCAGATCCGTGAAAGCGCGGCGGTTCGTCACGCCAGTCAGATAGTCGCGGTCGGCCAGTTCCAGCAACTGGCGGACGTAGCCGGAAATGCTCTTTACCATGGGGCGGAAAATGAACAGCGCCTCGATCTGAAGCGTCAGAACAATAACGATTACGATTCCCTGCTGAATCAATTGCATAAGTCGAATATGCTCTTCGCTGACGGTCTGATGGATCGTCACGACCTGCTCTAGTCCTTCCAGCATCGGCCCGCGCGCAGACGAGACCAAAAACGCCATATCGGCCGCATATTGCGCCGCTTCCGGCCCGGCTCTGGCTTCATGCCCCTCCGCTATGCGCCCGGCGGCGGCAAGATAGGCTTGCACGGCCCTGTCGACTCCCGCAGCGCCGAAGTAAGTGTCCCTCAACCGTGTTTCCCCAACGGAGTCCTTGATGTCGGCTCCTGCAACGCGGACCAGCCGGCGGTGCGCTGCGCCGAACTCCTCGATGGCCTTTTTCATCGGAGCCCGGGCGGTTTCATCGCCCTTGTCCAGTTCCAGTGCCAGACTGACGATACGCTGCGACAGCATACGCTGGCGGCCGCTGATGTTCATGAGTTCGGCCGACCCTTCGCTGGCATGCAGCATGTCCTTCACCACGAAGTGCAAGGCGATGGACAGAAAAGCGACCAGCCCCAGCGCCGCAAGGTATCGCACCGTCAAACCGCGTGCCGTCAACCTTCGCATTGCTGTTCCCCGGTTGTTTATTAATGGACCTTACCTGTTTCTATGGAAGTGCGGGTAACGTAGCTTTAAGACAGCCGGTTAATTGTTTGGTCACCTTGGAAATGAATGCGCCATTCCGGACCGTTTCACTCCATAAGGACAACTACGCACCCGGCCGCCTTGCCGAAAGCGCCGCGTTCATCGCCTCCGCATAGTCCGTCAGCGGATGACGCTGGGCCATCAACGGGAAAAGGGCAAAAAGCCCCCTCTCCGGCCAGTTCCATGACCCTCACCGCATCGCTTCGGCTTCCTCCGGACGCTTGAGCGCATGATCGCGCATCTGCACGCCGACAAGGCTGGCGCTCTTGAGCCGCGCGAGACTGGTCCGAAGCGAAGCGATCCCGGCGGGATAGACCGGGATCTGCATGACCAGCGGCCATGCGGCAGGCTTGTCGCACAAGGCCGCCGCCGCCAGCGTCAGATTGCCACCCGCGCTGTCTCCACTATCGCGCGCTTCTCCCGAAGATCGGGCCCGGACGTTTGCCGCCCCGGGCCGTTATGCAATCAGTACAGTCCGCCCTGTTCCGCCGCGAAATCCTGCGCCTGGACTCCCGCGGCGCGCGCCTTTGCCGCCTCGCGCTCTTCACGGGCCTGCGAGACCTTTGCGACCAGTGCGTTGCGGCGACGGGTGAATTCGTCCTCAGCCAGGTATTTCGCGGGCTCGCTGTCCGGCTTGAAAGCCTCCCAGATCACCGAAGCCTTGGGCTCGTTGCCGGGCTCCACGCCCATCACCGTCTTGCCGGTCACGCGGTCGATACGGACCATGCGGATACCCGGCGGCGCAAGCAGCGGATCATGCGTCCAGCGCGAGCGGGTGGCCTCCACCACATCCTTGAATATCGGCGCGGAAATGCGCCCGCCCTGCGCCCAGCCGCCCAGTGAGCGGGGACTGTCATACCCGACATAGACACCGCCGACATAGTCCTGATTGCCGCCCATGAACCACACGTCGGTCGGCCCGTTGGTGGTGCCGGTCTTGCCGAACAGCGGCAGGTCCAGGCTGCGCAGGCGCACTGCGGTGCCGCGCGTCACCACACCTTCCAGCATGTGGATCACCTGATAGGCGGTATCCGCATCGATCACCTGCTTGCCCTTGCGCTGGATGCGCGGCATCGGCTTGCCATCCCATTCGGGCATGTTGCAGGTGTCGCAGTGGCGCGGGTCCGAGCGCCAGATCACCTTGCCGTTACGGTCCTGCACATAGTCGATTACCGACGCAGGGTACTGCACGCCGTTGTTCGCCAGCGAGGCGTAGGCATTGACCATGCGCGCTACCGTGGTTTCCCCGGCGCCCAGTGCGAAAGACAGGTACGGCTTGTAATCGCCGATCCCCATGTTGTGGAACGTCTTGATCACTTTGGGCATGCCGGTGTCACTGGCGATACGCACCGTCATCAGGTTGCGCGACTGCTCAAGCCCCCAGCGCATGGTGTGGCTGCCCGCCCCGCCTTCGCCGCCGAAGTTGCGGAAGCACTTCTTGCCGAGCCTCGCGCCCTGATAGACGCAGAAGGTGCCGTCGAGCACTTGCGTGGCAGGAGTCATGCCATTCTGCAGGGCTGTGGCGTAGACAAACGGCTTGATGGTCGAGCCGGGCTGGCGTTCGGCCTGGGTCGCGCGGTTGAACGAACCGAGCCCGAAATCGAAACCGCCCTGCATGGCGAGAATACGCCCGCTGGAAGGCTGTTCCATGATCATGCCGCCCGAAGCCTCGGGGACCGTTCGCAGTGCCCATGTCCCTGCGGACACCGGTTCGGCCACTACAAAGTCCCCGGCACGCGCCTTTTCGGCAATGCCCGTGAGCTCCGCGATATTGCCGTCGGAAAAGCCAATCCGCCCGGTACTGCCCGACTTGTCGAGAATGACGCCGACCCGCCAGTTCTTGTAGTCGACGCTGTTGGGGCCATCCTCTGCCTTTTCACCGTAACGCTCGATCAGGCGGCGGCGCACTTCCTCAACGAAGTAGCTGTTCGCCGGATCGTAGCTTTCGGACTGGCGCGGAATGAGATCGAGCGGCTTGGCCTTGGCGGCATCGGCATCGGCGCGAGAGGCCCAGCCGTTCTTGACCATCTCGTCCAGCACCCAGTTGCGCCGGGCAATCGCCATGCCCTCATACTTCTTGCGGCCGTAACGTTCGGGCGCCTTGGGCAGGATCGCCAGGAACGCCGTCTCGTGCAGATCGAGATCGCCTACGTCCTTGCCGAAATAGGCGCGCGCGGCAGCCTGCACGCCGAAGCTCTGGCGGCCCAGCGGAATCTCGTTGAGATAGAGTTCGAGGATCTGCTCTTTCGTCAGCACGCCTTCGATGCGGTGCGCGACGATCATTTCCTTGAGCTTGCGGGTGATCGAATATTCATCCCCGATGAGGATGTTCTTGGCCACCTGCTGCGTGATCGTGGAGCCGCCGCGCGCGCGCTGTCCCGAGCCGTACTTGGAGATATAATCGATCACCGCACCGGCAAGACCCGTGAGATCGACGCCGCCATGAGTCCAGAACGTCTTGTCCTCGGCAGAGAGGAAGGCATTGACCAGCGGCCTCGGAAAATCGACGAAACGCAGCTGCACGCGCCGCTCGCGGGCGTAGCTGTAGACGATCTCGCCGTCGCTGCCGCGCACCATCGTCGGCAGCGGCGGCTGATATTCGAGCAGTTTGTGTGCATCGGGCAGATCGCGGGTGATCGCCACCCAGAACCCGGCCATCGCCACGAATCCCGCCAGGCACAGGTAACTGAAACGCCTCAGCCACTTGCCGTTGCGCCATACACGGCCCAGCGCCGCCAGCGGGCCGGAACCCTCGCGGCGAATGCGGAAGCTGGCGTCTTCGGGCGGCGGCTCGCCGGGACCGGCGCCGTTACTCTGGGTCGGGTCGCTCATTGCGCGCGTCCTCTAGCACGCCCGTTTCGCGCAAGGCCAGACAGGAAGCGTGAAAATGCGGTGAGCACCCTTCACACCCCGCGCTTGCGGGCGAAATAGATGCGCACGGCCCGCGCCGCCGCATCGGCGATCGCTTCCTGTCCCTTCTTCGAACGCAGCAAGGCATAGTCCTTCTCATTATTGATATAGCCGGTCTCGAACAGGACAGAGGGGATATCCGGCGCCTTGAGCACGGCGAGCGCGGCGGTCTCGACACGGTCATGATGCAGACCGATGTCCGCCTCGCGCAGTTCGCGCAGCATAAGACCGGCCAGTTCGGCCGATCCTGCCTGCGCGCCGCGCTGCGACAGGTCGAGCAGGATCGCCCCCACGTTGGAACTGGTCCGCGACAGCGAAACGCCGTTGATCCGGTCCGCGCCGTTCTCACGCGCGGCAAAGCGTCCGGCCGCCTGGCTCGATCCCTTTTCGGACAGGACATACACGCTCGCCCCGCGCGCCGAATCGTTTTCGGCACTGTCGGCGTGGATCGAAATGAACAGATCGGCATGAAGCCTGCGCGCGATGTCGGGCCGGTCGTGCAGCGACACGAAACGGTCCGTATCGCGGGTCATCGCCACACGAATACCGCCCCCGGCCAGCAGTCGCGCCCGGATCGCATGCGCAATCTTCAGCGCCACGTCCTTTTCGCGCATCCGATCCGTACCGGCGCCGGGATCGAAACCGCCGTGGCCCGGATCGATCACGACCAGAGGCCGGCTGGAATCCGCAGGGCCATCCACCCGGGGCAGGCCGACCGGCGCATCGGCACTCGGCAAGTCGAAGCGCACCACGTAGCGATAGTCGCCGTCGACAGTGCCCGCTGCCCTGATCACCACGAACACCGCCACCAGCACCGCCAGCGGCGCCGAAAGGATCACCAATGTTCGTATTATGCGCGACATTGGCCGCCTTGCTAGGAACATATTGCGCACACGGCAATCCTGCCGCGCCGCGTTCCCACGGTTTCAGGAAAGGAACCGGTGAACGTCCCTGCGCTGGAGGCTGTTATGGGCTTGTGAGTCCGAATGGCTTCAAAGGTCTGGATGGAGAACTGTCGCAAGCCTGACCCCTCTGATATATCCGATGAAGAGTGGTTGCTGATCGTGCCGTATCTGGCGCTCCGGCGGGAAGGTGCGGGGACAGCGCGAGCACGGCCTTCGCGCAGTATTCAACGGACTGCGCGATATCGTGAAGACCGGCGCGCCGCGGCGTTGGATGCCGAACGATATGCCCAGCCCCATCGCCGGTTTGCACCTCCTCGCCTTCACAACTCTTTTGACAAAACAGGTCGAAACCCTTGTCGCAGGTTCATGGCAGCCTCCAAAAGCACCGCAGCCAAGTAACTTGCCGTGACCGGCCTTGAATGCTAGGCCATTTCCATCCCGGGGCCCATGACGCCCTCAGGTCCTCGCAATCCGGCACGGGCATCACCAGATGACATGCAGATAAAGGACCGCCAGGCACAGAACCCGGGGCCCTTCGATACCGGAAAATCCGTTTCCGGATCCGAACAGGTTGATGCGAGCCATGAGAAGTCAATTGCCGTCTTGTCCGTCGATGCCCGGAAGGGCTTGGGCGGTATGGCAGCAATTTTCCGCGCGTTCGATTTCGCCGCGCGATCTTCCTCTCGCAGACACGCACGCTGCTGATTGGGCAGCCGATACGCTAACACCATCCGGGGCGCTGGATTGTCCCGAATTCGTTTTTACCTCAGCCCCTGGCACGAAGCCACCCGCCGCATCCGGCGCGGGCCGCATTCGTCCGGCGGGCCTCATTGAACAGAACCGCGCCTTCCAGGCAGATCCGGCCGGAACCGGGCGCGTATGGAGATCACATAATGGCAACGCGCATGCTCATCGATGCGCGCCACCCGGAAGAAACGCGGGTGGCGGTACTCAAGGGAAACCGCATTGAAGAGTTCGATTTCGAATCGACCGAACGCAAGCAGATAAAAGGCAACATCTACCTCGCGAAGGTGACACGCGTCGAACCTTCGCTGCAGGCGGCTTTTGTTGATTTCGGCGGAAACCGGCACGGTTTCCTGGCTTTCAGCGAAATCCATCCTGACTATTACCAGATACCCAAGGAAGACCGCGACGCGCTGCTTGCCGAAGAGGCTGAACTGCGCGCCAGCGAGGATGCCGAGGATGAGGATGAGGACGAAACCGAAAACGAGGAATTCGAAGACGGCGGCCTGACCGAAGTCGACACATCCGAAAAGGACGAAGTCGCCACGATCGAGGACGGTAATGTCGAAAACGGCTTCTCCGATCCCGGCGAAGGCGAGGAAGACGCCGACGAAGATACGGACAACCGCGGTCGCCGCGGCCGGGGCCGCCGTCAGGGCCGCCGCAACTCGGGCCGTTCCAAGGAAGCCGAAGAAGCGCGCGCC
Organism: Novosphingobium sp.; assembly: GCA_037384205.1. Lineage (GTDB taxonomy): Bacteria > Pseudomonadota > Alphaproteobacteria > Sphingomonadales > Sphingomonadaceae > Novosphingobium. The sequence continues at coordinate 6,212 of JARROF010000114.1, read as the reverse complement.
AAACGCATGGCGCTGCGCCGCCGCTACAAGATCCAGGACGTCATCCACCGCCGTCAGGTGCTGCTGGTGCAGGTCGTCAAGGAAGAGCGCGGCAACAAGGGCGCGGCGCTGACCACCTACCTCAGCCTCGCGGGCCGCTACTGCGTGCTCATGCCCAATTCGAGCCACGGCGGCGGCATCAGCCGCAAGATCAGCTCGGCCAGCGACCGCAAGCGGCTGAAGTCGATCATCGCCGAACTCAGCTTGCCGCGTTCGATGGGCTGCATCGTGCGCACGGCGGGCCTCCAGCGCACCAAGACCGAGATCAAGCGCGATTTCGACTATCTCGCCCGCCTGTGGGACGAACTGCGCGAAAAGACGCTCCATTCGGCCGCGCCCATGCTGATCCATTCGGACAGCGACCTCATCAAGCGCGCCATCCGCGACATCTACAACCGCGATATCGAGGAAGTGGTTGTCGAGGGTGAGGAAGGCTACCGTGCTGCCAAGGATTTCATGAAGCTGCTGATGCCCAGCCACGCGCGCCGGGTGAAGCCTTATGCCGATCCCGTGCCGCTGTTCCAGCGCCATGGCGCCGAGGACCAGCTCACCGCGATGTACGATCCGGTCGTGCAGCTGCGCAGCGGCGGATACATCGTCATCAACCCCACCGAGGCACTGGTTTCGATCGATATCAACTCGGGCCGCTCGACCAAGGAGCACGGCATCGAGGCGACGGCGGTTTCCACCAATATCGAAGCCGCCCACGAAATCGCCCGCCAGCTGCGCCTGCGCGACATGGCCGGCCTCGTCGTGATCGACTTCATCGACATGGAGTACGGCTCCAACGTCCGCAAGGTCGAAAAGGCGATGAAGGACGCCCTCAAGAACGACCGCGCACGCATCCAGGTCGGCCGCATTTCCAGCTTCGGCCTGATGGAAATGAGCCGCCAGCGCCTGCGCACCGGCGTGCTCGAAGCCACCACCCGCCCCTGCCCGCACTGCGACGGTTCGGGTCTTGTGCGCACCGCCAGTTCCGCCGGCCTTTCGGCGCTGCGCCTGATCGAGGACGAAGCCGCCAAGGGCAAGGGCGTGTTCATCTCGCTCTTCGCCTCCACCGAAGCGGCAGTCTACCTGCTCAACGCCAAGCGTTCGGACCTCGCCGATATCGAGGCACGCTACGGCGTGAACGTGGAAGTGATCCCCGAAGGGGAGAACGAAGGCGCCAAGATGCGCGTCATGTCCTCGGGCCCGCACAACGAGTTCGTCCCGCGCTTCGAACCGATCGCGGTCGATGTCGAGGATGACGATGTCGTCGAGGATGACGAGGACGAGATCGAACGCGAGGAAGCGCTCGACCGTGCCTCCGATGACGGCGAAGGTTCGGGCCGCCGCAAGCGCCGCAAGCGCCGCCGGGGCCGGGGCCGGAGTCGCGCCGACGAGCAGGGCAGCGATGAGACTGCCGTGAGCGAGGAAGACGCCGAGGAGTCGGAAGACGAGAGCGAGAGCGAGAGCGAAGCCTTGACTGCCGAAAGCGAGGACGGCGAGGCGCCCCGCAAGCGCCGCCGCCGGGGCGGTCGCCGCCGTCGCGGTCGCCGCAGCGAAGAGAACGGCGAGGCCGAGACCGAGACCGAGGGCAGCGAAGCTGCTGCCGGTGAGGAAACCGAAGGCGAAGAGGTGAAAGCGCACGAGGCTGAAGCTCCCGCCGTGAACGCGCCAGTGGCCGAGGAAGCCGCTCCGCAAGCCGAGCCCGAAGCCGAAGCGCCGGTCGCCGAGGAAGCGCCTGCCAAACCCAAGCGCACCCGCCGCAAGAAGGCCGTAGCCGCAACCGAGGAAACGAGCGAAACCGTTTCCGCCGAACCCGCTGCGGCCGAAACGGCGGCCGAGGAAGCCCCCGCCAAGCCCAAGCGCACCCGCCGCAAGAAGGCGGACGCGCCGGAAACCGCCGAGGTGCCGGCCGAAACGGCGGCCGGGGAAGCCCCCGCCAAGCCCAAGCGCACCCGTCGCAAGAAGGCGGACACGGCAGCAACACCGGCAGAGCCCGCCGCTGAAACTGCCGCACCGGTGGCCGAGGTTCCGGCGGCCGAAGTTCCGGTAGCCGAGGTTCCGGTGGCCGAAACGCCGGCTGCGGAAACGCCCGAGGCCGCGAACGATGTCAACGGCAACAGCGAAACCGTGGCCGAAGCTCCGTCGGAAAGCACTGGCGAAAGCGACGAATCCCCGCGCCGTGGCTGGTGGCAACGCACGTTCGGCGACTGACGCCGAAGCCAATCCGGCTCCCTAACGAAAAGGCCTCCTGTCACCGGCGGGGGGCCTTTTTCTTTGGCAGCAGCGGCCCTGCAGCGACCTGGCAGCGGCATTGCAAGGCCTCCTTCGGACCGGGAACTTACGGCATCGCACCACGGCATGAAAGCCAGGCCGCACGGCTTCGGATCAGGTTGCAAGACACCGATACAGAACCCTTGCGAGAGAGACTCAAAGCCCCCCTGACAAGCCGCTCACCCGCAGAAAACAGGCAATTTTTAGCTCACGAACACAACACGGCAAACCTTGCTCCCGGCGATACACGCATTGCTATTGACAATATCTAAGTTCCCTGCAACCCCTCGTGATGGATCAGGAGCAAATCTCCGGTCCTGGGAGCAGGAGGAACATATGAGGGCATGGAAGTCCCGTGCGCAGTGGATTTCCCACTGCAGCGTGCTTGCCGTTGCGGCATTCGTATCGCTGGCGGCCACTGCCGAAGCGCAGGCTCAGGACAACAGGCGAAGCGGCACCGGCCAACAGGCCGCGGCGGAGGAAATCGTCGTTACCGCCAGACGCCGGGAGGAATCGCTTCAGGATACACCGATCGCCGTCTCGGCATTCTCGGCCAAGATGCTGGAAGACCGGCAGATCACGCAGTCGTCGGACCTCGAACAGATCACGCCGAACCTCCAGTTCAAATCGGCAGGGCAGCTTTCCGGCAATTCCGCCGCGACTGTCGTCTTCATCCGCGGCGTCGGTCAGGTTGACCCGACAGCGGCGGTCGATCCGGGAGTCGGCATCTATATCGATGAGGTTTATGTTGGCCGCGCCGTCGGCGGGGCGATCGATTTCGGCGATATCGGCAGCGTGCAGGTGCTGCGCGGGCCGCAGGGCACGCTGTTCGGCCGGAACACCATCGGCGGTGCCATTCTGGTGCGCACGCGCGAACCGATTCTCGGCGAATTCAGCGGCAACGGCCGTTTCCGCGTCGGCGCGGACAGCCTCTACGAAGGCTTCGCCGCGCTCAACATTCCCCTGGGGCAAACCGTTGCGGCCCGGTTTTCCGGCGGTTTCCGCAAACGCGACGGCTATGTGCGCCGGGCCTATGACGGGCTCGATCTCGGCAATGACAACAGCCGCACGTTCAACGGCGCGCTGAAGTGGGAACCGAACACGGACTTCAAGCTGAACATCCGCGCCGATTATACCAAACGCGACGAACACGGCGCCCCGTTCGTGTTCGCCGGCATCAATCCGAAGGCCGTGGTTCCGGCAATCGTCAGCGTCGCGGCCGGGTGCCCGGGCGCGACCATACCCTTCGCCCCGCTCACGCCCGGCGATCCGCGCTTCGGTGCACCTAACGTGCCGTCCATCGACGATACCCGCTGCGCCAACAACTATCAGGCCAAGGGCGATTTCGTGAACGGCGGCACTGCCCCCGTCACCAGCACGTCCAAGGTATGGGGTGTGTCCGCGACGGCCGAAGCGCAGCTCACCACTGCGCTGAAGTTCAAGTCGATCAGCGCCTACCGCTCGACACAGTCGCGCGGCATTCGCGATGCGGACAACACGCCGTTTCCCATCCTCACTACCGACGTCGGCGCCAAGTCCGAACAGTTCAGCCAGGAATTCCAGCTTCAATACGATGCCGGCATGCTCAACGGCATTCTGGGCGGCTATTACTTCTTCGAGAAAACCAAGGAACGCGCCACCGTTCCCCTGGCTTTTCCGCCCTCACCGCCGGTCATCGCCTCCCTGCTGGCGGGCGGCCCCGGCTCGCGCGATCTTCAGGTCTCGCACCTCAAAACGGATTCGCTGGCCGTGTTCGGCGAACTGTCGGTCACGCCGGTCGACGGTCTCGAGCTATCGGGCGGCCTGCGCTACACCCGCGATATCAAGACCTATCAGGGTACGGTGTTCAACCTGTTCCCGTGGACCCTGCCCGATCCCGATCCCCTGCCGACGGCGGCAATCCCGGACGGCGGGCCGCTCTATATCTACAGCACGCCGAATCACGATACGTTCTCCAAGCTGACCGGGTCGGGAAGCATCCGCTATTCCTGGTCCGATCACCTCAGCACCTACGTTTCCTATGCGAAGAGCTTCAAGTCGGGCGGGTTCAACACGCGCTACAACGCGCCGCCACCGGGCTTCACGCCGGTCCCCTTCGATGCGGAGACCGTCACCAGCTACGAAGTCGGCGCCAAGTTCGAATACGGCGATTTCCGTCTCAACACCGCCGGTTTCATCGCCGACTACGACAACTTCCAGATGATCTTCCGCCAGGGCGTGGTGCCCTTGCTGTTCAATGCCGGCAAGGCCCGCTTCAAGGGGGTTGAGGCAGAGCTGAGCTATCGCCCGCGCTGGGGCCTGATCCTCGATGCCTCGGCGAGCACGCTGGATGCCAAAGTGCTGAGCGTCACCAATATTCCGGGCGCCACCGCAACAGTCGCCCCGGGCGACGATCTGCCGCTGACCCCGGCTTTCCAGGGCAGCTTCGGCATCGCCTACAAGATCGCGCTTTCCGACACCTACACGCTGACGCCGCGCTTTGACGGCAGCTATACCGCCAAGGAGACCTTCATCACCGGCAGCGTGCCGGAAATCGAGCAGAAGGGATACTTTGTCAGCAATGGCACGATCACCCTTGCCAACGAGGACAACGGCTGGAAACTGACCGCAGGCGTGATCAACCTGTTCGACAAGCGCTACCTGATCCAGGGCAACGCCTCGCTGGGCACGCTGGGCTACGCGGAAAAGATGTATGCCCGGCCGAGAAACTGGTTCGTGCAGGTTTCCGCGGATTTCTAGGCGTCTCCGCGGGGCTGAAAAGCGCTCCAAGGCGCGGGATTGGCACGGCGTGAGCCTGCTGTCCCGCGCCATATGCGCGGGCACACCCACCCAGCCCTGCCAATAATTTCGCACCTGTTTTTCCGGGCAGGAGGGCCCGCCGGCAGCCCGGAACCGTGAGAATACAGGCCCCAGACTGCTATGAAATCTATAATTTCATATATAAATCAATATTATAATAGGAATAGCAACGCTCCTGACGCAAGTATGCACGCCGACATAGCCTATCCCTGGCCCATGATTCTCGCCTCTTGCCCCGCGCGGCTGAATCGCTAGAGGGGTCCTGTAGTCGCGGTTCATGCCGCAGTTGCGAAATCACGGGGATTCTTTCATGGCGCAGTTCACCCTCCCGGCTAACAGCAAGATCAAGAAGCAGGGCAAGGTCCACAAGGCCGAAGGCGCGGGCAAGGTGAAGAAGTTCACCGTCTACCGCTACGACCCGAATTCGGGCGAGAACCCGCGTTACGATACTTTCGAGATCGATCTCGACAATTGCGGCCCGATGGTCCTCGATGCGCTCATCAAGATGAAGAGCGAGATGGACCCGACGCTGACTTTCCGCCGTTCCTGCCGCGAAGGCATTTGCGGTTCCTGCGCGATGAACATCAACGGCGCCAACGGCCTCGCCTGCACCACCGCGATCGAGGATCTGAAGGGCAACGTGCGCATCACCCCGCTGCCGCACATGGACGTGGTCAAGGACCTCGTGCCCGATTTCACCCATTTCTATGCGCAGTACGCCTCGATCCGACCCTGGCTGCAGACCGTCTCGACCACGCCTTCGGGCAAGGAACGCCTGCAGAGCCCCGTAAAGAGCGAGAAGCTGGTCGGCCTCTACGAGTGCTTCCTGTGTGCATGATGCTCCACCTCGTGCCCGAGCTACTGGTGGAATTCGGACAAGGTCCTCGGCCCGGCGATCCTGCTCCAGGCCTATCGCTGGCTGGCCGACAGCCGGGACGAGATGACCGGCGAACGCCTCGACGAGTTGGAAGATCCCTTCCGCCTCTATCGCTGCCACACCATCATGAACTGCGCCAACGTGTGCCCCAAGGGGCTCTCCCCGGCACGCGCCATCGCTGAGATCAAGCAGATGCAGGCCGAGCGTCAGGTCTGAGACCCCATCGGTTTCCTGAGTG